>NZ_BAAGYN010000002.1:0-522592 GCF_054779295.1 Phycicoccus ginsengisoli
CATTCCGAACCCGGAAGCTAAGCCCTTCAGCGCCGATGGTACTGCACTGGTGACGGTGTGGGAGAGTAGGACGCAGCCGAACATACTTCACGCATAAGGGCCACCCCACCGGGTGGCCCTTTTGCATGCCCGGACACGGTTCCACGCACTCCCGAGGGCCGTGGCGGACACCCGCCCACGACACGTCCGGCGACACGCCGAGGACCGTCACCGCCCTGGCTTAGGATCGTCCCGATGTCCCCGCAGAGCGCCTCCAGCACCGACTCGTTCGTCCACCTGCACGTGCACACCGAGTACTCGATGCTCGACGGTGCCGCCCGCATCGGGGACCTGTTCACGCGCGCCGCCGAGATGGGGATGCCGGCGCTGGCGACCACCGACCACGGTTACGTCTTCGGCGCCTACGAGTTCTGGAAGAAAGCGCAGGGCACCGGCGTCAAGCCGATCATCGGGGTCGAGGCCTACGTGACCCCCGGGACGCACCGCACGGACAAGACCCGCGTCCGCTGGGGCGAGGAGCACCAGGCCAGCGACGACGTGTCGGGCTCGGGCGCGTACACCCACATGCTCCTGCTGGCCCGCAACAACAACGGCCTGCACAACCTGTTCCGGATGGACTCGATGGCGAGCCTGGACCAGGTCTACGCCAAGTGGCCGCGCATCGACCGCGAGCTGCTCAGCCAGTACTCCGGTGGCCTCATCGGGACCACCGGCTGCCCCTCGGGGGAGATCCAGACCCGGCTGCGGCTGGGGCAGTACCGCGAGGCGCTGCAGGCCGCGAGCGACATGCGGGACATCTTCGGTAAGGAGTTCTACTTCTGCGAGCTGATGGACCACGGACTCGACATCGAGCGGCGCGTCCAGAAGGACCTGCTGCGCCTGGCGCGTGAGCTGGACCTACCGCTCGTGGCGACCAACGACCTGCACTACACCAGCCCGGAGGACGCCAAGGCGCACTCCGCCCTGCTGTGCGTGCAGTCGGGCTCCACCCTGATGGACCCGACCCGGTTCAAGTTCGACGCCGACGACTTCTACCTCAAGAGCCCGGCGGAGATGCGGCACACCTGGCGCGAGCTGCCCGAGGCCTGCGACAACACCCTGCTCATCGCCGAGATGTGCGACATCGGCTTCACCGAGGGCGAGGGGCGGTTCATGCCCCGCTTCCCCTGCCCGCCCGGGGAGGACGAGGAGAGCTGGTTCGTCAAGGAGGTCGAGACCGGGCTGCGCGAGCGGTTCCCCGGTGGGGTCCCCGAGTACGCCACGAAGCAGGCCGCCTTCGAGACCGAGGTCATCGTCTCCAAGGGGTATGCCGGCTACTTCCTCGTCGTCGCCGACTTCATCAACTGGGCCAAGCGCAACGGGATCCGCGTGGGCCCGGGGCGTGGGTCCGGTGCGGGGTCGATGTGCGCGTACGCCATGCGGATCACCGACCTCGACCCGATCCCGCACGGACTGATCTTCGAGCGGTTCCTCAACCCCGAGCGCATGTCGATGCCCGACTTCGACGTCGACTTCGACGAGCGCCGGCGCGGTGAGGTGATCAAGTACGTCACCGAGAAGTACGGCGCCGAGCGCGTCGCGCAGATCGTCACCTACGGCACCATCAAGGCCAAGCAGGCGGTCAAGGACGCCGCCCGCGTCATGGGCCACCCGTTCTCGGTGGGGGAGCAGCTCACCAAGGCGATGCCCCCGGACGTCATGGGCAAGGGTGTGCCGCTCTCGGAGATCTACAACAAGGAGCACAAGCGCTACGGCGAGGGTGTCGAGTTCCGCGCTCTCGTCGACTCCGAGCCGCACCTGAAGGAGGTCGTCGACACCGCGATGGGCCTCGAGGGCCTGAAGCGGCAGTGGGGCGTCCACGCGGCCGGCGTCATCATGTCCAGCGAGCCGCTGATCGACGTCATCCCGATCATGCGCCGCCTGCAGGACGGCCAGGTCATCACGCAGTTCGACTACCCGAGCTGTGAGTCGCTCGGCCTGGTCAAGATGGACTTCCTGGGCCTGCGCAACCTCACGATCCTCGACGACGCGATCGAGAACGTGAAGGCCAACCGCGGCGAGGACATCGACCTCGACGCGCTGTCCAAGGACATGACCGACAAGGCCACCTACCAGCTGCTCCAGCGCGGTGACACCCTGGGCGTCTTCCAGCTCGACGGCGGCGGCATGCGCACGCTGCTCAAGCTGATGCAGCCGGACAACTTCGAGGACATCTCCGCGGCCCTCGCGCTCTACCGCCCCGGCCCCATGGGCGTGAACGCCCACACCAACTTCGCGCTGCGCAAGAACGGCAAGCAGGCGCTGACCCCGCTCGACCCCCAGCTCGAGGGCAAGCTCCAGCAGGAGATGATCGACGCCCTCGGCCCGATCCTCGGCACCACCTACGGCCTGGTCATCTACCAGGAGCAGGTCATGGAGATCGCGCAGAAGCTCGCGGGCTACACCCTCGGCAACGCCGACCTGCTCCGCCGCGCGATGGGCAAGAAGAAGAAGGAGGTGCTCGACGCCGAGTACGTCCCCTTCTCCCAGGGCATGAAGGCCAAGGGCTTCAACGAGGCCTCCATCGCGGCGCTGTGGGGTGTCCTGGTCCCCTTCTCGGACTACGCCTTCAACAAGGCGCACACCGCGGCATACGGGCTGGTGTCGTACTGGACCGCCTACCTCAAGGCGAACTACCCGGCCGAGTACATGGCCGCGCTGCTCACCAGCGTCGGCGACGACAAGGACAAGTCCGCCCTCTACCTCGGTGAGTGCCGGCGGATGGGCATCAAGGTGCTCCCGCCGGACGTCAACGACTCGGTGGCGCGGTTCGCGGCCGTCGGCACCGACATCCGGTTCGGGCTGCAGGCGATCCGCAACGTCGGGCACAACGTCGTCGAGGCGATCGTCCAGGCCCGCGAGGAGAAGGGTCGCTTCACCTCGTTCAAGGACTTCCTGTCCAAGTGCCCCGCCGTGGTCTGCAACAAGCGCACCATCGAGTCGCTGATCAAGGCCGGGGCGTTCGACGGCCTGGCCGAGACGCGCCAGGGGCTCCTGCGGGTGCACGAGGCCTACGTCGACAACTTCGTCGACATCAAGCGCCAGGAGGCGATCGGCCAGGACAGCCTCTTCGGCGGGTTCGGCGACGACGACGCGGGCGCTGCGGTGGACTTCTCGGTGCTGCCCCCCATCCCGGGCGTGGAGTGGGACAAGAAGACCCTGCTCGGGTTCGAGCGGGAGATGCTCGGCCTCTACGTCTCCGACCACCCGCTGTTCGGCATCGAGCACGTGCTGTCCTCGCACGCCGACACCACCATCGCCAGCCTCACCGGCGAGGACGGCAAGCCCGAGGGCGCCACCGTCACCATCGCCGGCCTCATCACGGGCCTGTCGGTCAAGCGCACCAAGAAGGGCGACCTCTGGGCGATCGTGACGGTCGAGGACCTCGAGGGCGCCATCGAGTGCCTCTTCTTCCCCTCCGCCTACGAGACGGTGCGGCACGCGCTGGTCCACGACGCCGTCGTGGTGGTCAAGGGCCGGGTCAACCGCCGCGACGACACCCCGTCGATCTACGCCTCCGACCTCACCCTGCCCGACATCTCCGAGGGCCCGCGCGGCCCGGTCGTCGTCACCATCGACACCAACCGGGCCACCCAGACCAAGGTCGAGGAGCTCAAGGCGGTGCTCTCCTCGCACCCCGGCTCGACCGAGGTGCACGTCCGGCTCAGCCAGCCGGGCCGGTCGGTGCTGATGCGGCTCGAGGACTCCTACCGCGTGGAGGCGACCGAGGCCCTCTTCGGCGACCTCAAGGTGATCCTGGGCCCGCGCTGCCTCGCGGGGTGAGCCGACCCCGGCACCGGGGGTCTCCTAGGGTGGTCCTGTGAGCACCACCGCCGAAGCGCCGCGCGCCCCGCGCCGCGAGACCACCCGTGAGCACCACGGCGACGTCGTCGTCGACCCCTACGCCTGGCTGCGCGACAAGGACGACGCGCAGGTGCTGGCCCACCTCGAGGCCGAGAACGCGTACGCGGAGGAGATGACGGCCTCGCTCGAGCCGTTGCGCGAGGCCATCTTCGAGGAGATCCGGTCGCGCACGCAGGAGACCGACCTGTCGGTGCCCGTGGCGAGCGGCCCCTGGTGGTACTACACGCGCAGCTTCGAGGGCTCGCAGTACTCGGTGGAGTGCCGCGCCCCCCGGGTCGAGGGGCAGCCCAGGCCCTCGCTGGACGCGCGCGAGCCGGTGCCGGGGGAGGAGGTGCTCCTCGACGGCAACGCCGAGGCCAAGGGCCACGAGTTCTTCTCGCTCGGCGCCCTCACCGTGAGCCCGGACCACCAGCGGCTCGCGTATGCCGTCGACACCGAGGGCGACGAACGGTTCGCGCTGCGGGTCAAGGACCTTCGCAGCGGCGAGGTGGTCGACGACGCGGTGACGGGCATCGGCTACGGCGTCGTCTTCTCCCTCGACGGGCGGTTCGTGTTCTACCTGCGCGTCGACGAGCAGTGGCGCCCGCACCAGGTGTGGCGGCACGAGGTCGGGACGCCCACCGAGCAGGACGTGCTGGTCCTGCAGGAGGACGACGAGCGGTTCTGGATGGGGCTGGGGTCCTCCCGCGACGACCGCTGGCTGATGATCGGGCTGGGCTCCAAGACCACCTCCGAGGTGCACCTGCTCGACGCCGCGGACCCGCTCGGTGAGTTCCGGGTGGTGGCGCCGCGCCGGGACGGCGTGGAGTACGACGTCGAGCCGGCCGCGGACCGGTTGCTCATCGTCCACAACGCCGACTCGATCGACTCGGACCTGGCCTGGGCACCGCTCGACGCGAGCTCCGCCGACCAGTGGCAGCCGCTGATGCGCTCGGGCGAGGGCGAGCGCTTCCAGGGCGTCGAGGCGTTCGACGACGTCGCCGTGCTGTCCCTGCGCCGCAACGGCCTGACGGCGCTCAGGGTGCTCGAGCGCGACGCAGCCAGTGAGAGCGGGTACGGGGCATGGCACGACCTCGAGCTCGAGGAGCCCGTGCACCACGTGTGGCTGGGGGACAACCCCGAGCCACGGACCGCCACCCTGCAGATCGGGTTCGAGTCACTGGTCACGCCGAAGACGGTGTACGACTACGACTTCCGCTCGCGCACCCTCACCCTGCTCAAGCAGCAGCCGGTGCTCGGCGGGTACGACCCGTCGGCGTACGAGCAGCGCCGCGAGTGGGCCACGGCGCCCGACGGGACGCGCGTGCCCATCTCGGTCGTGCACCGCGCCGGTGCGGTGCCGGACGCGTCGCACCCGGGGCTCCTGTCGGCCTACGGCTCGTACGAGCTCTCCTCCGACCCGTACTTCTCCGTGGCCCGCCTGTCGCTGCTGGAGCGCGGTTTCGTCTACGCGATCGCGCACGTCCGTGGCGGCGGCGAGATGGGCCGGGCGTGGTACGACGAGGGGAAGCTGCAGCACAAGAAGAACACCTTCACCGACTTCGTCGCGTGCGCGCGTCACCTGGTCGACACCGGGTGGGTGGCGCCGGACCGGCTCGTGGCAGAGGGCGGTTCGGCCGGAGGGCTCCTCATCGGAGCAGCGGTCAACCTGGCGCCGGAGCTGTTCCGGGCGGTCCACGCGGCCGTGCCGTTCGTCGACGCCCTGACCACCATCCTCGACCCGAGCCTGCCGCTCACGGTGGTGGAGTGGGAGGAGTGGGGCAACCCGCTGCACGACGCGAAGGCGTACGCCTACATGAAGTCGTACTCGCCGTACGAGAACGTGCGCCGCGCGGCATACCCCTCGGTCCTCGCCACCACCTCGCTGCACGACACCCGGGTGTACTTCACCGAGCCGGCCAAGTGGGTGGCCCGGTTGCGGGAGGAGACGACGAGCGACCCCGTGGAGCGCCCGGTGCTGCTGCGCACCGAGATGTCGGCCGGCCACGGAGGCAAGAGCGGACGTTACGACAGCTGGCGGCAGGTGGCCTGGGAGTGGGCGTTCCTCGCCGACCAGGCCGGCGCGCGTGACCGGGTCGTGGACACGCCCGCGCAAAATCCGGCGTAAGAGCCGCCGTTTCCCTGCGGGGTCCTACGCTGGGTGTGCGGTACCGGATCGACGTCGATGTGATCGTGGATGGGACTGGCGCGTGAGTGAGGGATCGGCGTCTGCCGTGCGGACCCTGGTGACCCGGCTGGACTGGGACCAGACTCCGCTGGGTGCCCGCGAAGGCTGGCCGACCCGGTTGACTGCCGCGTGGGACCTCGTCGCGCGGTGCCCGGTCCCGATGGCGCTGCTGTGCGGGGAGTCCTTCGCCCTGCTCTACAACGACGCCTTCGCCGACATCCTCGGCGACCGGCACCCCTTCGCCTTCGGCGTTCCGGCTGCCGACGTCGCGCCGGAGCTCTGGGGCGACCTGCTCGTGGGGCCGGAGTTCGAGCTGGTGCGGTCTCACGCCACGTCCTTCCTCCAGGACGGCACCCAGCTCGACCTGCCCTGGCGTTCCACGGATCCCGGTATCGGTCACTTCATGCGGGCCGGGTCCCCGGTGCTCGACGACGACGGTTCGGTCCTCGCGGTGCTGCACGTCGCGGTGGAGACCACGGCGGCGGTCGGACGCGCTCGTGCGGTGGCGCGACTGGCCACCTCGTTGGCCGTCGCCGTCACCGTCGACGACGTCTGCAAGGTGGTGCTGCGCCAGAGCATGGCCGCCTTCGACGCGCTCACTGCGACGGTCTGCCTCCCGTCGCCGGGGCCGTCGGGCTGGCGGATGGCGCGGCGGCACCGCATCGAGGACCTGTCGCCTGACGAGGAGCGACTGCCGCTCATCTGGTCCGAGGTGACCGAGGACGTGCTGGACCTCGTGCAGCACGCCGTCGACGGCAACGGCACGTTCGTCAGCGACGCCGGCGAGCACCTCGCCATCGCCCTGCCGGGTGGTGACCTGCGAGCGGTCCTGACACTCACCCGGGAGTCGACCATGGTTCCGCGCGACGTGCTGTCCGTCGTCTCGCCGTTCCGCGACCTCGTCGGCGAGGCGCTGCGCCGCGCCGTCGTCTACGACGCCGAACGCAGCACCGCCGAGCTCCTCCAGCGCACGCTGCTGCCGCCGACCCTGCCCCAGCCGGACGAGGTGAGCGTCGCCGCGCGCTACGAGCCCGTCTCCGAGGGAACCGTCGCCGGCGGTGACTTCTACGACTCGTTCTTCCTGCCCGACGGCAGGCTCGCGCTCGTCATCGGTGACGTGGCGGGACGGGGCGTCATGGCCGCGACCGTCATGGGCCAGGTGCGGGCCGCCATCCGCGGAGCCGCCCTCACCGACCCCCGACCGGGCGCGGTGATGCTGGCGCTGGACCGCGTGGTGACCGACCTCAACGCGCTCTGGCCGGCCTCGCTGCCGCTGGGCTCGAGCGGGGCGCGCCCGGGCCTGTCGTTCGGCGGCGAGCTCTTCGTGACCATGTTGTACGGCACGATCGAGCCGAGCACGGGGGACCTGGTGCTCGCCAGCGCGGGACACCCGCTGCCAGCCCTGCTCTCCGGGCGTTCCGCCCGCGCCGACGGACTGCCCCGCGCCCGGCTGCTGTCGATGCCCGTCGGGCCGCCCCTCGGCATCGAGGGCGACCGCCCCCTCCACCGCGTGCACCTGGACGTCGGCGACATCCTGCTCGCCTTCACCGACGGCCTCCTCGAACGCCGTAGCGAGACCCTGGAGGCGGGAGAGCAACGGCTGCTCGCCGTGCTGGGAGGTGTCCCGCCGGGCAGCCCGCGCAGTGTCACCCAGTACGTCATCGACGCGATGATCGAGACCGTGGGTCAGGAGGACGACTGCGCCGTGCTGGCGGTGGGCCGCTCACCCGCCGACCACCGCAGGGCCTCGGTGGTCGTGCCCCCGCTGCCGGAGTCCGTGCGCGCCGCCCGCGACTGGGCTCGGGCGAACCTCAGTGGATGGCTGGTCAGCGAGGGCGACCAGCACACCGTCGTCACCGGTATCTCCGAGCTCATCACCAACTCGGTGCTCCACGCGGGCACCGAGTCGCACCTCACCATGGACCTGGACTCCGGGATCCTCACGGTCGCGGTCGCGGACAGCGGCAACCGGGGCGAGCCGTTGCTGACGGGCGGGGACCCGATGGCGGTGCGGGGCCGCGGCCTCTCGCTCGTCCGCGCCATCAGCGACTCCTTCGGGGCGCACCGCACGTCCGCAGGGACGACGGTCTGGTTCGAGGTGGCGGTCGAGTCCGCCACCATGCCGACCACGGTGCGCCTGGGATGAGGCGGGTGCGCCTGCGGTGGCCCCGGGTCCACCGAACGGTCTGGGCGATCCGACCAACGGGGGATCCCGGCGCGTCCGGCGTGCGGGCCGTGCCGGACCACGGGACCGTGGAGGACAGTCGGCGCGAACGACGCCATCGGCACGGAAAGGACGGCCCGGTCTCCATGTGGCACCGCATCCTGGACCGCATCGCCCCTGTCATGGCCGAGGACGTCTCCGAGCTGGATCGCCGCGACGGTGTGGGTGCCCCGCGGCCCGACCACCCTGCTGCCCGGGTCTCCTCACCGAGCGAGTCGTCCCGCAGCTGAGCACGGCCGGCCGGCGAGGTCGACGGCCTGCCCGCCGGCTCGGCCCGCACGCGGGCCGCCGGGTCGAGCTGCCACTCGCAGGTCGACATGCGGCAGGCGCTCGAGTGACCTGCGCAGGTCTACGCTTCCGGCATGAGCCCACGACCCGACGTCGCCCTCGTGACCGGCACCTCGAGCGGGATGGGGCTCTTCACCGCGATCGGGCTCGCCCGCGCCGGACTCACCGTCGTGGCGACGATGCGCGACCCGGCGAAGGACGAGGCGCTGCGCCGTGCCGCGTCCGCGGCCGGGGTGGAGGTGGACGTCCGCAGGCTCGACGTCACGGACCCGTCGGGTGCGCAGGAGGCGGTCGAGCGCGTCCTCGCTGACCACGGCTCCATCGACGTGCTCGTCAACAACGCCGGGCGGGGTGCGGTGGCGTCGCTCGAGCAGCTCACCGACGCCCAGCTGCAGGAGCAGCTCGACGTGAACTACCTGGGGGTGGCGCGCCTGACCCGGCTGGTGCTCCCCAGCATGAGGGCGGCCGGACGGGGTCGGGTGGTCACCGTCACGAGCGTGGGCGGTGCCGTGGGGCAGCCGTTCGCCGACGCCTACTGCGGGGCCAAGTTCGCCGTCGAGGGTCTCATGCAGTCGCTGGCTCCCGTCGCCGCTGCGTTCGGTGTCGTCGTGAGCGTCGTCGAGCCCGGCGCCGTGGCGAGCGAGTTCACGGCCAACGTGCACCGTGCGGAGACCAGCAGCTCGGCCGACGACCCGTATGCCGCGTTGCTCGGCGCGTACCTGCGGCGCACCGCGGGCGCGTTCGACAACGCCCAGACCTCCGAGCAGGCCGCCGTGGTGATCGTGGAGGCGGCCACGACGGGTACGCCGAGGTTCCGCTGGCAGACGTCCGCGCAGGCGGAGCAGTTCGTCGGGCTGTCGCTCGCGGACCTCGACGGCGCACGCGTCCTCGGCGCCACCTCGACCTGGATCAGCTGACGGACCAGTCAACCTGCGGAGTGAGCCGAACTCTCGGACGAGTCGGTGCCGACCGGTCCCCGCTAGGCCTTCTCTTGGCGGCTGTCCTCGCTCAGCGTGGCTAGGCTCTGCGCGATGGACGCCAGGGCCAGCGCCTGGACGGCCTCCCACGTGCCGGGCTTCAACTTCTCGGCCAAGTTCGTCGCCTGGTCCGCCAGGTCCTTTGCAGTCATGCTCCATACTCTGTCCCGCGCATAGCCGTACCGGACTATGCCACCGCCGATGAGTGCAGCGTGCCAACTGGCGGGCGCGCGGTAACTGCATCGTGGTGCATGCGTTGGGACAGTCGTGCCGCGTCGGCGCCGACAAAGCCCAGCAGCGCCGAGCCTCGAGAGGTCTGCCAGGGCAGGCCGATGAAGTAGAGCCCCGGCACCGGGCTGACGCCCTCCTCGTGCACCACGGCGCCTGCCTCCTCAACGACCCCGGGGACCTTCAACCAGCTGTAGTCGCACGTGAAGCCCGTCGCCCACACCACGGCGTCCACGCTGGTGTGGGTCCCGTCGCCGAAGTGGGCACTGTTGCCGGTGAAACCGGTCAGGCGCGGACGGAAGCTGACGCCACGGGCCCGCAGGTCGCGACTACGGGTGCCAATGACCAGGTCACCGCGCTCACGCAGTCTGCGCGCGATGCGGCTTCCGGCCGGAAGGGTGAAGAAGCCGGACTTGACCAGCCAGAAGAACAGGTCACGGCCGGCGATGCGCTGCGGCAGCTGGGTGGGGGTGGAGCCGACGGCGACGGTGACAGCGCAGTGTGGGGCGAGTTCGGCAGCGATCTGCAGGCCGGAGTTGGCGGCCCCGACGACCAAGATCCGGCCGCCGCGCAGCGGCGCGGGGTTGCGGTACTGCGCGCTGTGCAGCTGGACGACGCCGGAATCCACCGTGGCGGCGAGCTCGGGAATGCGCGGCGTCTGGAACGGGCCCGTTGCGACGACCACTTGGCGCGCGTGCAGCGTCGCGGTGGCGGTGAGGACCTCGAAGGTGCCGTCGGCGATGCGCTCGACTCCGTGCACAGGACTGTTCAGGCGGACGGGTAGGTCGAACTGGGTGGCGTACGCGGCGAGGTAGTCGGCGACGTCGTCCTTGGTCGGGTGGCTGTCGTGCGGGGCGGGGAAGGCCATGCCGGGCAGGGAGTCGTACTGGGCCGGGCTGAACAGGCGCAGGGAGTCCCAGCGGGTGCGCCAGGAGTGCCCGACTTCGCCTGCGGCCTCGAGCAGGGCAAAGCGCTTGCCTTGTTGGGCGAGGTGGTAGCCGAGGGCGAGGCCGGCTTGGCCGGCGCCGATGACGACGACGTCGAGGGCTTCATCCAGGGGTGGGGTGTGCGTGTTCATGAGGGTTCCTTCGGGATGCGGCTTGCGCCAGGTGGGTCAGATGAAGTTGGCGGTGAGCAGGACGGCCGCGACGCTCAGGTCGACGACGGCGCAGGCTTCGGCGTACCAGCGGGGCACCACGCGGTTGGCGCGGTGATGGACCGCGTCCCACGCGGCGTGGGCTATCCATCCGGCGGCGAGGACGAACCGGGCCTGGTGCTGGTCGACGGTGAGGGTGCTGAGGGCAACGGCGCCGAGAACCAGGACGGCGCCGGCCTGCGCGGCCAGCCACCGCGCCGGTCGCAGGTCGCCTCGTACCGCGCCCCAGGTGAGGTAGATGACGGCGGCAAGCAGCAATGTCCACGCGCCGGCCCAAGCTCGTGCGGTGTGAGGTAGCGGGAGGAGGGCGATGACGCTGGCGGCCGCGGCCCCAAGGCCCACCGCGGTGGGCCACCGCCTGCCCAGCAGGCTGTACAAGCCAGACCGGTGGCGGGTGGCGCTGGCCGGTTGGGTGGTTGATGCACTGGTCATGTCGGCTCCTACGGTCTGTGGCTGTCGGCTTCGGACGCTAGGAGCGGCGGGTGGGTGCTGGCACCGGTGAAATGGCCGGGCCTGCCGGGGAACGGCAGTTCCCGACGCTGGGTCGTGGTGAGTACGGTCGAGTTCAGACGTCGAGTTGCAGGGCGGTGAGCTCGGCCCGGGAGGAGACGCCCAGCTTGGTGAACACGTTGCGGAGGTGGAAGTCCACTGTGCGGGGGCTGACGAACAGTCGGGCGGCGACGTCCTTGTTGGACAGTCCCTGACGCACCAGGGCAGCGACCTGCCGCTCTTGGCCGGTGAGGTCGGTAGCGGTGGACACGTCACGGCGCCGGGCTGTTTCCCCGGAAGCGCGCAGTTCCTGGGCGGCTACGTCGGCCAGTGGTGCGGCGCCGATGTCCTCGAACACGGTCAGCGCCGCCCGCAGGTGCGTGCGCGCGTCGACCCGGCGTCGACACCGGCGAAGCCACTGCCCGTATGCCAGTTCGGTGCGGGCCCGATTGGGTGTGCGCGGGGACCGGGCGTGAGCGGCCAGCGCCGCTTGGAAGTGCTGCTCGGCGTCGTCGTCATCCGCGGTGAGGGCGCGACCGTGCTCGAGCAGCGCGGTTGCCGCTGGCAACCGGGTTCCGACGGCGAACGCGTCGGTCTCGGCCAACCAGGCGTCAATGACGTCGCGGCGGTTCGCTCGTGCCGCCAGGTCGAACACGTCTGGGGCGGCAAGACGCCGCACGGCGGCGATGGTGAGTTGGTCGAGGTGGTGCAGGGCGGTCTCGGGGCGGTCCCAGGAGAGCAGGGCCTCCGTCCAGTGGATGAGGTCCTGCACGAGGCTGTCGGTGATGCCGATGGGGTTCTTGGCGCGGATGGTCTGGGCGGCCTGGACGCCATCGGCCGCGCCCTGCTTGTCGCCGCGTAGGGCGGCCACCAGGGCCAGCTCGGCGGTCGGCAGCGCAGTCATGCCCGGGTGGCCGGTGCTGGCTGCCAGCGGGAGTGCTTCGGCAGCTGCGGCGGCGGCCTGGGTCCATGCGCCGGTGGCGACCTGGGCGTAGAAGCCCCGGGTCAGGGCGTGTTCCATCATGCTGAGGGCGCCTGCGCGGCGAGCCGTCGTGAGCTGTTCGTCGTGCAGCCGTAGGGACCGTTCATCGTCGTCCATCAGCCATGCGGCGATCGCCAGGTTGGGTTGCAGGAGGTGGTCCTGGGCCGGGGTGTTCTCGGTGAGCTGATGCGCCCGCTCGAACCGGTCGGCCGCCGTCGGCCAGTCCTTGCGGGACAGGGCGACGAAGCCGTGCAGGAGCGCGTCTGCGGCCAGGGTGTGGGCGGAGGCACCGGGTTGGGGTGGGGGTGCCAGGGCGAGGGGGTCCACAGGTCGCGGGGACCGTGCACCGAAACCGGCCAGGGACGCGGCCAGCATGGCCAGTTGCGGCGTGGCCGGGTCGCTGGTCTCCGCTGCGAGCTGGGCGGCTTGCAGGATGAGGTCGTACCCGTCGTTGAGCGATTTCGCGTTCCAGGTGACCTGTCCCTGCAGCGTGAGCAGCTGGATCCGCATGGCGGGGTCGGTGACGTGAGCCTCGGCCGCAGTAGCGAACGCAGCGGCTTGTGAAGGATGAGCCCCGAGCCAGGCAGAGGAGGCGGCGAGGAGCAGGCGTCGTCCACGGTCTTGGCTGTCGGTGGTGAGCTCGGCAGCGCGGGCCCATGCGGCGGCTGCGGCCTCATGCCCACCGCGGCCAGCGGCACGTTCCGCGACGCCGTCGAGGGCTGCGACGACGTCACCGTCGGGTCGGTCTACCGCTGCAGCCAGGTGCCAGGCGCGCCGGTCGGGGTCGTCGACGAGCGCGTCGGCCAACGCGCGGTGCGCTGATCTGCGCGAGGAGCTGGTGGCTGCCTGGTAAACCGCGGACCGCACCAGCGGGTGGTACATGCTGACGCGGCCGGTGTTCATGCTCAGTAGGCCCGCGCGTTCGGCAGCGTCCGCGGCGTCGTCGTCGGCACCTACCGCGTGGGCGGCGTCACGCACCACTGTCACGCGCCCGGTGTCATCGGCGGCGGCCACCAGCAGAAACTGCTGGGCGGCCTCGGGCAACTGTCGGTATCGCTCGAGGAACGCGCGTTCGACGCCGCCGGTCAGCGGCAGCGGTTGGGGAAGCGGCTGCGTACCGGCCAGCTGCTCGGGGGACAGCGCGTTCGCGAGCTCGACCAGTGCCAGTGGGTTGCCGCCTGTGGCGTGCACGAGCTGGTCGCGCACCGACGGGTCCACACCGGCCTCAGCGCCGCTCAGGACTGCGTCGGCGTCCGCACCGGCCAGGCCGCCCAGGACGACGGAGGGCACATCAGGGGCGTCGAAGCGGCGCGCGTCGCCATCCCGGGCCGCGAACAGCACCACGACAGGCTCCGCGTGCAGCCGGCGTGCCGCGAACAACAGCGCGGCGGTCGACGCGTCGTCGAGCCAGTGGGCGTCGTCGACCACCGCGACCACCGGCCGCTGCTCGGCAACCTCAGCCAGCAGGCTCAAGGTTCCCAGGAACGTCAGGAACCGGTCACCGTCGCCGGCAGCTTCACCCAGCGCCGTGCGCAGCGCCGCCTGCTGCGGCGGCGGCAGCTGGTCGATGTGGTCGCGCACGGGCCATAGCAGCCGCTGCAGCGCGGCGAACGCCAGCGGCGACTCCGACTCCACCCCGGAGGTGCGCAGCACGGTCATGTCCGCGATGCCGGCGACCGTGTCGGCAAGCAGGGTCGACTTGCCGGACCCGGCGACACCACGCACGACCAGCGCCCCGCCATGACCCTGCCGGGCGGCGTCGATGACGTCGGCCACCTGCGCGCGCTCCACGCCCCGACCCGCCAGCACGCCCCGATGCTAACGAGCCCCGTGGACAGCACGTACAGCAAACGGTCCACTCACGCGCTCCGCCGACTTGGGCTCACACCGGCCGGGTGCCGGTCACATCCCGGTGATTTTCCCGGCGAGAGCCCTCGGGGTGCGGCCGCAATCTCGATACGGCAACCCACCCACACTCCAAGGAGCTCACATGCTGTCCAGAACCCCCCGCACGTTCATCGGCTCGACCACCTTCACCGTGAACGGCATGACCTGTTCGCACTGCGAGCGGGCCGTCACCCAGGAGATCTCGGCCGTGCCGGGGGTCGTCGCCGTCTCCATCGACCTGCCCACGGGAACGGTGACCGTCACCGCGGCCCAGCCGGTGGACCGCGCCGACATCGCCGCCGCCATCGACGAGGCCGGCTACACCCTCACCCCCTGACCGCCGGGCAACCCGTCCCGCGCACCCAGCGCCGGCCACCGCCGACGCCCCAGCACCCAGACCACCCAACCCGACCAGAAAGGACCGAGCCATGAGCTCGCTGCGCAAGTACCTCACTCGTAGGCCCCGCCCCCAGACCCAGTTCTGGACCGACCAGACGGCCAACCGCCGACACGCTGCCACCGCGCGGCCGCAGACCACCCCGCCCGTCTCGCTGACGTTGCGCTGACGCGCGCACCCAGCCGCCCCGAGAAGGAACAACCATGACCAGCACCTCCGTCGCCGCCGCGCCCGCCGCGCCCGCCGCGGCCGGCCCCCGCCCGCAGATCGCGGCCCGTGCCGTCGAAGTCGTCAAGACGTACGGTCAGGGCGAGTCCACGGTCCGCGCCCTCGACGGCGCCACCGTCGCCATCCCCGCCGGTCGCTTCACCGCCGTCATGGGCCCGTCCGGGTCCGGCAAGTCCACCCTCGTGCACGCCTTGGCCGGGCTCGACCACGTCGACTCGGGTCAGGTCCTTCTCGGCGGCACCGACCTGACCACCCTGTCCGAGCGGGAGCGCACCATGCTGCGCCGCGACCGGCTCGGCTTCGTCTTCCAGTCCTTCAACCTCATCCCGGCGCTCACCGCACAGGAGAACATCGCCCTGCCGCTGACCCTCGCAGGTAAGAAGCCCGACCTGGCCTGGCAGGACGAGCTCGTGGACATGCTCGGCCTGGCCGAGCGTCTCAGCCACCGTCCCGCTCAGCTGTCCGGTGGGCAGCAGCAGCGGGTCGCGGTCGGACGGGCCCTCATTGCCCGCCCCGAGCTGGTGTTCGCCGACGAACCGACCGGCAACCTGGACTCCCGCGCCGGCGCCGCCCTCCTGGCCTTCCTGCGTGACGCAACCCGGGCCTTCGGGCAGACCATCGTCATGGTCACCCACGACCCCGTCGCCGCGTCCTACGCCGACCAGGTCGTGTTCCTGGCCGACGGGCGCATCGTCGACGAGCTGTCGGACCCGAGCGCCGAGTCCGTCCTTGCCCGCATGTCTCACCTCGACACGGCAGGGCGGTGATTGCCATGTGGCACCTGACGTGGGCCAACGCCGTCGCGCACCGCTCCCGGCTGGCCCTGACCTGGGTGGCGGTCGCCCTCGGCGTCGCGTTCGTCGTCGGCAGCCTCGTCCTGACCGACACCAGCAGTCGGGTCCTGGATGACCAGTTCCGCACCAGCGCCGCCGGCGTCGACCTGACCGTCCGCTCGGGCGCCGCGTTCGACTCAGCCATGGGCGTCGAAGTCGAACGTGACCCACTGCCCGTGGTCATCCGCGACCGTGTGGCCACCGCCGCAGGCGTCAAGCGTGTTCGCCCGGTCGCCAGCGGAAATGCGCAGCTGCAGATCGGCGGCACCACCCTCAAGCCGAAGGGGCCGACCCTGCTCAGCTCATGGGGGCAGGCACCGTTCACCGCGTACACACTGCGGCAGGGCGCCGCACCGGCACGGCCCGACGAGGTTGCCCTTGACGTGGCCACCGCCCGCACCGAGGGCGTGCACCTTGGCGACACCATCCGCCTCTCCGCCACCACCAGCCGCATCCTGCGAGTCGTCGGCCTGGTCGGCGTCGGCACCAGCGACGGCCTGGCCAACAGCAACATCGTCCTGACCGACCTGCCCACCGCACAGGCGCTGCTCGGCCTGGGCAACCGTTTCAGCTCCCTGGAAGTCATCGCCGACGACGGCACCTCCGTCCCGCAACTGCGCACCCAGCTGGCCGGCATCCTGGGCAGGGGCTACTCCGTGACTAGCGGGCAGGACGCCGCCGCAGCCAGCGCCGACGCCGCCCAGCAGTCCATCGGGTACCTGCGCACCGTACTTCTCGTGCTGGCGGCCGCCGGACTCGTCGTCGGCACGTTCCTCATTGCTAACACGTTCGGCATCGTCCTGGCGCAGCGCTCCCGCGAGCTGGCCGTACTCCGGGCCGCTGGCGCCACCGGGCGGCAGGTCCTCGGTTCCGTCCTGGGCGAAGCCCTGCTCGTCGGGGTCACCGGCGCCGCAGGCGGCACCGCGCTAGGGGTTGTGGGAGCGTACGGCCTGCGCGGCCTGGCCAGTTCCGCTGGCCTGGCACTGCCCGCCGGCCAGCTCACCGTCACCGCACGCACGCTGCTCGTGGGCATGCTCGCCGGCACCGTCATCACCGTCCTGGCCGCTGTGAGCCCCGCCCGTCGTGCGGCTCGGGTTGCACCTGTGCAGGCAATGCGCGCCAGCGACCCGGCCCCGACCGGGCCGGCCCGTGGGCGCCGCTTCACCGGGTGGGTGCTGTTCGCTGCCGGGGCGACCCTGCTGGGCACCGGAGCCGTCGCCGGGTCCATGCCCGCCGTCGGTGCGGGCGCCGCCGCGTTGCTCGCCGCCCTCGTCATCCTCGGCCCGGTGCTCGCGCCCCCGTTGGCGCGCGCCGTCGGGCGCCCCCTCACCCGGGGCGGCGTCCCCGGCTCGTTGGCACGCGAGGCCACTGTGCGGAACCCGCGCCGGACGTCGGCGACCGCCATGGCCCTGGCGTTGGCGCTGGCCCTCATCTGCTTCGTGTCCGTGCTCGGCAGCTCGGTCAAGGCCATCGCAGCGAGCACCGGGGAAGCGGTCACCGCCGACCTGATGGTGCAGAGCAGCCGGGAGGAGATGCTCGGCGGGCTGTCACCGCAGGTTGCCGCTCGCGTCAGCAGGGTCCCGGCCGTGGCGGCCACGTCCACCACCCGGTTCGGGCACTGGCTCGACCAGGGCGCGACCAGCGCCCTGACCGCGGTCGACACCGCCACTCTGGGCAAGGTCGTCCGGGTGCAGATGAGCGCGGGCAGCCTGGCGGATCTGCGCGACCCGCGCGGTGTCATCGTCGCCGGCAGCGTCGCCACCGACCGTCACCTGCAGGTCGGAGACACCCTCCCCATGACGTTCCCACGCGACGGGCAGCAGCAGATGCGGGTCGTGGGCGTCATGGCAGACCGGTCCGCGCAGGCACTGTCCACCAGCTACATCATCTCGATGACCGCCTACCCGGCCCACTACACGGAGAACGTCGACGCCACCATCTACGTCGCCCTGGCCCCCGGCGCGGACATCACGAGGGCGCGAGCCGACATCACCAAGGCGGTCGCGGACTTCCCGAACGCGGCGGTGCGCGACCAGGCGCAGGCCGCGGCGGGGCGTGCCGCCGCCATCGAACAGGTCATCAGCCTCATCACGGTCCTGCTCGGGTTCGCCGTCCTCATCGCCCTGCTCGGCATCACCAACACCCTCGCCCTGTCCATCGTTGAACGGACCAGGGAGCTCGGGCTGCTGCGTGCGGTCGGGATGACCCGCTCCCAGCTGCGCGCCATGGTCCGGGCCGAAGCCGGCCTGGTTGCCGCGGTCGCCGTCACGGCCGGTGCCGCCCTCGGCCTGGCACTGGCCGCGTCCGCACTCGCTGCCCTGGCGGGTGACAACCCCGTCATCATCCGGGTCCCCGTCCTCCAGCTGCTGGGCGTCCTGGCCGCGGCCGTCCTGGCCGGGGTCGCGGCGGGCCTGCTTCCCGCCCGCCGTGCGGGACGGCTCGACGTGCTCACCGCCATCGCCACCCAGTAGCCGGCCCCCGGCGCCGGCCACCCCAGCTCTCACCAGGGGTGGCCGGCGCACCCCGGCGATTTGGCCGGTGCGACCCGGTCGCCGCCACCGGCACCGTGGTCACCACACCATCCCCGCGTCCCACCCCAGGAGAGGTCATGAGCACCACCACCGCCGCGGTCACCGACTGCAGCTTCACCATCGAAGGCATGACCTGCGCGTCCTGCGTGGGCCGCGTCGAGAAGGCCCTGGGCAGAGTCGACGGCGTCGAGCTCGCCCAGGTCAACCTCGCCACCGAAGTCGCCGTCGTCACCTTCGACCCGGCCGTCGCCACCGTCGACGCGATGCAGGCGGCCGTGACGAAGGCCGGGTACCGCGCCACCCCGCGCACGCCCGACCCCCAAGTCCCCGCCAACCCCGAGGACCCTGAGGTGGCGCCGGACGCCAAGGACGCCCACCTGGCCGACCTCAAGCGCAAGTGGCAGGTGAGCCTGACCGCAGGGCTTGGCCTGATGGTGCTGATGTACCTGCCGCTGCCGCTGGATGCGATGGACTGGCTGATGCCGGCCATCCTCGTGGTAGCCACCGCCGTCCAGTTCTGGGCCGGTCGCGGTTTCTACACCGCTGCGTGGGCCGCCGCCCGACACCGCGCCACCAGCATGAACACCCTCGTCGCCTTGGGCACCGGCATCGCGTACGCGTACAGCGCGTTCGTGACCCTGTGGCCGGCGCAGGCGCAACAGTGGGGCCTGCCGTTGCACGTGTACTTCGAGACGTCCCTGGTCATCATCGCCCTGGTGCTGATGGGCCGGTGGTTGGAAGCCAAGGCGAAGAAGCAGACCGCCGCCGCCATCACCGCCCTCGTGGGCCTGGCACCAGCGACTGCCCGCGTCGTCCGCGACGGGCACGAGACAGACGTGCCCGTCGAGGACGTCGCCGTCGGCGACACCATCCGCGTCCGGCCAGGTGAGAAGGTGCCCCTCGACGGGGTCGTCACCTCCGGCCGCTCCAGCGTCGACGAGTCCATGCTCACCGGCGAACCCATCCCCGTCACCAAGACGACCGGCGACGTCGTCATCGGCGCGACCCTCAACGGCACCGGGTCCCTGCTGGTGCAGGTCACCGCAGTTGGCGAGGACACCACGCTCGCGCAGATCGTGCGCCTGGTCGAGGACGCGCAAGGCTCCAAGGCCCCGATGCAGCGGCTCGCGGACAAGGTGTCCGCCGTGTTCGTCCCCGCAGTGCTCGCAGCTGCGGCGCTCACGTTCGCGCTGTGGGCGTTCTTCGGCCCGGACACCGGCCGGATGACCATGGCCATCGGCACCACCATCGCCGTCCTCATCATCGCCTGCCCCTGCGCCCTCGGTCTGGCCACCCCCACCGCGGTCATGGTCGGCACCGGCAAGGCGGCCGAGCTCGGCATCCTCATCGGCGACGGCGAAGCCCTCGAGCAAGCGCAACGACTCACCGCCGTCGTCCTGGACAAGACCGGCACCATCACCACCGGCCGACCCGCCCTGGCCGGTGTGACCACCGTCAACGGGTGGACCGAGGACGACCTGCTGCCCCTGGTCGCCGCAGCGGAGGTCGGCAGTGAGCACCCGGTCGGCGCCGCCATCGTCACGGCAGCACGCGAACGAACCCTGCCCATCGCCGGCGCCGACGCGTTCGACGCGGTACCCGGCCACGGCATCGACGCCACCGTCGACGGTCGCCGGATCCGGGCCGGGAACCGCGCCCACATGACCGCCGCCGGCATCGACACCGCCACCCTGGCCGACACGGCGGACCGGGCGGCCGCAACAGGGGCCACCGCCATCTTCGTCGCCGTCGACGACGCGCTCGCCGGTCTGGTCACCGTCGCCGACACCGTCCGTCCCGAGTCCGCCGAGGCGATTGACCAGCTCAAGGCCCTGGGTCTGCAGGTGTGGATGCTCACCGGCGACACCGGCGCCACCGCCCAGGCGGTCGCTGAACAGGTCGGCGTCGACCACGTCATCGCCGACGTGCTGCCGTCACAGAAGGCCCACGAAGTCCGACGGCTCCAGGAGGCCGGGCACGTGGTCGCCATGTGCGGCGACGGCATCAACGACGCCCCCGCCCTCGCGCAGGCCGACCTCGGCATCGCCGTCGGCACCGGCACCGATGTCGCCATCGCCGCCTCCGACATCACCCTCATCGGCGGCGACCTGCGCGGCATCGTGTCCGCCATTGCCCTGTCCCGGCGCACCGTCACCACCATCAAGCAAGGGCTGGGTTGGGCATTCGCGTACAACGTGCTGCTCATCCCGGTCGCCGCCGGCGCCCTGTTCGCGTCGGCAGGGCTGCTGCTCGACCCCGTCCTGGCGTCCGCGGCCATGGCGATGAGCTCGGTCAGCGTCGTGACGAACGCGTTGCGGCTGCGCCGCTTCACCCGCCCGGCCAGCGCCGACGACATCCTGCACCCGCCACTGCGGCAACGAGCCGGCCAGTACGCCTACCTGACCGCTGTCGCCGTCCTCGCCCTCGCCATCGGCACCGTCTTCACCTGGGCCAGCCGCACCGACACCGCCGAACGCGGCATGAACGGCGTCCTGGCCTGGACCGAAGGCACCGGCATGCCGATGCGCCCGTCGATGAGCACCATGATGACCGCCGACGTCGAACCTGTTGAGGCCGCTGAGGACGGTGTGCGCGTCAGCGTGGAGCTGCCGGACACCGCCACGGCCGGCACACCTACGAAGGTCCGGGTGCGCCTGACCGACGCCGCCACCGGGGCCCCGGTCACGAACCTGTCCCGCAGCCACGAGGTGTGGATGCACCTCATCGCCACCCGCACCGACCTGGGTACCTTCACGCACGTCCACCCCGAGCGCACCACCACCCCCGGGGTGCTGGCAACGACCATCACGTTCCCCACCGGTGGGGACTACATCGTCAACACCGAGTTCCGGCTCCGCGGCCGGATGGGCGACCTGCACCAGCGCACCATCGTCCACGTCACCGGCCCCACTCCTGCCCCGGTGCAGCTGAGGCCAAGCGACCGTGCGCGCGTCGTGGCTGGCCTCGAGGTCACCATGACCGGTGAGGTCGCCGCCGGCACCGCCAGCGACCTGCACTTCACGTTCCGCGACGCCCACACCGGCAAGCCCATCACCACGCTGCGCCCCTACCTGGCCGCAGCCGGTCACGTGGTCGTCATGCGCGCCGACGGGGCCACGTTCACCCACCAGCACGCGGACGTCCGCGACGCCAACGGCAACCCCGTGTTCGCGCTGCCCGGGCAGACGTTCGGCCCTGACCTGCCCGTCCACGTCACCTTCAACACACCCGGCCTGTACCAGGTCTGGGGCCAGTTCCGCCTCGCCACCGGACAGGTCATCACCGTCCCGTTCACCGTCAACGCCACCTGAAACGCACTTCTGCGCCAGCCAATCAGGAGCAGCTCACACTGAAGGAGAGCACCACCATGAGCACCAGCACCGACCACAGTCCGCTCACCATCCGCCGCGCCGGCGTCCCCGACGCCCCCACCGTGATGGAAATGGTCCGCGAGATCGCCGCCCACGAGAACCAGCTGCAGCACCTGAAGGTCACAACGGAGCGGTGGGCGAGCCTGCTGCACCTGCGCGACGTCATCGTCCTCATCGCCTACCGCGACGCCCTGCCCGTGGGGTACGTCTCGGCCATCCGGCGCATCCACCTGTGGAGCGAACAGGACATCCTGGCCCTGGACGACCTGTACGTGCGCGAGCACGCCCGCGACGGCGGCGTCGGCCGCGTGCTGATGGCCGAGCTCGCCGCCTCCTACGCCGCCCCGGAGCAGCTCACCATCACCTGGGGCGTGGAGCCCGACAACCACGCCGCACACCGGTTCTACCGGCGTCTCGGCGCAACCCTTCGGGACAAGGTCATCGCCGGATGGTCGCCCGCCGCGTACGCAGCGGTCATCGACTCCAGCCAGGCCAACGAGCTCATCTTGGACTGACACGGCGTGCCTCACGCAGGGGTCCGACGGGGCGCCGCCGGGCTCCTGCGCCCCAAGGGGGTCTGCCTAGATGCGAGCGTCCGCATCGTCGTTGGCACGGCTGGGTGGGTCGTGTGCCGGGTGTAGCGACCGGCGCGGCTGTGGTCGTAGTCCGCTGGAGCTGCTGCGACGAGGGCTGCCACTTCTGCGCCAGCCGAGCGGAGTGCGTGGGGCCCGCGACACGCCCGGCGCCTCTGACACCACTCATGCTGCAACTGACGAGCTGAGCGGTTCGGAGCACAGATTGGTCCTCTGCAGAAAGTAGACGGGTGCATGCGCTACACCGGGCTGCGGTGTCCTCGACTGGAGGTGCCCGTGGAACCGGAGACTCGCCCGAGCCCACGCAACCAGCCCAAGGTGACGTGTTTGGCGCGGCTCACTGGCCCGACTCGCTTTGGAACAGCCACGCTAAGGCCGTCTCCGTGGGGTTGATCGAGTGGCAGTGCGCCACATGGGGGAGTGGGCGTGGTGGCGGAGACTGGGTGGAGACTGCCGCCTTTCACGTTGCTGCCGCTGCCTTCGATCTCGCCACGAGCCGGAACCTCGGAGGTCATGACGAGCTCGTCGTGTCCGTGCCGCTCCACACGTTCTCGCGGATCGCTACGGTTCTCCACCGGCTTGGAGATGAGGTCGAGGACTGGCCTTGGTTCGGCGAGGGGCTCGACGACGACCCTGACGGCAGGATCGAGGTCGCGGCCTGCGAGCTGGGACTGGCGCCGTCCGTCCTGGCCGGGAACGAGGATCTACTGGAGTCATTGCGGATCAGGTAGTGGAGAGGCGCTGCTCCCGCAGGCCCCCTCGCTGCCGCTGTTCGAAGGTGTGACCCTGTGCCTGCTGACGGCCATGTCTGGCACTCGCCCTTCTCGGTGTGCGGCAGCCGACCCGGATGCTTCCGGTCCTGGTCATCGAAAGCGTTTGGAAGGTCCTGTGGCTGTCACTTGTGGCGCGGGCGCGGGCGCGGGCCCTGGCCGGAACCGTGGACGATGCCATAAGCAACGTCATCGTGAACTACTCGGTGGTGGTCGTCATCATCGCCGTGGTGCCTTGGGGTCATGTGTGGCGAACCTCAATCGCCGAGCGCGGTGAAGGCTGGCGGTGTCCCCCCCTTCGAGACCCGCGCTTCCCCTCTCGGCGTCCAGTCCACCCCAGGGTTGAAGTCGCCGCAACGGACTTCCACCTTGGTGCTGACGCGGCAGCTGCATGGCCGGCCGGACAGTGGTGTCAACCCACCTAAGCCATCACGTCCTCAGGAGCACCTCATGTCAACCGGCCAGTACTTCCTCAACCTCGCACTCCTCGCTTGGATCCTGTCCAGCAACGTCGGCACCCGGGTACTGACCCGGCGCCGGCTCACGGTGCCGCTGCTGGTGGTCCTGGCGGCCGGCTGGTTCTACCTCAAGGACCTGCCGGTCGCCGGCCACGACGGACAGCTCGAGCTTGCCGGCCTGGTCGTCGGCATCGCCGCGGGGGTCGTGGCGGCGATGACGGTGCGGGTGCGGCGCGAGGGGGGCAGGGTCACCACGACGGCCGGACTGGCCTTCGTCACGGTGTGGTTCGCCGTCATCGGCGGCCGGGTGGCGTTCGCGTACGGTGCCGAGCACTGGTTCCCGGCGGCCATCGGCCAGTTCTCCCGACAGCACAAGATCACCGGGGCGGACGCGTGGACCGCTGCCTTCGTCCTCATGGCCCTGGCCATGGTCGTCACCCGCCTCGGTGTCACCGGGTTCCGCGCGGCGCGGCTGGCGGCCCGTCCCGATCAGGTGCAGGACATGGGTCCGGTCGCGCTCTACCGTTGAGCCGACGTCCCGCACCGCCGAGGAGCCCCGTGACTCGACCGCGCCTTCGCGCCGACCGACCCGCCGACCTCCGGCGGGTCATGGTCGTGGCCGGCTGGGCGAGCGCCGCGTTCATCGCCGTCGGCACCGTGGTCGGGCAGCTGCCCTCCGACGCCGGGCGCCGCGCGGCGGTGCTCCTCCTGACGGCCGTCGCGCTCGCCCTGTGGCTGGTGTCGCTGAGCCTGCGCGTCGGCGACCACCGAATCCTCGTGGCGGCCCTGGTCGGCGCCGGCGTCGCCGGAGCGGTGATCGACGCGGTCAACCCGCACGGGCCGGCGTACATCCTGTCGTTCATGGCGGTGGCCGGGCTCGGGCTGCGGCTGCCGCGCCGACTGGCGCTGGTGGCCGGTGCTGTCGTCGTGGCGGCCATCGCGTGGGCGGAGGGCAGCAGCTCGGCGCACCCGGTCGGGGCGGCCGTGAACGTGGCCATCGGGGCCGGGTTCCTGCTGGTGGCCGCTGCCTTCGCGGGGGCGAACCGCGACGCCAACGACCAGGCGCAGGCGCTGCTGCGGGAACAGGAGCAGACCCGCCGGGCGCGGGAGGAGGCCGCCGTCCTCGCCGAACGGAGCCGGATCGCGCGTGAGCTGCACGACGTGCTGGCCCACACCCTGTCCGGTCTCGCGGTCCAGCTCGAGGGAGCACGCCTCTTGGCAGAGCACACCGGGGCAGACCCCCGGCTGGTGGAACAGGTCACCGGAGCCCAGAGCCTGGCCCGCAGCGGCATGGCCGGTGCCAAGCGTGCGGTGGCGACGTTGCGTGGTGAGGACCTTCCCGGCCCCGACCAGGTGCCCGAGCTGGTCGAACACGCGCGCCTGGCGACCGGGGCCCCCGTCACCTACGAGGTCATCGGCGACCCGTACCCGCTGCCGCCGGAACGCGGCCTGCCGCTGTACCGCACCGTCCAGGAGGCCCTGGCCAACGTGGCCAAGCACGCTGTCGGCGCCACCACCGCGGTCACCCTCGCCTGGGAACCCGACCAGGTCACGGTGACGGTGCTCGACCACGGGGGACGACCCAGCGGCATGCCGTCGGGTGGCTTCGGCCTCACCGGGCTGGCGGAGCGGGCCGCCCTCGCCGGTGGCCACCTGGACACCGGCCCTGCCGACGGTGGTTGGCGGGTGCACCTGCGCATGCCTCGGGACGCCGGGGCGGTGGCATCGTGACGCAGGAACCGGTGCGGGTGCTGGTCGTCGACGACCAGAAGGTCATCCGGGAGGGCCTGTCGATGATGCTCGGGCTGCTCGACGGTATCGAGGTCGTCGGCACCGCCGTGGATGGCGCTGACGCGGTGCGCCAGGTCCTGCAGTCCGACCCGGACGTGGTGCTCATGGACCTGAGCATGCCGACCATGGACGGCGTCGAGGCAACCCGGCAGCTCGCAGCCCAGGGGGCCAGGGCCCGGGTCGTGGTCCTGACGACGTATGCCGACGACCAGTGGCTGTTCGGGGCGCTGCAGGCCGGTGCCCGCGGCTACCTCACCAAGGACGCCAGCGCGGAGCAGATCCGCCACGCGGTGCTGGCCGTCGCGGGCGGCGACGCCCAGCTCGACCCCTCGGTGCAGCGACGCCTGCTCGACGCGCTGGCGAGCGGCCAGCCGGCCGGTGTCGGGGGACGCCGGTCGGCTGCCGTCGACGACGGTCTGACCAGCCGGGAGGTCGAGGTGCTGACCGAGATCGCCCGCGGACTGAGCAACACAGAGATCGCGGGTGAGCTCTTCGTCTCCGAGGCGACGGTCAAGACCCACGTCAACCACCTGCTGGCCAAGACGGGGTGCCGGGACCGGGCGGCCCTGGTCGCGTACGCCTACCGCACCGGGCGGGCGACCCTCTCCTGACCGGCCCTGCGGCGATTCGGCACACGCCCGGGTGGTGGCCGCAGGTGGGGGGTCGTCCGCTCGCCGCCGCGGTCTCCACCCGGGGGTGGAGGCTGCCCCGCCTTCACCTCCACCCGGGCGTCGACGCGGCGGTCCTGCCGTGTCCGCGACGGTGGACACCAGCCGCACCACCAGGAACCCGAATCGAGAGGGACACGACCGTGACCACCGAACCGCTCCGACTTCCCGACCTGACCGCCAAGGCGCCCACCGCCACACCAGCCTCCGCCACCGGTCGAGGCGCCGCCGTGGTGGTGGAGTCAGCGCCCCTGACGCCGGCTCGAACCCGACACCTCCTCATCGCGACGATCGCCATGTTCGTCCTGCCCTGGGTCGTCTGGGGGTCGGCCATCGCACAGGGCCACGACCTCATCGGCTGGCGACTTCCCCAGGGGATCGCCCTGTGGGTCCTCACCCCGTCGATCGCGCTGGCGTGCCTGGTCATCGGTGGCCGCACCGCGCTGCGCGACCTCGTCCGCCGCATCGTGCGTTGGCACGGCCCCTGGTGGGTCTACGTCACCGCCGTCGGCCTGCCCCTGGCCGTGGGCGCAACGACCGTCGGCATCACCCGGATGCTGGGGCGACCCTCCCACCTGGGCCAGACCGAGGACCTGACCACCTGCCTGGTCTACTTCTCCTACGCCATCGGCCTGTTCCTCCTCACCGAGGAGGCCGGCTGGACCGGCGTCATCCTGCCCCGCCTGCAGACGCGGATGCGTCCCCTCGCCGCCAGCCTCGTCCTGGGCGTCGTCTGGGGGCTGTGGCACCTGCCGCTGCTCAACGTGCCCGGCGAGCACGACCACGGCCTGCCGTTCGCCGCCTTCCTCCTGCTCATCGTGCCGACCTGTGTCGTCATGAGCGCCTTCGTCAACGCCACCCGCGGCACCGTCCTGGCCGCCGCCCTCTTCCATGCCGCCTTCAACGCCACCTACACCTACGTCGGCGTCGTCGGTCCCGACCACACCCTGATCTGGACCGCCGGAGCCGTCAGCACCGTCGTCGCCGCCGTGATGGTGGTGGCCAGCCGCGGGCAGTTGTTCCACACCGACCGCTGAGCGCGGGCCAGCCAGCAGCCGGCACATCGCCAGCACCTTCGACAGGGTGGTCTGACCACACGGTTTCGACGCTTGCCGGGGCCCGTGTATGCAGACTCAGCCGGTTCGGGAGATGGTGGTGCGACCGAGGTCGCTCGTGGCGTCCCTAGCCGTGATGGTCACAACCACCTTGCCGCGGCCGTGTTCGGATTCGACAAGGCGGACTGCGTCCGCAGCCTCGGCCGGGCTGCTTCGAGCTGCACCAGCTTCGTTGCCGGTTCCGGGAAGCGGAGCCAGTGAGGTCGGTGTCCACGTGCGCGGACATATCCGACCCGGGGTCCGAAAGCACCGCAGCCGTTACCACGGCTGCATTCTGCTGGTCACGTGTGCGCATGGAGGACTCGTCGGCGATCATCGCCAGGGCGCTCGAGCAGGTTGGTCCGCGACTCAAGCAGCTCCGCGCCCACCGTGGCGTGACGTTGACCGCGCTGGCCGCGTCGACCGGCATCTCCAAGAGCACCCTCTCCCGGCTGGAGACGGGGCAGCGCAAGGCCAGTCTGGAGCTCCTTCTTCCTCTGGCCCAGGCGTACCGGGTTCCGCTCGACGACCTCGTCGGGGCTCCCGAGGTGGGGGACCCTCGCGTCCGGCTCAAGGCGAGCACCCGTAACGGTCGGACGGTGCTGCGGCTGACCCGCCAGCCAGGTGGGGTGCAGGCGTGGAAGATCGTCGTCCCGGTCAGCAACAGCATTCCTCGGCTCCGGAGTCACGCCGGGTACGAGTGGCTGTACGTTCTCTCTGGTCACATGCGCCTGGTCGTCGGCGACCGCGACCTGGTCCCCAAGGTCGGTGAGGTGGCCGAGTTCGACACGCACGTTCCTCACTGGTTCGGCAGCGACGGCACGCGACCCGCGGAGGTGCTGAGCCTCTTCGGCCCGCAGGGCGAGCGCGTCCACGCACGTGCGCGGTCAGCCAGAGAGGCGACCACATCCCAGTGAGCGTGGAGAGCCGGACACCACACGGCTTCGTTTCGCGTGCAGCGCCGCAGTCGTGCGACTACCGGGCGAGCATCCAGTCGACGGCCTCCTCAGCGTGGATGGCGGTCGTGTCGTACAGGGGGACGGTGGCGTCGCCGGGCTCCACGAGGAGCCCGATCTCTGTGCAGCCGAGGATGATGCCCTGAGCGCCGCGCTGGACCAGGTGTTTGAATCACGTCGCGGTACCGGTCGCGGGAGGAGTCGAGGACGACGTCTTGGCACAGTTCGTCGTAGATGATGCGGTGGACATCGGCGCGCTCCTCCTTGTCGGGGGTGATGACTTCGAGACCTTGGGCGCGTAGACGTCCGATGTAGAAGTCCTCCTCCATGGTGAAGGCGGTCGCGAGCAGGGCCACGGAGCTGATGCCGTCGGCGCGGATGCGCGCCGCCGTGGCGTCGGCGATGTGCAGGAGGGGGATGTTGGTCGCTGCCTGGATCTGGTCGGCGACCTTGTGCATGGTGTTGGTCGCGAGGATGAGCCCTTGCGCGCCGGCGCGTTCGAGCCCCCGAGCTGCGTCGGCGAGCACCTCGGCGGTGCCGTCCCAGTTCCCGTCGTGCTGCATGGCGGCGACCGGTTCGAAGTCGACGCTGTGGACCAGGAGCCGGGCGGAGTGCAGCCCGCCGAGCCGGGAGGCGACGCCGCGGTTGAGCAGCCGGTAGTACTCGGCGGTGCTGGTCCAGCTCATGCCGCCGAGGACGCCCAAGAGCTTCATGGGGGTCGTCCTCCTTTGGTCAACCACGATGGCGTCGCTGATGTTCGTGCCGACAGGGTGGCGCTGTTGTTCTGGGCGCGCGTGTCCTGTGGAGCGGGCTGGCCGGGAACGATGACGACCTTGCCCCGGACCTTGCCGGCTTCGAGCATCTGCATTGCGGTCCTTGCCCGGTCGAGGGGGTAGGTGTCGGCGAGGGCCGGGACGAGCCGGCCGGCCTCGAGGTGCTTGGTGAGCTGTTCGAGGTCGCTGGCACGTTCCTTGGCCATGAGGATTGCGAGGCGTTGGCGGATGAACAGCGACAGCGCCGCTCCTCGCAGCTGGCGACCCATGCCGGTGATGTTGCCGGTGTCCTCGCTGCCGACGAACACGACGGTGCCGCGGGGTTTGAGGGCGCGGCGCAGACGGCTCAGGGTCGCGCCACCGCCGATGTCGAGGATGAGGTCGTAGTGGCGGGTGCCGTCGGCGAAGTCGTCGCGGGCGTAGTCGAGGACGTGGTCGGCACCGAGGCTGCGGACGAAGTCGGCCTTGGCGCCGCTGGCGACGCCGGTGACCCGGGCGCCGAATGTCTTGGCGAGCTGGACGGCGTAGCTGCCGACGCCGCCGGAGGCGCCGATGATGAGGACCTTCTGGCCCGGCTTGACCTTTCCGACGTCGCGCAGGGCCTGGAGGGCGGTGCCGGCGGAGATGGGCACGACGGCCGCCTGCTCGAAGGTGAGGCCGGCCGGTTTGGGGGCGAGCTTCTTCTCGGGTCCGACGGCGTACTCGGCGAAGGAGCCGGGAGCGACGCCGTACACCTCGTCGCCTGGGGCGAAGCGGGTGACGGCGGAGCCGACCTTGACGACGGTGCCGGCGACGTCGCGTCCGGAGATGGGGTTCTTCGGACGGCGCAGCCCGGTGGCGGGTCGCATGGCGTACGGCTTGCCGGTCATGAGGTGTTCGGTGCCGCGGTCGAGGCCGGCGGCGTGGACCTTGATGAGGACCTCGTGGTCGCCGGGCTCGGGGACGGGAACGTCGCTGATGTGAAGGACTTCGGAGGGGCCGTACCGGTCCTGGGTGACTGCCTTCATGGTGACTCCTTGCACGGAGGTGGTCGTCGTGTTCATGGTCTTCTTGCCTTTCGTCTCGTGGGTAGGGCCGCTGTCCTACGTCAGTGGCGGTGGCGGGCGATGGTGGCCCCGAGGGCTGCCGTGGCGATGGCGACGATGGCGGAGGCGGTGAAGGCGGCGGTGAAGCCGGCGGCGTTCAGGGTGTGGCCGGTGTGGCCGCTGGCGGCGATGCCGATGGCGGTGAAGGTAGCGGTGCCGAGGGCTACGCCGACCTGGGTGGCGGACCCGGCGAGGCCGGAGGCGAGGCCGGCGTGGCTGCCTGGTGCGGCGGCAGCGATGACCATGGTGGTCGGGGTGAAGCTGAGCGCGACGCCGATCGCGACGAACAGCAGGCCAGGCAGGACGGCGACGGCGTAGCCGCTGCTGGCGGGGGCGTGGCCGAGCCATGCCAGGCCGGCGGCCAGGACGGTCATGCCGGTGATGAGCGTCCGCTGGGGCCCGAGAGTTCGGATGATGCGGGGCAGCATCGCGAGGGAGAACGCGAACCCGGTCAGGGAGGTGGGGACCATGGACAGACCTGCCTGACGAGGTGCCATGCCCAGGGCCTGCTGCAGGTAGAGAGCGATGAGGACGAAGGTGGACCCCCGCGCTGCTCCGCCGAGGATGGCGGCGGTGACCGAGGTGCTCATCGTTCGGGACTGGAAGAGCTGAAGCGGGAGGAGCGGGTCTTCCGTGCGGCGTTCGATGCTGACGAAGATGGCCAGGAGCGCCCCGGAGGCGGTGAAGGCGACAAGGACGGTCGGGGACGTCCAGCCGTGGTCGGCGATGCCAAGGGCGCCGTGGACGAGGGCGATGACGGCGGCGGTGATGGTGGCGGCCCCGTACCAGTCGAAGCGGCGTCGAGGTCCTCGGTCCCCTTCGGGCAGGACGCGGCCGGCGAGGCTGACGGCGGCGACGGAGACGGGGACGGTGACGAGGAAGACGGAGGACCAGCCGAACGTGCCGCACAGGATGCCGCCGGTCATGACACCGGTCGCTCCGCCGAGGGCGGAGGCTGCGCCCCAGATGCTCATGGCACGGGCCCGCTTGGTGCCGGGGTAGGTGAGCAGCAGCAGCGACATCGCCGCCGGGCTGAGTGCGGCTGCTCCTGCGCCTTGGATGACGCGGCCGCCGACGAGCATCCAGGCGTTCGGGGCCATAGCGGCCATCAGGGTTCCGATGGTGAACAGGGCGGACCCGGTGATGAACATGCGGCGGCGGCCGAACAGGTCGGCGGCTCGGCCGGCCATGAGCAGGAGTCCTCCGCACGCGAGGATGTACGCGTTGACGACCCAGGTGAGCGTGGTCGGGCTCAGGCCGAGGTCCGTCTGGATGGACGGCAGGGCGACGTTGACGATGGACGTGTCGAGCATGACGACGAACTGCGAGGACACGAGGAGCCCGAGGGCCAGCCACTGACGTCGATTGGTGGCGTCCGTGCCGACGGTCGTGGCCGCGGTGATGGCGGTGCGGGTGCTGAGGGCGGTGGCCACGGTGGGCTCCTTCGGTGGTTCTGGATGTCTGCGTTCCACAGTCGTGGACTCGGTGTGTGCTCGCCCCGGCGCAATGGCCGGGATTGGCCGGGGGTGCGCCGGCGAATGGCCGGGGTCTGCGCGGCGCGCCCACAGCTGGCCGATGCACACGTCTGAGCGGCCGGGCCATGACCCGGCCGCTCAAGCGGTGGTGGTGGTGGGGCCTGCGGAGGTATCGCTCGGTTCAGTCGATGACGGTGGAGGGGACCAGCTCCGGGGCCGTGGTGGGCTGTGCGCTGGTGGTCTTGGTGGTCTTGGTGGCTCCTGGGTGAGCCGGTGCAGTGTCCGCTTCAGCGTGGTCGTGGTCAGGCCGCGTCGAGCCGGCGACAGTGACCGGGTTCGGGCCAACACCCGCTGGGGCGTCCTCGGCGTAGAAGCGGCTGCGGCGTGCACCGTGTCCGCATGTGGTTGCACGAGGCCGCGCCCGCAGACCCGTGCCTTACCTGAGGCCACCACTCAAGGCTTGTGGCGCCGGCCCTTGATCTTGACGTCATCCAGGCAGACGGCCGCCACGGTCAAGGGCTTGTGGGTGATGTTTCGAGACTCCAAGAACGTCATGGCCAGGAGCTCGCCTTCCACTGCGGCGGCCGCGTCGGCTTCCGCGGCCGAACCCTCCGAGACCTCCAGGAGGTAGCGCAGGGTGAAGCGGGTCAGCGTGGGCGTGTAGGTGAAGGTTCCCTCCGGCGTGAAGGCCGCGAGGAACAGGTCATGCTCGGCTTGCCGGGCGTGAAGCTGCGCGCGGGCGGTGGGGGGCAGGTCAGCGAACTGCCCGGTCACCTGCACCCGGTAGGTCCTGGTGGTCATGGTGCGCCCTTTCCGCATTGTGGCCACAGAGGGGCCGGGTGAGTTCTTGCGGTGTCGGCGGTGGCCGCTCCGCCCAGACCCAGTGCGCCCCCCGGCTCGGCGGGGTCAGTCACGGTCCGCGCCGTCGGCGGATGCCTGGATCTGCTCATGCAGCCAGTCCCGCAGCACGGTGTTGATCCGGATTCCGAGCTCGACCTGAGGAGCGAACGCCTCCGGCTCCGGGGCGGTTTGCACCTCGGCTCTCACCTTCTCCAGGGCAGCGAGCTCCTGGGCGACGTGCGCCAGGTCGCGCTCGTAGGTCGCCTGCCTGTCGGCCGGGTCAAGCAGCGGCGTGAGGAACAGCCGAAGGCCGCTCTCGCTGCGTTGGGACCGGTCCGGCTCCGCCTCGACGAGCCAGTGTCGTAGCTCGTCGCGTCCGGCCTCGGTGATCGCGTAGGTCTTGCTGCCGCGCGCCCCATACCCGACCAGCTCCACGAGGTTGGCGGCCTTGAGCTTGGCAAGTTCGGGGTAGATCTGACTGTGTCGGGCGTACCACGACGTCCGCAGCGACCGGTCGAACGTCTGGGTCAGCTCGTAGCCCGTCGAGGGACGTCGAGCCAGCAGGCCGAGCACCGCGTATCGCAAAGACATGCGCACATGCTAACACCAACCTGTCAGCATTGACATGAAGACAATGACATGTCACTCTCAACTGGTGAGCGGCGCCGTACAGGCCACCTCGGCGCTGGCTCACCTGAGTCCAGGACGCGACGGAGAGACAGGCATGCCACCCCAGGCTCACAGCACAACGGGACCCAAGCTGCTCCCCGAAGCAGGCACGACGGCCCGGACCGAGTCGGTCACGACCCAGGCAGACGGCGCCGTCGCCATCGAGTACGAAACCTTCGGCGCCCCAGGCGACTCGGCGGTCCTGCTCGTGATGGGGTTCGGCACCCAGCTGCTTGGCTGGGACGCCGACTTCTGCCGCAGGCTCGCCGCCCGCGGCCGCTACGTGATCCGGTACGACAACCGGGACTGCGGTCTCTCCACCACGTTCGACGAGCACCCGCTTGATTTCCATGACTTCGTCACTGCCGTGACCCGCGGCGAGCTCGACCGCGCGCTCGCGATGGCGCCGTACTCGCTGCGGGACATGGCAGGTGACGGCATCGCCGTGCTCGATCAGCTCGGCATCGCCCGCGCACACGTGGTCGGCTCCTCGATGGGCGGGATGATCGCCCAGAAGATGGCGATCGAGTTCCCCGACCGGGTGCTGTCCCTGACGTCGATGATGTCCTCGACGGGCGAGCCGGCGTTCGGTCAGGCGACGCCCGAGGCGCAGCAGGTGCTGTTCTCGCCGCGGCCGGCCGACCGGGACGGGTACGTGGCCGCGGCCGAACGGGAGCTCGTGTGGGCCTCGCGTCGCCACGGCGACGCGGGACAGCTGCGCGCGCTGGCCGCGGCCAGCTACGACCGCGCGTACTACCCGGCCGGCGTACCGCGGCAGCTCGCCGCGATGGTGCTCGACGGTTCACGCGCCGAGGCGCTCAAGACCTTGCGCGTGCCCACCCTCGTCATCCACGGCCTCGACGACACCCTCATCGACCCGAGCGGGGGCCGGCGAACCGCCGAGCTGGTGCCCGGCGCCCAGCTCATGCTCGTCGAGGACATGGGGCACGACCGACCCCCGGCGCTGTGGCCCCACCTGCTCGACGCGATCACCGAGCACACCGACATCAGCTGACTCACCAGTTCAGCGCGTCAGTCGAAGCGCCCCATCCCTCAGCACCCCGCCTTGGAGAACCCCATGACCACGACCGTCGCCATGCCCGGAGCCAGGCCCAGCGGGCGGCTGGGCTCCTGTGCGCCGTCGGCGGCGCATGGCAGGACGTCCGTTCAGCAGGCGAGCTCAACCCGTACCTGGCCTCCGGACGCCTCATCACCGTCGACGCCCACCGGTTGCGGCTCGAATGCACTGGCTCCGGCAGTCCCACCGTCGTCCTCGAGCCGGGCGCCGGCGGGACGTCGGCCAGCATGGGACGCATCGCCCCAGCCGTAGCCGCCCAGACACGCACGTGCGTCTACGACCGCGCCGGCCGCGGCGGCAGCGAACCCGCCCCCTCCGCTCAAGACGGCGCCCAGATCGCCACCGACCTCCACACATTGCTGCACCGCGCAGGCGTCCAGGGCCCCTACCTGCTCGCCGGCCACTTCGGCGGCCTGTACGTGCGCACCTTCGCCACGCACTACCCCGACGATGTCGCCGGTCTTGTCCTGCTGGACTCCACCGCCTCGAGCGAGCCGGCCAAGTCCGTCATCCCCGCCGCCCACGACAGCTCCGACGATGCCACCGGCCGGTTCGCGACCCTCACCTCCATGGCTGCCCCTGTCGGGCTCGGCCGCCTGTACGGCGACCTGGCCCGCGGCAGCCTGCCCACCCGCCACGAGGACCAGCTCGCCTACGACATCGCCCAAGGGATCACTGTGCGCAGCATCGTCGACGAGTACCTCCGCGGCGGCGCCGCCTGTCAGGCAGCCGCGTCGCTGCGCGACTTCGGCGACAAGCCCCTGTTCGTCCTCACCGCCGGCGAGCACCCCGAGTCCTGGATGACCGGCCAGAAGCAGAGCGCGGCCCAGTCGACCAACAGTGTCTGGCGCGTCGTCGACGGCGCCACCCACCAAGGACTGCTCGGGGAGAAGCAGTACGCCGTCCAGACCAGCAAGGCCATGCTCGACGTCGTCACCGCCGTCCGGACCGGCCAGCCGCTGACGGCCAGCCGCTGACGGCCAGCCGCTGACGGGTCACTGAGCCCGCGGAGCTTCTCGCCTTCCCGCCCGTGGCCGGACAGGCCGGGATGGGGCGTCAGCGGCTGGCCGCCCCCTCCGAGAGGCGATGTCGTCGAGCGCGGCGCGTGAGGGTGGGCGCTGCAGCTGCGAGCGTGGTGAGGGCAAGGCACAGCGCCAGCAACGTGGGGATGCGGACGCCGGCGTCCCCGTCGAGGGGCAGGTGGGAGGTGGGGTAGTCGACCATCTTGCCGGCCGACACGGCGGTGGCGTGACCGGCGCCGGCCGCGAGGTACTCGAGGGCTCCGTCGAACCCGGGAGCATTGGCGTGGACCACGTCGACTGGGGCACCGTTGCGCGAAGCCCACGCCTTGATGCGTGGGTCGAGGGTGGTTCTGGAGGCTCCGGGGATGGCGAGGCGCGTCGGCTTGGGTTCGTCGGCGATGGTGTTGGTGCGGACGACGAGGCCGTGCCTGGTGGTGACGGTGCCGGTGGCGCTGAGGGGTACGGCGCGAGCGACGTAGGAGACGTCGTACACCTCGAAGGTGCTGGCGAGGTCGATCTCACCGACGCCGTTGGCCAGGGCGATGCCGATGGTCGGGCGTCCCCATGGCAGAACGGCGTTGAAGGCAATCGGCAGGTCGCGGGCGGTGAAGGACTGGACCGGAATGGTGGTGGGCTCGTTCGCGGACCAGTTCGGGTAGCCGACGCTGCGCCCGACACGGGCGGCTTCGTCCGGCCCGGCAAGTGCGGTGATCACGTGGAGGGCGCCGGGGATGCCGGAGGTGACTCCGGCGGTGGTCGTGATGAGGCCGTCCTGGACGAACCGTTGACCTCGCACCCAGTGGACCTGCGGGTGAGCCTTGCTGAGCTGGCTGATGCGTGACCAGTGGCTGGTGGCGGTACGCCCGTCGAGAAGGCCGGATTCGGCGAGGACGCCCGAGCCGTAGCAGACACCGAGCACCACGGCGCCGTCCCGGGCTTGGTCGGTGACCCAAGTGCGCAGGGGTGCTTCCTGCTCGCTGCCGGGCCTGTTGACGGCCGGGACGACGACGACGTCGGGCCGTGGGGCCCGCCCCGACGTGGTGTCTGCGAACGTGTAGGTGGGGACGATGTCGGGTCCGCCCTGGGTGGGTGCCGGGCCAGGCGAGGCGGCGACGGTGTACACGGTGAAGCGCGGTGAGCTGGCGAACACCTCGTAGGGGGCGAGGGCGTCGCTGCCCACGGTGCCGGTGGCGCCGAGGACGACGGCGACGACGAACCGGTCCCTCCCGGTCGGCGGTGCCGGCGGCGAAGGCTGGGAAGCGCGGACGGCTGTGCTGCGGACCGTGGTGGCTGGTGCGTCGGAGGCGCTGAGCGTGACGCGGGCGCCGGCGGCGGCCAGACCGGCCAACGTCAGGAGGCCGAGGGCAGCGGAGGACGCCAGGAACACGGCGCGGCGAGCGATTCTGGGCATGGCGGTCTTCCGTTTCGGCTGGGAGGGGGTGCAGTGCACTGGGGAAGGTCCGGAGCGGCCCGCCGCGGTGGGCGGGCCGCTCCCTGGGCCGTCGCTGCCGGTGCAGGGGGTTCGGCGGCGGGCCTCGGCGGTCACCTGGAAGAGGAGGGGTTGCGGTGACCGGGAGTTCGGGGACCGATGGCAGCGGCCCTCGGGGTGGTGCTACCGGGTGGGCACGTTGCCGTGGGTGCGGGCTGCGGTGACCACGTCGGTGATGGCGGTGACGGACTGCGCGGCACCGGCCGGGTTGTGCAGGAACCCGACGTGGTCCATGTCGGCGACGGTGTGCCGGCTGTTGGTGGACAGGGCCGCCATCTGGTCTTGGGCGGTGGTCCAGCCGGGCTTGGCATCGACGTTGGCCTTGGCGGTGAGGACGACCAGGGGCAGGTTTCCGAGCGTAGTCAGCGCCTGCGCCTGGGCGAACGTGGTGGGCAGCTGGACCTGCTCGGCGCGCATGCCGGCGAAACCGCGGGGGCTGTCGGCGAACGCGGCCGTCTGCTGGCCGGCGTTCCCGGGCAGGTTCGGTGTGGCCATGGCTTGCAGGAGGTGGCCGATGCCGAACCGGAACAGCGTGGGGCCGGCGGCGAGGCCGCGCCTGGCTACCTGGTACTCGCCATTGAAGGTGGTGACGATCTTGACCTGGTTCGGGCTGGCGCTGTCGAGCAGGACGATGCCGGCCACCTCGGAGGGGTACAGGTGCGTGTAGGTGAGGGCGTGCACGCCGCCGGAGGAGTGTCCGGCGAGGATGAACGGGCCGGTCTCGCCGGCGGCGGTGAGGAGCTTGTGCAGGTCGGTGGCTGCGGTGGTCGCGTCAGCGGGGTTCGAGGAGTCGTCGCTCCAGCCCTGCCCGGCCCGGTCGTACGCGCACACGCGGGTCGTGGTCGCGACCTGCGGCTGCACGCGAGCCCACTGCGGCGACGTCTCGCTGAGGCCGTTGAGGAGGACGACGGTGGGGGTGCCGGTGCCGGTGCAGTGCAGGTGGAGTCGGTACCCGCCCACGTCCACGAGCTTGCCTGGCATCGGCCCGGCGGCGGGCCTGGGGTCGCCCCCGGCGACCTGGAAGAGACCGCCGGCGCCGGCGGCGACCATGACGGCGGCGACCGGGTAGACGAACGCGCGGGCGCGGCGGCGCGGCAGGTCGCGCCGGGTGCGCCACCCCGTCCACACGCCGAGCGCGACCAGGGCGGGCGCCCAGAGCCACGGCAGGTGGCTCATGGTGGGCTCTCCGGGGTTGAGTACGACCATGAGGACGCCGCTGACCGCGAGGGCGACGGCGGGGACTGTCGCCCAGGTCTGGGGGCGGTTGGTGTAGCGGGTGGTGAGCCAGGCGAGCAGGCCCCAGCCGGCGGCGAACGCGAGCAGGGCTGCGCCCACGACGCGAGCCTCCGACGCGGACGGAAGCACGGCGAACGTCGTGACGGCGGCGCCGATGACGCCGGTCGCGATGGACGCGAACGTGATGCGCCCGAACGGTCCGGTCGCGTGTTCTCGGCTGCCGGTCGGGACCGGGGTGGCGGTGGTGGTGGCGGTGCTCATGGCGGGTTTCCTCTTCCTGGCCATCCGGGGCGGTCGGCCACATCACCACGGTCGCGGGAGCGGTGGTCGCTCGCCCCGGTCACATGACCGGGTTTCCCCGCCCGGTTCGTGGTGCGGCAGCGACAATGGAGAGCAGGGGTGTCCTGGCGCTGTCCGCCGACTGTCCCGCATCCGCACCACCTTGGGGCCGGGCGGCGCCCGCGCTAGGACCCGGCCATGTGGCCGGGGCGAACAGCGGCCGTGTGAGGGCACTCTCGAGGTCCTGACACCCCGTGCGGGCTGACGCCCGTGGACCGACGAAGGACGCAGATGAACTCGGTGAGCACCGTTGGAACCATCGACTGGAGTCGTCGCACTGGTGGGCGGCTCGAGCCGTCCGAGCGGCGCGCCCTGCTTGTGGACGTGGCGCGAGTGCACGGCACGAACGCGCTCGGGCGGCTGCGGATGGCGGCCCGCCTGCACCCGGGTCGGAACGCGTACGTTCCACCGTCACGGTTGCGGGTACCGGACTCGCCCCTGACCCGGGCAGCAGCCGACACGGCGGCCCGCCTCCTGCCCGGCACTCTCCTGGCGCACAGCCACCGGACGTACGTGTTCGGGCGAGCGCTCGGCGAGCTGGACGACATCGACGTCGACACCGAGGTGCTGTACGCGGCCGCGCTGCTGCACGACACGGGCCTTGTCCTGGCCCAGGGTGTCGACGACTTCACCCTCGCGTCGGCGCGCGTCGCGTGGGACGTGGCCGAGCAGGTGGGGTTGTCCACGGCGGCGACCGAGACGTTGCAGACGGCCATCACCATGCACCACAGCCCGCGCGTCACCTTGACCGCCGGCCCTGTCGCGTACCTGCTGTCGGCCGGTGCAGGTGTCGATGTCGTTGGTATGCGGGCCTGGGACCTGCCCCGCAGCGTTCTGGAGGGCGCCGTCACTGAGCATCCTCGCGAGGGCTTCAAGCGGTCGTTCGCGCACACCTGGGCCGATGAGGCGGCGCGGGTTCCGGGCGGGCGTGCGCAGCTCCTGCGTCGGTACGGCGCGTTCAGTGCCGCCATCCGTTTCGCACCGTTTGCCGAGTAGGCGCGGAAGGAGCGGCTGAATCCCGGCCGATGTGCCGGGGTGAGTGGGCGTGACGGTGAGCAGAGTCGAAGCCGTCACCCCGACTACCCGGAACCTCGCATGGAGATGACCGCAATGAACGTCAACGCATACAGCCCGCCATCCATTCTCCACCGCAGCGGCAGCCTGGACCGCGCGACGCGTTCGCGTCGTCGTCGGGTGGTCGAAGCAGTCGCGTTCGTGGCCGTCTGGGTCGCTGCCGGGTTCGTGCTCGGCCTGTCCAGCAACGCCTACCTGCTCCTCGGCATCCCGCTCACAGCCGCGTTCCAGGTCCTGGTGCGAAGCCGCCCGCTGCGTGAGCTCTTCGCATCCGGAACGACCCGGTTCGCTCTCACCGGCAAGGGTGCCGCCTTGGCCGTGGTCCTCGCGGCCACGCCGGCGTACTACGGCATCCAAGCTGTCGGTGAGGGCGACTGGGCAACTGTCGGCTGGTACGCCGCCGCCATGGGCGGTGCGGTCGCTGCCGCGTTCTCGCTGCGCGTGAGCAGCATCGCGACCACGCTGCGCGACGCAGCTCGACCCATCGCCGTGGGTGCTGGTGGTTTTGCCGCGGTGTACGGCGTCGTGCACGTGGCGACCGGCGCGCCGCTTCCCGCACTGGCTGCGATGGGCGCGCTGGTGAAGTACACCGCGTTGTACTTTCCTGCGACGTTCCTGCTGGAGGAGGTCGCGTTTCGCGGCGCCGTCGACGCTCATGTGCACCATGACGGTGAGTCCCGCGGGTGGGCGTCGGCCGTGTTCGTGTCGGGGTTGTGGGGGCTGTGGCATCTGCCGGTGTCGTCGGGGTTTCCCCTCCCGGTGCTGGTGGCGGAGCTCCTCGTGGTCCACGTGGTCATGGGTGTCTGGTTGTCGTTCGCGTGGCGCCGTACGCGCAACCTGGCTGCTCCCGCGTTGGCGCACGCGGTCAACGACGCGGTCCGCAACGCCACCATGCTCGGCCTGTGACGCCAGCCGTCCACCACAGGCGCAGACGTGTCCCGGTCGTCAGCACCACGACGGTCATCACGAGCCGCTGGCCGTCGTGGTCGGCGGCAGGCAGCCCTTTGTCCCCCGTCGAGGGGAGGTCACCGGCGTAGTACCCGTTGTGTGGGTGCACCGGGTGGCGGCTGGTGCCGAACCCTTCCTCGAGGGTCATCCATGCGGCCATGGCGCTCACGTTCCTTGCCTCATGCCAGCTCGCGGCTGACGTTGGACGTTGGAACCAGGTGGGCCGCGCCTCTTGCCCGCCCCTGTCGCAGCCCTGGCCCCGCCCGGTCAGATGGGTGGTTGAGGGTCGTACTGGACATCACTGCGCACGGTGCGGGCGCGTTCGGCGCCGGCGAGCCGGGCGATGAGGTGCAGGCCCATGTCGATGCCGGCGCTGACGCCGGCGCTGGTGATGACGTCACCGTCGTCGACGAAACGGGCCGTGTCCTGCACCTCGATCGAGGGGTCCAGGGAGTGCAGCAGCTCGAGGGACTCCCAGTGGGTGGTGGCCGGGCGGTCGGCCAGCAGGCCGGCGGCTGCGTACACCAGCGCACCGGTGCACACACTGGTCATGAGTGGGACGGTGGCGCGCTGCTGGCGCACCCACGTCAGGTGGTCCTCATCTCGCATGAGGGGGCGGGTGCCCTGCCCGCCCGGGTGGATGAGCACCGTCAGGGGCGGCATGTCGGCGAAGGAGTGGTGCGCCCCGAAGAGGGCGCCTTTGGCTGCTCGGACCGGATCACCGTCCCGGGAGATGAGCGAGACCGCCCATCCGTCCTGCGGGTGGCTCAGAACCCAGTTCGCCAGCACCTCCCAGGGGCCGATGGCGTCGAGCTCTTCGACGTCGTCGAACAGCAGGATGCCGATGTGGCGGGGCGTTGCCGGTGCCGGCTGGTGGATGGGGGTGGCTGAGGAGGTCATCGCGGAGCTTTCGTTGGTGGGGGTTGCTTCCTGGCTCTCAGGGTGACGTCCTCTGGCGTGTCCTCGCCCCAGCCAATGTGCCGGGATGGGTCCCGCCGACGTCTGCGGCGTCGCTACGCTCAGCAGGTGCTCCACGGTCGCGAACGCGAGCAGGCACAGCTCGCCGCCCTCGTTGACGAAGCACGTGCTGGCAGAGCCGGCGTGCTCGTCGTACGAGGCGAGCCAGGAGTGGGCAAGACCAGCCTGCTGCGGGACTTGACCGTTTCCTATGACCTAAGCCCGCAAGATTCGAACCGCCACGGACGCGTGCTCCGCACGTCCGGCATCGAGTCGCAGTCACCCCTGCCGTACGCCGCCTTGTATGGGCTGCTGCGACCAGCGCTGCTTCTTGACCACTTGCCGGGACCACAGGCGCGGGCACTGCGCGTCGCGTTCGGGCTCGAGGACGGACCCACCGTCGATCCGTTCATGGTCGGGGTGGCGACCCTGTCCGCCCTGACCGACATCGCCGAGCGGCAGGGGCATCTGGTGTGTGTCGTCGACGACGCTCAATGGCTCGACTCCGCGTCCTCGAATGCGCTGCTGTTCGCCGCCCGCCAGTTGGCCGTCGACCCGGTGGCGATGGTGTTCGCGGCCCGTACCGGCGAACCCGGCGCACCAGAGTTCGCCCCCTCTGGACTGCCAGTTCTTGAGTTCGGTGGTCTGGAGGAATCCGCGGCGCGACAGCTCCTCGAGCAGCGCACCGGCAACTCGGTGCCGAAGGAGGTCGTCGACCGGCTCCTGGTCGACACCGGCGGCAACCCGCTCGCCCTCCTCGAGCTTCCCACCGAGCTCACCGACGCCCAGCTGCACGGGCAGGCCCCGATGCCACAGCAGCTCACGCTGACCGCCGGCGTGGAGCGCGCGTTCCTGAACCGGTCGCGCCGCCTCGGCCCACAGGTACAGACCCTGCTGTTGGTCGCGGCCGCGGACGCCACCGGACGCGCCGACACCGTTCGTCAAGCGGCACAGGCGCTAGGCGTCGACGCCGTCGCGTGGGACGACGCCGAGCGGTCCGGACTGCTGAAGGTCACCGGGGACACGGTCGCGGTCCGCCACCCGCTGGTGCGTTCAGCCATCAACCAGGCCGCCACCAGCTTTGAACGTCGGCAAGTGCACCGTGCGCTTGCTGACGCGGTCGCCGCGGCCGACCCCGACCGGGCAACCTGGCACCGCGCCGCCGCCGCCGAAGGAGCCGACGGCGATGTCGCAGATGCGCTGCACGACGTGGGGGTACGCGCCGAGCAGCGTGGCGGCTACCTGGCGGCCGCGGAGGCGTACGAGCGGTCCGCAGCGTTGACCGTGAACGAGGGCACGCGCGCCGGGCGGCTGTTCGGTGCGGCACGGACCGCGTGGGCGGCCGGGCAGCCGCTTCGTGGTCGCACGCTGGCGTTGGCAGCCCGCGACATCGCCTCCGACCCACTGCTACGGGCGGACATCGACCGGCTGCGCGCCCGCAACGACGTGCACCTGGGCTCGGCGGTCGATGCGCACCGCATCTGCACCGTAGCCGCCCGCGCAGTCGCCGACCTCGACCCGGGACGGGCCCTGGAGATGGCGGCCGCGGCCGCCCTCAACCGCACCTACGGCGCCGACAGCGGCGCCGTCCTCGGCGACTCCGTCCTGGCCCACCTGCTCACGCCCACCGCTGAGGACTCCCCACGCACCGCGTGTCTGCGCCTGCTCCTGGAAACGCTCACCGCGTCCGGCGACCATGACTTCCGTCGCGCAGTCGTAGCCCTTGAGCAGGCGCTGGCGGCCGGACGTGAGGTCGACGACCTGGACGTCATGGGCAACCTGGGCAACACGGCGCTGCACCTGGGGCACGACGAAGGGGCACGGCTCTACTACTCCGCCATGGCGTCCACCGCCCGCGAGGCTGGCGCCGGCATGGTCGTCATCTACGCGCTGCAACGGCTCGCGTTCGTCCAGCTGCCCTTGGGGTCGTGGACGGCCATGCGCAGCTCCGCCGACGAAGCCCTCACCTTGGCCCGCAGCGTAGGACAACCGTCCCTGACCGCAGCACCCCTGGGCGCGCTGACCCTGCTCGCCACCCTCACCGGTGCCAGCGACTTCGAGGACCACCTGCACGAGCTCGAAGACGTCGCCGCACGGTTCCCGCTGGGCATCATGAACGATCCCGCCCACGACGTCACCCGCTGGGGGAAGGGCGCCCGTGCCGCCGCCGATGGGGACGCACCGACAGCCTTGCACCACCTGTCAGGGATGCGTGTTCCCGCCCTGCACCGGATGGCCGCCGTCGACCGCCTCGATGCCGCCGTCCGCGCAGGCGACGTGGGGCGAGCCGCCGCGTGGGTGAGCGAACTGGCCCCGTTTGCGGACGCGACGGGCCACCCGTGGGCGCTCGGCGCGGTCAGCTTCGGCAGGGCCCTGACCGCGCCCGACCCGGCCGACGTCGCGGTCGCCTTCGAGGACGCGGTCGGCCACTACCAGCGGGCCGGGCGCCCGTTCGACCTCGCCCGGGCCCAGCTCGCGTACGGGGAGTTTCTGCGCCGCACCAACCGGCGGGTCGACGCCCGTACCCACCTACGCAATGCGCTCGGCACGTTCACCGACCTCGGCGCGGCGCCCTTCGTGGAACGGGCGACGCAGGAGCTGCGCGCGTCCGGGGAGACCGCGCGCAAGCGCGACCCGTCCACACTGCTGGACCTGACCCCGATGGAACGCAAGGTCGCCGAGCTGGTCAGCACCGGCCTTTCCAACAAGGACGTCGCGGCCCAGTGCTGGGTGTCCCCGCGCACGGTCGCGTTCCACCTGCGGAACGTGTTCACCAAGGTCGGTGTGAGCTCCCGGACCGAGCTCGCCCAACTCGACTTCAGCTGACCTCGACCGGCCAGTGGTCCCACTGGGACGCAGAACCCGGCCAGATGACCGGGGCGAGCATTCGGCTCCAAAGCGACCGTGGGTGGAACACCGCACCAGAACCTCCGAAACGGTGGACCACCAGCCAGCACCTCGCCAAGGAGCAGCAGCCATGCACACCCGACCCACCTCCGAACCGACGGTCACTACCGTCCCCGGCCACGAGCACAGCGGACCAGTCACCGCGCACACCCCCACGCACCACCACGGCCACGCGGCCGTCGAAACCCACCACGCCCACAGCGACGACGGGCCGCGCCAGCCGTGGCTGGTTCTCGGCCTCGCGCTCGCCGCGCAGATCCTCGTCGTCCTGGACATCTCCGTCGTCAACACTGCGCTGCCCTCCATCGGCCGCGACCTACGGCTGGACGGGTCCGGCATGCAGTGGGTCGTCACCGCCTACCTGATGATGTCCGGCGGCGGCCTGCTGTTCGGTGGCCGCGTCGCCGACCTGCTGTCCCGCAAGTGGGTGTTCCTGACCGGGCTGGCCGTGTTCACCGCCGCCTCCGTCGTGTCCGGCTTCGCCAACGGCGCCGGGCAGCTCATCGCCGCCCGTGCAGGCCAGGGACTGTCCGCGGCCCTGCTGACCCCCGCAGCCCTGTCCATCATCATGACCACCTACTCCGGCGCCCAGCGCCGCCTCGGCTTGGCGCTGTGGGGCGCGGTCGGGTCCCTCGGGGTCGCCGCCGGTGTCCTGCTCGGCGGTGCCCTCACCACGTGGGCCGGGTGGCGCACCATCTTCTTCATCAACGCCCCCATCGGTGTCATCGCGCTCGTCGCTGGCCTGAAGGTCATCCCGGCAGCCGCGACCGCCCGCGCCACGCTGCGGCAGTACGACGTCCCCGGTGCGGCCGCCGTCGTCGGCGCCCTGGCGGCGCTCATCTACGCCCTCGGCGCGACCGAGCGGCACGGCTGGTCGTCGGTCCCGGTCCTGCTCGGGTTCGCCGTGTCGGCGGTTCTCGCGGTCGTGTTCGCCCGCCGCGAGAACCGGGCCAGCAGCCCGCTCGTCCCGCCGCACACGTGGAAGGTGAAGTCGCTCGTGTCCGGCACGGCGGTGATGCTCGGCGTGACCGGTGTCCTGGTCGGGACGGTGTTCCTCACGTCCATCTTCGTCCAGGCAGTGCTGGGGTACTCGGCCCTGAGGGCCGGGGTGGCGTTCCTGCCCTTCGCCCTGGCCATCACCGGCGGCACCATCGCAGCCCGGCACGCCCTCGCGCACGGGGCACCACGTGTCATCGCCGGGCTCGGCCTGATCGTCGTCGCGGTCGGCGCCGTCCTCCTCACGCAGGCGTCGGCCGGCAGCAGCTACCTGACCGGGGTCCTGCCGGGCCTGGTCACCATCGGCCTCGGTGTCGGCATGGTGTTCGTCCCCGTCTCCGTGACCGCCATGGGTGGCATCCCGCCCCAGCACGCGGGAATGGCGTCCGGGTTCCTCATGACCGGTCACGAGGTCGGCGCCGCTCTCGGTGTGGCCGTCCTGTCGGCGGTCGCGAACAGTGCCGGCAACCTGGCAACCACGGCCGGGGTCACCCACGGTTTCCCCCGCGGGTTCCTGGCCGCCGCGGTCATCGCCGGCGCCCTGGCCGTGTTCGCCTACCTGCGGATGCCCGGGCAGCGGGTCGAGGGTGGCGCGGGGATGCACATGCACCACTGAGCAACCTCGACCGTTCAGCTTCTCGTGGTGCGGCAGCCGCCCAGTCCCTGTGCCGGGGTTGGGCGGCTGCTCACGTGCCAAGCGACTCCGTTGGACTCAGCGCAGGCCCAGCTACTGGTGCGCCACCGGGCTGGGCTGGTTCGCTCGACCCAGGCCGGACGGCGCAGGAGCCCGCGTGAGCCTGCGCCGCGGGGGGCTACGGCGTCAGCGGCGCCTTGGCTCGCACGGCTGCCACGACCTCGGTGATGGCTTGGGCGGTCCTCGACGCTGGCTGTTGCGAGGCCACCATGTCCTCGTGCGCCACGCCCTTGAACACCTCGTGGCGCGCGTTGGTCGACAGCGTCGCCAGCTGGTTCTGCTTGGGGAACCAGGTAGCCGGGTTGTCACCTGCGGTGAGCACGACCAGCGGCTTGCTGCCGAACGTGGTGAGCGCAGCCGCGTCACGGACCGCGGCACCCGCGGCCGCGTACTCATCGAGGGTGGAGCGGAACCCGTTGACCGTGGACATGCTCGCCTTCGCCTCGCCTGTGGCACGCGGCGGCAGGGTCAGTCCGGCAACGGCGGTGTAGAGCCTGGCGAGCCCAACCCGAGCGGTGCTGGAAAGCAGTGCTGAGCCTCGCGCCAAGACGCCGTCGGAACTGGCGGTGACCGAGGCGCCGGAGGTGGCGTCGGGCATCGTGGAGTCGATGAGGACCATGCCGGACACCTCGTTCGGGTACTTGGCTGCGAAGGCGAGCGTGTACAGGCCGCCGAAGGAGTGCCCGGCAACGACATATGGTCCGGGCACGTTCGCCTTCTGCAGCGCGCTGTGCAGGTCGGTCGCGATGGTGTTCCCGTCTTGGAGGACGTCCACGGGGTCGCTGCGGCCGCGTCCGGGGCGGTCGTACACGCACACTCGGGATGTGGCTGCGACCTTCGGGGCGATCCACGCCATGGTGGAGGACATGTCCCCGCCACCGGGTTGCAGCAAGACGGTGGGGCTGCCGGTGCCGGTGCATGACAGGTGCAGCCGGTGGCCGCCGACGTCGACGAGCTTGCCGGGCATCGGGTACGCGCTGGCGTCGAGGGCTTCTCGGACGGTTTCGTACCCGCCGCCGACTGACCACAGGCCGAGGAGGGCGAGCAGCGGATACGCGAGCAGCGCCTTGCTTCGGCTGTGCAGCTGTCGGCGTGCACCGACCCAGGACGAGATGACGACGGCGAGCAGGAGCGGTGGCCATACCCAGTTCAGGACGCCGTTGATGGACGGTCCGAACGCGAGCAGCAGCAGGCCGCTGACGCCCATGAAGGCAGCAGGGAGCAGTGCCCAACGTTGCGGTTGGTCTGTCCGACGGGCGGAGAGCTGCGCGACCAGGGCCCATCCGACGGCGAAGCCGAACAGGACCGCACCGACGATCCGTGGTTCCTGCGCGGGGATGAACGGGACGAAGACGAGGACGAGGGCAAGGAGCAGTCCGGCCGTCAACGACCCGAGCACCACTCTGCCGATGTGCCCGCGGGGCTGGCCCGAAGGGGTTGGCCTCGCTTTCCCTCGCTTGGTCCTGCGGGTGCCGGGAGCGGTCGGGGTAGTGGTCACGATGGACTCCAATCCACCACTGGCGTCGCGCGAGCGCGGGAGTCCGCGCCTGGGGCACGTGCCGTCCCATCCAACGTACGGACGTGACCGGCGGGGCGACACGGCCCGCTGTGACTACGTTCGCCGCTGATGTGACTGGTCACCCGCACCGTCGGTGAACCGGGCCTGACCTGCACAAACGGTGCGAGTCGGTGTACTGCATGAGGAACTCCTCGCATGCGTGCGCCCGACCCGGGCGGGTCCAGCTGGACGCCGCGAACCGTCAGGGCGACCCGCCAGGCCGCAAACGGCAGCGAGTGTCCCGCCGAGAACCGACTGACGCGGAGTGCCCCGGTCAGAAGGGGGAGGCGGAGGTCGCCGTCCGGCAGGCCGGCCGCGCAATCCCCACCCTTTTCCCCTCGACCCGACCGTGGACGCAGGCGAGCCCCGGCCGGGGGAATCTGGGGGACACCCCGGCCGGGGCTCGGCAACACTGCAGGTCAGGCCCGGTGAAGGACCTCCCGGTCAGATGTCGTAGTACATCTCGAACTCGTGCGGGTGCGGGCGGAACCGGATCGGGTCGACCTCGTTCTTGCGCTTCCACTCGATCCAGGTCTCGATGAGGTCCTTGGTGAAGACGTCGCCCTCGAGCAGGAACTCGTGGTCGGCCTCGAGCGCGTCGAGCACCTCGGGCAGCGAGCCGGGCACCTGCTCGATGGCGGCGTGCTCCTCCGGCGGCAGCTCGTAGAGGTCCTTGTCCACGGGCTCCGGCGGCTCGATCCGGTTCTTGATGCCGTCCAGGCCCGCCATGAGCATCGCGGAGAACGCCAGGTACGGGTTCGCCGACGGGTCCGGCACCCGGAACTCCACACGCTTGGCCTTGGGGCTGTCACCGGTGATCGGGATGCGGATGCAGGCCGAGCGGTTGCGGGCCGAGTAGACGAGGTTGACCGGGGCCTCGTAGCCGGGGACGAGGCGGTGGTAGGAGTTCACCGTCGGGTTGGTGAACGCGAGCAGCGCCGGGGCGTGCTTGAGCAGGCCACCGATGTACCACCGGGCGATGTCCGACAGGCCGCCGTAGCCGCGCTCGTCGTAGAAGAGCGGCTCGCCGTCCTTCCACAGCGACTGGTGGCTGTGCATCCCGGACCCGTTGTCACCGAACAGCGGCTTGGGCATGAAGGTGACGGTCTTGCCGCCCTCCCAGGCCACGTTCTTGATGATGTACTTGAACTTCAGCACGTCGTCGGCGGCCTGCTTCAGGGTGTTGAAGCGGTAGTTGATCTCCTGCTGGCCCGCGGTGCCGACCTCGTGGTGGGCGCGCTCGACGGACAGGCCGGCAGCGGCGAGAGCCAGCGACATCTCGTCGCGCAGGTCGGCGAAGTGGTCGACCGGCGGCACGGGGAAGTACCCACCCTTGTACCGGGTCTTGTACCCCTTGTTGCCGCCCTCCTCCTCGCGACCGGTGTTCCAGGCCGCCTCGACCGAGTCGATGAAGTAGTAGCCGGCGTTCTGCTTGGTCTCGAAGCGCACGTCGTCGAAGACGTAGAACTCGGCCTCCGCGCCGAAGTACGCGGTGTCGGCGATGCCCGTCGACTTGAGGTAGGCCTCGGCCTTGGCCGCGATGTTGCGCGGGTCCCGGGAGTACTCCTCGTTCGTGAACGGGTCCACGATGGAGAAGTTCAGGATGAGCGTCTTCTCCTTGCGGAACGGGTCGAGGTAGGCGCTCGTGGGGTCCGGGATGAGCTTCATGTCGGACTCGTGGATCGCCTGGAACCCGCGGATCGAGGACCCGTCGAACATCTGGCCGTTCTTCATGAAGTCCGCGTCCACGGTCTCGGCCGGCACGTTGAAGTGCTGCATGACGCCGGGCAGGTCGCAGAACCGCACATCGACGAACTTGACGTCCTCGTCCTTGATGAACGTCAGGACCTCGTCAGCATTGCTGAACAATAGGGGCCTCCTGGTGGTGGTCCGGGCGCGCAGGCCCGGGTGGGGTCGCGATCGACAGTAGCGGGGCGGCATTGCCCGGGCATGACCCACATGTTTCGCCGGTGTTACGCCGTGAGAGGCTGGCGCCGTGGTCGACCGCAAGGACATCGGCTCCTGGCTCGAGGGTCCGGGAGCGCGGTCCGGTGAACCCTCGGGGGCGCCGGGAGCACGACTGGGTATGCCGGCCAGCGGCCACGGCTCCGTCGGCCGGTTCGGCCGCCGGCTGGTCGGCGTCGTCATCGACTGGACGCTCTGCCAGCTCATCGCCAGCGCGCTGTTCCACGTGCCGCTGCCGTTCCGCGGCGTGGCGAGCGGGAGGGACTCGCTGGTCCTGCTCGCCGTGTTCGCCGTCGAGAACCTGCTGCTGGTCGGCACGCTGGGCAGCACCATCGGGCACCGCGTCGTCGGTCTGCGGGTGGTCGCCCTGGACGGCAGCGCCGCGCGCCCGTTCCCGGTGCTCGTGCGCACGGTGCTGCTGTGCCTCTTCCTGCCGGCGATGTTCTGGGACAAGGACGGCCGCGGCCTGCACGACCGCGCCGCGGGCACCGTCATCGTCCGCACCTGACCCAGCACACCGGCATACCTGCACCTGACCGGGCGCATCCGCATACCTGCGCCTCACGGCGCGCGCCAACACACCGGCAGCCGACCGGGCACGCCGGCACGGAAGTGCGAGGCGCGCCTCAGCGGCGGGTGAGGACCTCGCGGATCCGCTGCGAGGCGTCGGTGAGGATCGCGGTGATCTCGCGGCTCTGCTCCGCGGTGACGCCGTGTCGCTTCCACGCGTCCCGCGCCTCGCGTCGCAGCTGCTGGACCGCGCTCTCGAGCTCGCGGAAGCCCTGCGCGTCGCTGCCGGTCCAGCCGCTCCACGGGTCGCCGCCGCCGGCAGGGGTGGCGGTGCGCCGTGCCTCCTGGGCGGCGGCCTTGAGCTCGGCGCGCAGGTCGCTCGCCTGTCCGCGGACCCGCGAGCGCACCTCCTGCGCGAGCCGGCGCACCGAGTCGTCGAGGTCGACCTGCAGGTCGGCCAGGTCGTCCCGCCGGGCGCGCACCTCGGCGCGGCCCGCCTCGGTGATCCGGTACACGGCCTTGCGTCCCTCGTCGCTCCGCTCGACCAGGCCCTCCTCCTCGAGCTTGGCCAGGCGCGGGTACACGGTGCCCGCACTGGGGGAGTAGAGGCCGTTGAACCTCTGCTCGAGGTCCTGGATCACCTCGTAGCCGTGCCGGGGGCCGTCGTCGAGGAGTGCGAGCAGGTACAGGCGCAGCTGGCCGTGCGCGAAGACCGGGCTCACGCGCCGACCCCCTGCTCGGGGGTGCCGCCGCTACCGGCACCGCCGGGCTGCAGGACCACCACGTCGCCGGACACCGCGTTCGCGGTGAGCCGCAGGCCACCGTCGCCGTGCTGCAGCCGGCCGCCGTTGCGCCGTGAGGTGCGGTCGATGGTGAGGCCGTCGATGACGACCGACCCGGTGGCGGTGCTCGCCTTGACGTCGTACCCGGCGTGCGGCGCGCGCACGGTGACGTCGCCGGACACCGAGCTGGAGGAGATCGTGGCTGCGCCGTTGGTCAGGTCGAGCGTCACGTCGCCGCTGACGGTGTGGATGCCGACCTCGGCGAGCTCGCTGTGCTGGGCGGTGACGGCGCCGGAGACCGAGTTGACCTTGAGCAGGCCGTGCAGGTTGCCGCACTCCACCTCACCCGACACGGTGTTGACGTCCACGGGGCCGACGACGTCGTCGAGCGTCATGGCGCCGGTGACGGTGTTCACCCTGGCCCCGGCACGCAGACCCGCGAGGAGGCTGCTCGCGCTCACCGTGCTGACCGATGTCGCGGCCTCCTCGGGCACCGACAGGCTCAGGGTGACGCGGTTGCGGTCCAGCCAGTCCACGCCCTGGCGCAGCTTGCCGAGGATCGTGTCGGCCTCGACGCCGTGGGTGATCTTGAGCAGCGAGCCGTCCCACACGACCCGCAGCGGGGTGCCGCGGATCGCGGTGACCTCCACCCGCGCGGTGGGGGAGTCCGTGTGCGTCACGACGTCGACGTGGCCGCCGACCACCGCGACGCTCAGCCGGCCGACCCGCTCGCCCTCGCCGCCGATGTCGAGGACGCGGGGGCTGTCGATGGTCCATTCCTGGGTCATGGGGACGTTCCTTCCACTCTTCGCGTTATATCGCGTTGTCCCGAACACGTTATATCGCGTTCGTCGGCGGGGCAAGGGCCGCTCGTCGCGCGGCCCGCGGGCCAGGGGGGCGCCCAGGGCCCCGGACGAGCTGTCGGTAACGAATGGGTCACGAAATGGGATCGCTCCCACACCAGGTCTTGACCGGACGCCCCGGACTGCGGCTCCATTCTCGGGAGCGCTCCCACAGAGGGGGCAGGACGAAAGGTGCAACGGTGCACATCCCCTCGCGCAGGCTGCTCGGGTCAGCCGCCCTCATCGCCACGGTCGCCCTCTCCACCGCTGCGTGCGGTGGGGACAACGGGGGCACCGCCTCCGCCGGCACGCAGAAGGTCACCCTGCGGGTGAGCACCTTCGGCAAGTTCGGCTACACCGACCTGTACAAGCAGTACATGAAGGACCACCCCAACGTGACCGTCGTCGAGACGGCGGAAGGGGACCTCGGCAAGTACAACACCCAGCTCATCCAGCGCATCGCCGCGGGCTCGGGCGCGGGCGACGTCGTGGCCCTGGAGGAGGGCCAGATCGTCAACTTCCTGCAGAGCGCCGACAAGTTCGTCAACCTGCAGGACTACGGCAGCAACGACCTCAAGGGCAACTTCCTGCCGTGGAAGTACGCCAACGCCACCACCGCCGACGGCAAGACCACGATCGGCCTCGGCACCGACGTCGGCGGCCTGGCCATGTGCTACCGCCGCGACCTGTTCGAGAAGGCCGGGCTCCCGACGGACCGCACCGAGGTCGGCAAGCTGTGGCCGACCTGGGACGACTACATCGCGACCGGCAAGCGCTACGAGGCGGGCATCAAGGACACCAAGTCGCACTTCGTCGACAGTGCCACCAACACCTACAACTCGATCCTCATGCAGTCCTCGGACCACACCTACTTCGACCGTGACGAGAAGCTCGTCATCGAGTCCAACCCCGGTGTGAAGTCCGCGTGGGACGAGAGCCTGAAGATGGTCGACGAGGGGCTCTCGGCGAAGCTCAAGGCCTTCTCGCCCGAGTGGAACGCCGGCTTCAAGAACGGCTCCTTCGCCACCCTGGCCTGCCCCGCCTGGATGACCGGGTACATCAAGGACCAGGCCGGTGCCGAGAACAGCGGCAAGTGGGACATCACGACCGTCCCCGGCGGCGGCGGCAACTGGGGCGGCTCGTGGCTCGGCGTGCCCAAGCAGAGCAAGCACCAGAAGGAGGCCGTCGAGCTCGCGAAGTTCCTCACGACCGGCCAGAGCCAGCTCGCCGCCTTCAAGGCCGTCGGGAACCTCCCGTCGAACCCGACGCTGTACACCGACCCGGCGTTGAAGGACGCGAAGAACGAGTACTTCAACAACGCCCCGGTGGGTGAGCTCTTCGTCGCCGGCGCCGCCAGCCTCAAGCCGGTCTTCCTCGGCGCCAAGAACCAGCCGGTCCGCGACGCCGTCGAGAACGCCATGCGCAGCGTCGAGGGCGGCCAGCGCAGTGCCGCGGACGGCTGGAAGGAGGCGGTCTCGGCCGCCGAGAAGGCGGCGAAGTAGCCCTCCCGTGACCACCACGACCGCAGCACCCACGGCACCACCGGGCACGGACCCGGCCCGGTGGCGCCGCTGGCTGCGCCGCGCGGACACGCACGTGACGCCGTACGCCATGGTGTCGCCGTTCTTCGTGCTGTTCGCGGTGTTCGGCCTCTTCCCGCTGCTCTACACCGCGTGGGTGAGCACCCACGACTGGAGCCTGCTCGCGGGAGACCAGGGCTGGCTCGGCCTGGGCAACTACGCGGAGCTCATGCAGGACTCCGACTTCTGGAACGCCATGCTCAACACGTTCGCGATGTTCGTCATCGCGACGGTGCCGCAGCTGGTGCTGGCGATGGTCCTGGCCCAGATGCTCAACTCGAGGCTGCGCGCGGCGACGTTCTGGCGCATGGGGATCCTGCTGCCGAACGTCACGTCGGTGGCCGCGGTGGGGATCATCTTCACGCTGATGTTCAGCCGCGACTTCGGCCTCTTCAACTGGCTGCTGGGGCACGTGGGGGTCGACCCGATCGCGTGGCAGGACCACCGCTGGTCGAGCTGGATCGCCATCTCCACCATGGTCGACTGGCGGTGGACCGGGTACAACGCCCTCATCCTGCTCGCCGCGCTGCAGTCGGTGCCGACCGAGATCTACGAGGCGGCGCGCATCGACGGCGCGAACGGCTGGCGCACCTTCTGGTCGATCACGGTGCCCATGCTGCGGCCCACGCTCATCTTCGTCACCATCGTGGCCACCATCGGCGGCACGCAGCTGTTCACCGAGCCGCTCCTGTTCAACCCCGGCGCGAACTCGATCAACGGCGGCACCACCGGCCAGTTCCAGACGGCGGCCATGTACCTCGTCCAGAACGCGTTCACCGGCCAGCGGTTCGGGTACGCCGCGACCATCGCGTGGGTGCTGTTCCTCTTCATCGCGGCGTTCTCGGCGGTCAACGTGCTGCTGCTGCGGCGCATCCGGTCGGCGGAGTGAGGACACCATGACCCAGACCCAGGTTCCCGCCGGGGTGCCCGCCGCGAGCGGAGCCGAGCCCACGGCATACCAGGCACGCACGGGCCTGCGGCGCCCCCGACGCACACGTCCGCCGCGGTCGCTCGGCCAGGCGGCCGCCCGCAGCACCGGCGCCACGCCGGCCGGCCGGCTCGTCTACCTCAGCCTGGCGCTGTCCGTGCTGCTCTCGGCGGGCCCGCTCTACTACATGGTCGTCATGGCCTCCCGGCCCAACAGCGACATCTCCTCGATCCCGCCACCGCTCACCCCCGGTGGCGACCTCGGCGCCAACATCTCGCGCGTCTTCGCCAACCAGGACGTGCTCTTCGGGCAGGCGATGCTCCACTCGCTGCTCGTCGCAGGGGCGGCGACCGTCTCGGTGGTGGTGCTGTCCTCGCTGGCGGGGTTCGCCTTCGCCAAGCTGCAGTTCCGCGGCCGGAACGCCCTGCTGCTCGTGGTCGTGGCGACGATGATGGTGCCGGTGCAGCTCGGCCTCGTCCCGCTGTACATGCTCATGTCGAAGATCGGGCTGGCCGGGACGCTGTGGTCGGCGCTGCTGCCCTTCCTCGTCAGTGGGTTCGGTGTGTTCATGATGCGCCAGTACGCGGCGCAGGCCATCCCCACCGAGCTCATCGAGGCGGCCAGGGTCGACGGGGCCTCGACGACCCGGATCTTCTTCTCGGTGGTCTTCCCGGTGCTGCGGCCGGCCGCCGCGGTGCTCGGGCTGCTCACGTTCATGGAGCGCTGGAACGATTTCCTGTGGCCGTACCTCACCCTCGACGCCGACCACCCCACGGTCCAGGTCGCGCTGTCCCGGCTCTCGGGGGGCTACTACACCGACCAGGCGCTCGTCATGGCCGGGACCCTGCTGGGCACCCTGCCGCTGGTCGTCGTGTTTCTCGTGTTCGGCCGCCAGATCATCGGCGGCATCATGCAGGGCGGAGTCAAAGGATGACCATGGCCGCAGACAACCCGATGTCGCGAAAGCCGCTGTCCCGCAGCGACTTCCCCGAGGACTTCACCTGGGGTGTCGCGACGTCGAGCTACCAGATCGAGGGCGCCACGAAGGAGGACGGCCGCGGCCCGTCGATCTGGGACACCTTCTCCGGGACGCCGGGCCGCGTCGTCGACGGCGACACGGGGGAGGTGGCCGTCGAGCACTTCCACCGGTACGAGCAGGACGTCGCCCTGATGGCGGACCTGGGCGTCGAGGCCTACCGCTTCTCCGTGGCGTGGCCGCGGGTCCAGCCCACGGGCTCCGGTCCGGTCAACGCGGCGGGACTCGACTTCTACGACCGCCTGGTCGACACGCTCCTCGCCCGCGGCATCACCCCGTGGGCGACGCTCTACCACTGGGACCTGCCGCAGCCGCTCGAGGACGGTGGCGGCTGGCCGGTGCGCGACACGGCCGAGCGGTTCGCCGAGTATGCCGGGCACGTCGCCACGGCGCTGGGGGACCGGGTGGGGCACTTCATCACCCTCAACGAGCCGTGGTGCTCGGCCTTCCTGGGCTACGGCAGCGGCCGGCACGCCCCCGGGCGGTCCGACCCGGCGGACGCGCTGGCGGCGGCCCACCACCTGCTGCTCGGCCACGGCCTCGCGGTCGAGAGCGTGCGTGCTGCCGCGCCGGCCGCCCAGGTCGGCATCACCCTCAACCTCTACCCGGTGCAGGGCGCGCACGACGGACACGGTGTGGAGGACGCCGTGCGGCGGGTGGACGGCCTGGCCAACCGGTGGTTCCTCGACCCGGTGCTGCGCGCGGCATACCCCAAGGACGTCGTCGAGGACGTGCGGCACCTCAGCGACCTCTCGTTCGTCCGCGACGGCGACCTCGAGCGGATCGCGGCACCGCTGGACTTCCTCGGCGTCAACTACTACACCCGGCACGTGGTCGTGCCCGGCGCCTTCCCCGGGACGGTCGCGGTCGACTTCCAGGGCCGGGGGCTGCCGAGGACCGCCATGGGCTGGGAGGTCGACCCGGACGGGCTGTTCGACATCCTCACCCGGGTGACGCGGGACTACGGCGAGCTGCCCCTCGTCATGACCGAGAACGGCGCAGCCTTCGACGACGTCGTCGACGGCGGGCGCGTCCACGACGAGGAGCGGGTGTCGTTCCTGCGCGACCACCTGGACGCCGGCCGGCGTGCGCTCGCGGCAGGGGTGCCGCTCGCCGGCTACTTCGCCTGGTCGCTGATGGACAACTTCGAGTGGGGGGAGGGGTACGCGAAGCGGTTCGGCCTCGTGCACGTGGACTTCACGACCCAGGAGCGGACCGTCAAGGACAGCGGAAGGTGGTACTCGCAGTTCCTGACGGGCACGCAATACTGACGACCATGAGCAGTGCCAACGGTGGTCAGCCCACCCTCGAGGAGGTCGCCACCCGCGCCGGGGTGGGGCGCGGCACCGTGTCCCGTGTCGTCAACGGGTCGCCGCAGGTGTCCGAGCGCACGCGCGAGCGGGTCATGCGGGCGGTCACCGAGCTCGGCTACGTGCCGAACATGGCGGCGCGCGCCCTCGTCACGCGGCGGACCGGGGCGATCGCGCTGGTCATCTCCGAGCCGGAGGAGCGGATCTTCGGCGAGCCGTTCTTCGCCGGCGTCGTGCGGGGGATCACGACGGTGGTGGGGGAGTCGTCCCGCCAGCTGGTGCTGGCCCTGGTCCAGAACCGGGAACAGGCCGAGCGGCTCGACAGCTACCTCACCCCCCAGCACGTCGACGGTGTGCTCGTGCTGTCGGCCCACGACAGGGACAGGCTGCCCGCGCGGATCCAGGGACGCGGCCTGCCGATCGTCCTGTGCGGCCGGCCGACGGGGACGGCCGAGCTCAGCTACGTCGACGTCGACAACGTGGGCGGCGCCCGGGCCGCAGTGGGCCACCTGCTCGCCTCCGGGCGGCGGACCGTCGCGACCATCGCCGGGCCCCAGGACATGATCGCCGGGCGGGACCGGCTCGACGGCTACCAGCAGGCCCTGCGGGAGGCCGAGGTGGCGGTCGACGACAGCCTCGTGGAGACGGGCGACTTCACCGAGGCCAGCGGGACCACCGCGATGCGAGCGCTGCTCGAGCGGCACCCCGACCTCGACGCCGTCTTCGCAGCCAGCGACCTCATGGCCCTCGGCGCCCTGCGGGTGCTGCGGGAGTCGGGCCGGTCGGTGCCGGGCGACGTCGCCCTCGTCGGCTTCGACGACAGCCCGGTCGCGTCCGTGACGGAGCCGGCCCTCACCACCGTGCACCAGCCGATGGAGCAGCTCGGCCGCGAGATGGCGCACATGCTGCTGGCGCGGATCAACGACGGCCAGGAGTCCGGGCCGTCGCACCTGGTGCTCGACACCCACCTGGTCACGCGCGCCACCGCCTGAGGCCGGCAGGGGGTCCCGACGCCCCGGCGTCCCGGCGTACCCGCGACTCGTGGCCACACGGCTGCGATGCCAGGCGCCCGGTCCGGGGCTCGGTACCCCGAAGGGGGGAGGCGGGGCCTCAGCGGCCGCGCATGGCCTTGCGGTCGACGCGGGCACGCATCGGGTCCATGCCGGCAGGGATGGGCGGGCGCACGCCACCGAGCGCCTTGAGCCGCTTGTTGACCGCAGCGGCCTCCTCCTTGGTGAGGACCGGCTTCATCCGCGTCATCGTCGAGCTGACCTTGCGGACCGGCACCTGGTCGGCCTCGTCACCGACGACCAGCGCCGTCACGGGCACGCCCGGGGCGACCCGCTCGACCTTCCTGCGCTCCTGCGCGATGAGCTTGGAGCGGCGCGCGGTCGGGCCCTCGGCCACGAGCACGACGCCGGGGCGTCCCACCGCGCGGTAGACGAACGCCGCACCGGCCATGTCCTCCGGGCGGGTGCCACGGGCCCCGTCGACGGCCACCGGCTGCTGCTCGTAGTACCAGCCACGGCGCAGCGCTCCCAGAGCCGCGCCGGCAGCGCCGGGCTGGCCCTCGATGCTGCGGAAGGCGGCGCGCTCGGCCTTGCGGCTCAGCACGAGGACGGCGGCCAGGAGGCCCAGGGGGATGGACAGCACGAGCGCGTAGACCCAGTTGCCGAGGAGGGCGCCGATGCCGACACCGACGACCAGCACCGCGAGGAACGCCAGCAGCATCCACCACGGGATGGTGGGGTCGACCTGACGCGCCGCCGTGTAGACCTGGCGGACCTGCGCGAGGCGACCCGGCTCCTTGGGCGTGCCGGACTGCTGCTTCTCCTTGCGGGCCATGAGGGTCAGGATACCGTCAGGCGGAGGTGCCCACGGCCGCCGGAGTGCGGGCGGCGACGAGCGAGGCGGCCTCCTGCCGGGCGGGGTCCCCAGCGGCGTCGGCGAGGTGCTGCAGGTGCCCGGGGATGGGGCGGCCCCACTTCATCATGGCCGTCGCCCACAGCCGGCCGGCGCGGTAGGAGGAGCGCACGAGCGGCCCGGCCATGACGCCCTTGAAGCCGATCTCCTCGGCGACCTGGCTCCAGTGCACGAACTCCTCGGGCTTGACCCACCGGTCGATCGGGTGGTGCAGCTTCGAGGGCCGCAGGTACTGGGTGATGGTGAGGATGTCGCACCCGGCGTCGTGCAGGTCCCGGATCGCCTGCTCGACCTCGTGGTCCTCCTCGCCCATGCCGAGGATGAGGTTGGACTTGGTCACGAGCTCGGCGTCGCGCGCCATCGACAGGACCTTGAGCGACTTCTCGTAGGTGAACGCAGGCCGGATCTGCTTGAAGATCCGCGGCACGGTCTCGAGGTTGTGCGCGAACACCTCGGGCCGGGCGTCGAAGACCTGGCCGACGAGCTCGGGCTTGGCGCCGAAGTCGGGCGGGAGGATCTCGACGCCGGTGTTCGGGTTCTTCTCGTGGATCTGCCGGATCGTCTCGGCATACAGCCACGCGGCGCCGTCGGGCTGGTCGTCGCGGGCCACGCCCGTCACGGTCGAGTAGCGCAGGCCCATCTGGGCGACCGACTCGGCCACGCGGCGCGGCTCGTCGAGGTCGAGGGCCAGGGGCCGGCCGGAGGCGATGTCGCAGAAGTCGCAGCGGCGGGTGCAGATGTCACCGCCGATGAGGAACGTGGCCTCGCGGTCCTCCCAGCACTCGAAGATGTTGGGGCAGCCGGCCTCCTGGCAGACCGTGTGCAGGCCCTCGGTCTTCACCATCGAGTGCAGCTTGGTGTACTCCGGCCCCATCTTGGCGGTCGTCCGGATCCACTCGGGCTTGCGCTCGATCGGCGTCTCGGCGTTGCGTGCCTCGACACGCAGCAGCCGGCGGCCCTCGGGTGCGACGGTCACGAAGACTCCCTTGCCTTGCGTTCGGTGCGTGCGGCGCGCCACCACCGGCCGGTGTGCCGTGGGACGCGGGTGCGCCCGGAGGTTCCCGGGCGTGCTGTCAAGACTACGCCTGCGCCGTGCGCGCTATTCCGGAGAGGTGCGCCAACGGTGATCACCGCGAACCTGGCGTCACGGCGAGGCCCAGGGACCTACGATGCCCAGGTGCGGGTGTGGGGGGCTGATGGCGACCGGTACCGCGTCAAGCGGCGGTGGCTCCCCTGGCGCCAACGTCGCCGGGTGGTGGACCGGTCCAACCTGGACCTGGTCGGCGTGGATGGCGACGACTTCGTTGCAGTCCTCGTGGTGGTGCTGGCCATCCTCTTGTTCCCCATCATCCTCGTTGCTGCGATCGCGGTGGGCGAGCTCCTCCTGTTGTTCCTGTTGTTCCTGCTGCTGCCGTTCTGGATGCTGGCGCGCTCGGTGTTCGGGACGCCGTGGATCGTGGAGGTGCACCGCTTCGGCCATGGCATGGTGCACCAGGAGGCGGTGCGGGGGTGGGGCGAGTCCCAGCGGCGGATCGAGCAGTTGGCGCGCGAGGTCACCGCAGGTGGCTTTCAGCGAGCAGGTGGGCCTCTCAGCCGCTGAAGGGGAAGGTGAACGACGGGAAGTACGTCATCCGAACCGCGTCTGCGAACAGGTAGACCGCGACCAGGACGAGGGCCGCGTTGACGGCCAGACCGGTCCACGCTCCTGCCCGGCCCCCGCGCCGCAGGGCGGTGGCGGCGAGGACGACACCCGTCACCGGAGCGGCCGCGAGACCGAGGAACAGCGCCGTCTCGACCACCCACCCGGCCGCGTTGCGGGCCATGAGGGGCAGGTCGCCCTCCTGCAGCCCCAGCAGCGGCAGCAGCCCGTACGTGCCGAGCAGGTCGGTCAGCCAGAACACGACCGGGAAGACCGGGACCATCCACCACGACCCGCGGGTCAGGCGGCGGGGGTCGGGGGCCTCGCGGTGTGCGGCATGAGGATGGGTGAGGGTCGACATGGGGTCCTCCTTCCACGGGTCCACTCCCATCCCACCGGAGGGTCGTGGATCGTGGCAGGGGCGCAGGTCCCGTCCCGCGGGTCAGGCGGAGGCGAGGACCTCGGTGAGGTGCTTCTCGGCATACGGGAGCACGTCCTGCACCGTGACCCCGTGCCCGGCCTCGCGGCTGATCGAGCTGACACCCGCGTCCTCGATGCCGCAGGCGACGATGTTGTCCGCCCACGAGAGGTCGGCGTCGCAGTTGAGCGCGAAGCCGTGCATCGTCACCTGCCGGCTGACCCGCACGCCGATGGCGCCGAGCTTGCGGTCGGGGCCACGGTCGTCCGCGAGCACCCACACGCCGGAGCGGCCGTCGACCCGGGCGGTCTGCACGCCGAACTCGCGGCAGGTGCGGATCATGACCTCCTCGAGCCGCCGGACGTGGGCCACGACGTCGATCGGCACGCCGTGCAGCCGCACGATGGGGTAGCCGACGAGCTGGCCCGGACCGTGCCAGGTGATGAGGCCGCCACGGTCGACGTCGACGACCGGCGTGCCGTCCTTGGGCCGCTGGTGGTCCTCGGTGCGCTTGCCCGCGGTGTAGACGGGGGAGTGCTCGAGCAGCAGCACGGTGTCCTCGGCGCCCTCGACGACGGCCGCGTGGACCTCGCGCTGGTGCTCCCAGCCGGCCTGGTAGTCGACGAAGTCGGGGGCGAAGCCCAGGTGCTCGAACCGCATGGGCACCACGGTACGCCGCGGCGCGGGCGGGTCAGGGGGTGGGCAGCCGGCGCGGCTCGAGCCGCTCCTCGTGGGCCGCGTCGCCGTCGCGGGTGACGACGTACGCGCCCTTGCCGCCGGTCTCCGTCACAGCCTCGACGAGCTCGGTGCCGCGGTACACCAGGCCGACCCCGTCGTCGGTGCAGTGCGTCGTCGGCAGGGTGCCGTCCGCGACGAGCCGGTGGATCAGGGGGCGCCTGCGGGCCTCGGAGTCGTAGTGGACGCCGTTGCCGTAGGGCAGGAGGCCCAGGCCGTTCGTGACCGCGCGCAGCTCGGGGCCGAAGGAGTCGGTGGTGCCGCCGAGGTACCAGCAGATCGACCCGGCGGAGACGCCGGCGAGCACCACCCCCGCCTCCCAGACCCGGCGGAGGACCGCGTCGAGGTCGTGCACCCGCCACACGGCGAGGAGGTTGGCGACGGAGCCCCCGTTGACCCAGACGACGTCCTGGTCGAGCAGGTGGCCCTCGACGTCGTCGACGTTCGGCATGGGGAACAGGTGCAGGTTGGTGAGGTCGAAGCTGGCCACGCGACCCGCCTCGTGCATGTCCTCGGCGAAGCCGCGGTGGTCACCGCTGGCCGTGCCGAGCACCGTGACCCGGGGGCTGCGGCCGGTCACGCCGGACAGCTCGACGGCGTGGTGGACGAGCGCGTCGAACTCCAGGCGGGTGCGCTCGCCGAAGCGGTAACCGCCGGAGGTGGCGAGGATCGTGGGCTGGTCTGCGGGCATGCCGGGACTCTAGGACGGGCTGTGGACAACCGGGGCGACCGGGGTCGCCCGCGGCAGACTCGAGGACATGGAGGAGAAGGGACCGGGCGGTGTCCGCACGCCCCCGCCGGAGGTGCCCGGGTACGACCTGGCCGAGCTCGTGGGGCGCGGCGGCTCCGGAGAGGTGTGGGCAGCCTCCCGTCAGCGGGACGGCGCGCCGGTCGCCGTCAAGGTGGTGCCGCTGGGCACCGACGCCCAGGCCCGCGTCGCGGCCAGGGAGCTCGCGGTGCTGGCGCGGGTCGAGGTCGACGGGCTGGTGGGCTTCCACGAGGCGGTCGGGCTGACGGGCGCCCCCCCGGCCCTCGCCGTCGTGCTGGACCGCGTGCGTGGAGGGTCCCTCGCCCGGGTCGTGGAGGCGCGCGGCCACCTGACCGTGGGCGAGACGGTGACGGTGCTGGCGCCCGTGGCGCGCACCCTGGCGGGGCTGCACGCGCTGGGCGTCGTGCACGGCGACGTGAGCCCCGGCAACATCCTGCTCGAGCTCACCGGCCGGCCCCTGCTGTCGGACCTCGGCGTCGCGGCCGTCGCTGGTGCCGGCGTGGGGGAGGCCTGGGGCACACCGGGTTTCGTGGCACCGGAGGTGCTCGACGGCGAGGAGGCGGGACCGGCCGGCGACGTGTATGCCGTGGGGGCGCTGGCCTGGTGGTGCGCGACGGGGACGGCGCCCGACCCCGGACCGCTTCGTCCCTCCGTGGAGGAGGTCCTCCCCGACCTGCCCGAGGCGTGGCGCCGGCTCACGAGCCTGGCCCTGTCGGGTGACCCACGGCTGCGGCCGAGCGCCGCCGAGCTGGCGCTCGGCTACTTCGACGCGGCGCCGTGCGAGCCGCTGCGCCTGACGGTCGGCTCGGACGAGACCTCCCTGCTGACCCAGCGCATCCGGGACACCGGCGAGCCACCGCCCACCGGGGAGGAGGCCGTCGCCCGGAGCCGTCACCCGGGGCGCAGGATCCGTGCCCTCCTCGGCGGCGTGGCGGCCCGCAGGACGAGGCGCTCGGCCTGGTCGGCACCCAGGGGGCGCGCCGTGGCAGTCGTGCTGGCCCTCGCGGTGGCGGCGGCCGTCCTCGTGCCCGCCGGGATCGTCGTTGCGGCCGGGGGCTCGACCCCCGGGTGGCTGCCCTCGGTCCCGCGGTCGACCGGGCCCCGGCAGCCGGCCCGTCCCACCCCGTCCTCGCCGGTCACCGACCCCGTCAGCGACCGGCGGGCTCCGCAGCGTGACCCCCACGCCCTCCTGCAGGCGCTGGCCGACGAGCGTGCCGCGGTGATGAACGCCGGCGACCCGGACCGGCTGGAGGCCCTCGACGCGCCCGGCTCCCAGGTGCTGCGCCAGGACACCGCGGCCCTGCGCGAGCTGGTCGGGCGCGGGCAGCGGTACGCCGGGGTGCGCCTCACCGCCGACCGGGTGCGCCTGGTGTCCGCCTCGGGGACGCGGGCCACCCTCGAGGCCGCCGTGGACACCGCGGCCTACGAGCTCGTCGGGGGCGGGCGGGTGGAGCAGCGGCCGGCGACCTCGGGACGACCCCTGCGGTTCGTCCTCGGGTGGCACGACGCGCGGTGGAAGGTCGACTCGGTGGCCGACGCGCGACCCGTCCCCTGATCCGCCGCGCGGTCAGCGCAGGCGGCGGCGCCGGGTAGGGGTACAGGTCGGGGCCGGCGGTCAGGCCTGCTGGAGCACCCAGCGCAGGGCGGCTGCGACGTCGCCGTCGGTGTGCGTGAAGCCGCTGTCGGTGAGGCGGCCCGGGACCACCCGCTTGCTGTGGAGGACCTCGTCGGCGAAACCGCCGAGCACCAGCCGGATGCCGAAGGCCGGTGCCGGCAGCACTGCCGGTCGGTGCAGCTGGCGCCCGAGCTCCCGGGCGACGTCGACCTGGCGGTCCGGGTGCGGGCCGACGAGGTTCACCGGGCCGGTGACCTCCGGGTGGTCGACCAGGTGCACCAGCCCCGCGACGGTGTCGCGCAGGGAGATCCACGGCCACCACTGCCGGCCGCTGCCGAGCGGCCCGTTGATGCCTGCCCTGGCCAGGGGCAGCATCTTGGCCATCGCACCGCCGCCGGGGGCCAGTACCAGTCCGGTCCGGGGGTGGGCGACGGGGAGCCCGGCGTCACGGGCGGCGTCGGCGGCACCCTCCCAGGCGCGCACCACGTCGCTGAGGAAGGTGTCACCCGGGGTCGACTCCTCGGTCAGGAGCTCCTCACCCCGGTCGCCGTAGTAGCCCACGGCGGACGCCGAGACGAGTCGCACCGGCCCACCGAGCTCCGCAAGGGCGCGGGCCACCGTGGTCGTGGAGTCGACCCTGGAGGTCAGGATGAGCTGCTGGTACGACGGCGTCCAGCGCTTGTCACCGACGCCGGCGCCGGCGAGGTTCACGACGGCCGTGACGCCCTCGAGGTCGTGCGGGTCCAGCCGGTGGCCGGCAGGGTCCCACTCGACCTCGTCGGCAGCGCTGGGTGCGCGACGGACCAGGCGGACGACCTCGTCCCCCCTCGCGCGCAGGGACGCCGACAGCGCGGACCCGATCAGTCCGGTGGAGCCGGTGATGGCGACGCGCTGTGACATGGGATCTCCTGGATCTCCTGCGGGGGCGGGGGGAGCGGGCGGGCGCGGCCCGGGATGACCCGGACCGCGCCCGTTCGTGCTGGGTCGACGTGCGCCGACTCAGACCTCGAAGTTGCCCTCCTCGAGGCGCGACTTCATGGTGCTGAGGAAGCGGGCGGCGTCCGCCCCGTCGACCACGCGGTGGTCGTAGGACAGGGCCAGGTAGACCATCGAGCGGACGGCGATGGTCTCGCCGCCGTCGGCGTCGGTCACCACGACCGGGCGCTTGACGACTGCGCCGGTGCCGAGGATGCCGACGTTCGGCTGGTTGATGATCGGGGTGTCGAAGAGCGCACCGCGGCTGCCCGTGTTGGTCAGCGTGAAGGTACCGCCGGAGAGCTCGTCCGGCATGATCTTGTTGCCCCGCGTGCGGTCCGCGAGGTCCGCGATCGCCCGCGCCAGACCGGCGATGTTGAGGTCGCCGGCGTTCTTGATGACCGGGACGAGCAGGCCGCGCTCGGTGTCGACGGCGACCCCGAGGTTCTCCTGCCCGTGGTAGGTGACCTGGTCACCCTCGACGCTCGAGTTGACCTGCGGGTACTCCTTGAGCGCCTCGACCGCGGCGAGGGCGAAGAAGGGCAGGAAGCTCAGCTTGGTGCCCTCGCGACGCTCGAAGTCGGCCTTGGCGCGGGCCCGCAGCCGCGCGACCTTGGTGACGTCGACCTCGACCACGGTGGTGAGCTGGGCCGAGACGTGCAGCGACTCGACCATGCGCTTGGCGATGGTCTGGCGCAGTCGTGACATCTTCTCGGTCGTACCCCGCTTGGGGGAGACGCCACCGGAGGCGGCCGGCGCGCTCGCCGCAGCCGCGGGCGCGCTGGGCGCCTGGGCAGCAGCCGGTGCCGGCGCGGGGGCCGCGGCGGCCTCCTGCGCAGCCTTGGCCGCGTCGAGGACGTCCTGCTTGCGCACGCGGCCGCCGACGCCGGTGCCCTTGAGGCTGGCCAGGTCGACGTTGTTCTCGGCCGCGAGCTTGCGCACCAGCGGGGTGACGTATGCCGAGGCGTCCTGGGCGTCGCCCGAGGTCGCCGGGGCGGGGGGCTGGGACTGAGCCGGTGCCTGCGCCGGGGCGGGCGCCGCCGCGCGCTCGGCCTGCTCCGCGGGGGAGGACCCGGCCGGCTGGCCGGCCGCCGTCTCGGCCGCAGCCTGGGCGGTGTCGGCCTGCGCCTGAGCCGGAGCCGCCTGCTGCTCCTGCTCCTGCTGCGGCGCGGCCTGCTCCTGCTGCGGTGCCTGCTGCTCCTGCTGCGGCGCGGCCTGCTCCTGCTGGCCCGAGCCGCCCGCGGAGCCACCGATGACGGCGAGGTCACCGCCGACGGGGACGGTGTCGTCCTCCTGGACGAGGATCTTGGTGACGACGCCGGCAACCGGCGAGGGGATCTCGGTGTCGACCTTGTCGGTGGACACCTCGAGCAGCGGCTCGTCGACCTCGACGGTGTCGCCCTCGGCCTTGAGCCAGCGGGTGACGGTGCCCTCGGTGACGGACTCGCCGAGCGCGGGCATCGTGACGGTCTCGCCACCACCGGAGCCGCCGGACTGCTGGCCGCCCTGGTCGCCGCCGCCCTGCTGGGCCTGCTGCTCGTGCTGCTCCGGCTCGGAGGTCCCCGGCTGCGGCTCCTGCGCCGTCGAGGGTGCCTCGGAGGCCGGTGCCTGGTCCTGCTCCGGCGGCGCCTGCTCCTCGCCGGCCTGCTGGCCCTGGTCCTGCTGGCCCTGGTCCTGCTGGCCCTGGTCCTGCTGGTCACCGGCCGAGCCGCCGCCCTCGGTGCCGTCGCCGATCACGGCGAGGTCGGCGCCGACGGGGACGGTGTCGTCCTCGCCCGCGAGGATCTCCTGCAGCACTCCCGCGACGGGGGACGGGATCTCCGTGTCGACCTTGTCGGTCGAGACCTCGAGGAGCGGCTCGTCGACCGCGACGGTGTCGCCGACGTTCTTGAGCCAGCGCGTCACCGTGCCCTCGGTGACGGACTCACCCAGAGCCGGCATGGTCACGCGTTCGGACATCTGATCGTTCTCCTCTTTGGTTGTGTGCTGCGTCAGTTGTGAGCGTGCAGGGGCTTGCCGGCGAGGGCCAGGTGGGCCTCGCCGAGGGCTTCGTTCTGCGTGGGGTGGGCGTGGACGAGCCCGGCGACGTCCTCGGGCAGCGCCTCCCAGTTGTAGACGAGCTGGGCCTCGCCGGCCTGCTCGCCCATCCGGGCGCCGATCATGTGGACGCCGACGACGGGCCCGTCCTTCTCGCGGACGAGCTTGACGAAGCCCTGCGTCTGCAGGATCTGGGACTTGCCGTTGCCGCCGAGGTTGTACTCGTAGGTGTCGACCTCGCCGTACTTCTCCCGCGCCTGCGCCTCGGTGAGGCCGACGGAGGTGATCTCGGGGTCGCAGTAGGTGACCCGGGGGATGCCCGCCTCGTCGATGACGGCGGGGGACATCCCGGCGATCTCCTCGGCCACGAAGATGCCCTGGGCGAAGCCGCGGTGCGCGAGCTGGAGGCCGGGCACGATGTCGCCGACGGCATACACGCCCTCGACCCCGGTGCGCAGGCGCTCGTCGGTGACGACGTAGCCGCGGTCGAGGGTGACGCCGGCCTCGGCATACCCCAGGCCGTCGGTGACCGGGCCGCGGCCGACGGCCACGAGGAGCAGGTCGTCCTCGAGGGTGTCACCGCCCTCGAGCGACACGGTCACGGTGTCGCCGGACTGGCTGGCGCCCTCGAACCTGACCCCGGTGCGGAAGGCGATGCCGCGCTTGCGGAACGAGCGCTCGAGCGTCTTGGAGACCGCCTCGTCCTCGGCGGCCACGAGCCGGGGGAGCGCCTCGACGATGGTGACCTCGGAGCCGAAGGAGCGGAAGACCGACGCGAACTCGACGCCGATGACGCCGCCGCCGAGGACGACGACGCGCGGCGGGACGAAGTCGAGCGACAGCGCCTGCTCGCTCGTCATGACGCGGCCACCGATCTCCAGGCCGGGCAGCGACCTCGCGTAGGAGCCGGTCGCGAGGACGACGTTGCGCCCGGTCAGCCGGCGGCCGCCGACCTCGACGGTGGAGCGGTCCACGAGGCGGCCCTCGCCCTCGACCAGCTCGATCTCGTGCGCCTTGGCCAGGCCCTGCAGCCCCTTGTAGAGGCGGGCGACGACACCGTCCTTGTAGGCGTTCACCCCGGTCATGTCGACGGACTCGAACGTCGTCTTCACGCCGAACCTCGAGCCCTCGCGGGCGGTGTCGGCGACCTCGGCGGCGTGCAGCAGCGCCTTGGTCGGGATGCAGCCGACGTGCAGGCAGGTGCCGCCGAGCTTGCCCTTCTCCACGAGCGCGACGCGCAGGCCCAGCTCGGCCGCCCGGAACGCGCACGCGTAGCCGCCGCTGCCCCCACCCAGGATGACGACATCGAAGGTGGTCTCGGCCTCAGCCGGCATGCTCGCTCCCTTGCGTGGTGTGCATCGGACGGTCCTGTCGGCCGGCGGCGTGACCAGGTCGTGGCCGAGCGCGGATCGACACTGAGCATCTTGTCACTGATTGCAGGAGGGGGCGCAAGCAGGTCTCGCCGTCGCGGACTCGCGCCCGCCGGAACGCGTCACGTGCGGGGGAACCGGGGGGTCGTGCCCGTATCGTGGACGCATGGCGTGGTGGAGACGGGGCGGCGCGAGGGCACGCCGAGGACCTTCCGACGGGCCCAACATGGCGGTCGACCAACAGGCGGTGCGCCGCCACCTGGCCGAGTTCGCCTCGTCGCGACGCGGCGTCGAGGCGTACGTCGAACCGCCCACCAACGTCACCGCGACGACCGTCATCCTCATCGCGCACGACGGCGAGTGGACCCGACGCGCCGCGGGCTCGCGCCAGGCCGCGTTCGACCTCGCCGCGAGCCTGGGCGTGCCGGTCTACGACGTGCTGCAGACCGGCTACCCGAGCCGGATGCGCGAGTGGAACTCCCGCCAGCGCGACAAGGGCTGAGGCAGTCCCAAACCACTGGTGACCGCCCGGCCCGGGATGCGAGGCTGGGAGGGACCCGAACACCACGAGCCACAGGAGGCGGCATGTCTGGCAAGTCCGGACCGCAGGGACCCAGCGAGGACGTCAAGCGAAAGTTCCGCGAGGCCCTGGAGAAGAAGCAGGCCCACTCCGGCCGTGACGTCTCCGACGACCACGAGCACGGCAAGGTCGACCACGCCCAGAACGCCGCGACGAACGCGACCCAGCAGATGTTCCGCCGCAAGAGCGGCTGAGCGCCCGACCCATCGCGACGAGGCCCGCCCGAGGTGTTCCCGGGCGGGCCTCGTCGTGACGCGCGGCGATCAGCCGGCATACCCCTCGACGAGGCGCAGCAGCGTGCCCACGCCGTAGCCGGTCGCGCCCTTGGGCGTGTAGCCCCAGGCGGAGCCCTCGTTGAACGACGGCCCGGCGATGTCGACGTGCGCCCACGGCGTCCCCTGGGGGACGAACTCCTGGAGGAACAGGCCGGCGGTGAGCATGCCGCCCCAGCGCTCGCCCTTGTGCGCGAGGTCGGCGACGGCGGAGTCGAGCTGGGCCCGCAGGTCGGTCGGCAGCGGCATCGGCCACGCGGCCTCACCGGCCGTGTCGGCAGCCGCGCGGACCCGGTCACGGAACGCGTCGTCGTTGGCCATGACCCCGGCGACGCGGCCGCCGAGCGCGACCATCTGCGCGCCGGTCAGGGTGGCGATGTCGACGATCGCGTCGGGCGTGGACTCGCCGGCCAGGCAGATGCCGTCGCCGAGCACCATGCGGCCCTCGGCGTCGGTGTCGAGGATCTCGACGGTGGTCCCGTTGCGCATTGTCACGACGTCGCTGGGACGCTGCGCGCTGCCGCTCGGCATGTTCTCCGCCAGGCAGAGGTAGCCGGTGACGGTGACCGGGACGCCCAGCTCGGCTGCGGCGAAGACCGTGGCGGCGACGGCGGCAGCGCCGGCCATGTCGGACTTCATCGTGAGCATCGAGGCCGGGGGCTTGATGCACAGGCCGCCGGAGTCGAAGGTGATGCCCTTGCCGACCAGGGCGACCGAGCCCCGCGCCTTCGGCGGGTTCCACGTGAGGGTGACGATGCGGGGCGGGTTGACCGATCCCTGGCCGACCCCGACGATGCCGCCGAAGCCGCCCTTGGCGAGGGCCTTCTCGTCGAGCACCGACACCTTGACCTTCGCCGAGCTGGCGGCGGCACGCTCCTTCACCGACTCGGCGAAGGACTGCGGGAACAGCTTGTTCGGCGGGGTGTTCACGAGGTCGCGGGCGTACGCCTTCGCGTCGGCCAGCACCGTCGCCCGGGTCGCCGCGTCCTTCGCCGCCTTGCCGCGGCCCTCCGCCGTGACCACGGTGATGGTCGTGACGACGTCCGAACCCTTGTTGTCCTTGCCCTTCGGCGCGGGCCCGCGCACCCCGGCATACCGGTAGGCCCCGAGGGCGGCACCCTCGGCGACGGCGGCGACCGACTCGGCACCGGCCGCGGGCATCGCGACGGCGACCTTGCGCGCCTTCTTCACCGAGCGCAGGGCCGAGCCGGCGGCGCGGCGCAGGACCTCGTGGTCGAAACCCGTGGTGGCTCCGCCGTTCCGGCCCAGCCCCACGAGCACGACCACGGGGGCCGCGACGCCCGGGACGCCGGCGACCGTCAGGACCTCGTCGGCGGACCCGGCGGCGTGCAGGGCCGAGAGCTGGGCGGCCAGGTGGCTCGCGGCATCCCGGGGGAGGCCGTGACCCGACGCGAGGGCGGCGGAACCGTCCTGCTCGATCGTGCCGAGGACGAGGACGTCGGCCTTGACGTCGTGGGCGGAACGGTCGGTCACGTTGACGGTCGTCACGGTGCTCTCTTTCTCGTGGACAGGGTGCCGGGGCGCGCCGGCAGGGGGACAGGGTGGTCCCGGCCGGACGGTTCGGGCCGCAGTCGTTCGCGTCCCCCGCTCGCCGCAGGATAGCCCCGCGGATGCGGCGTGCCGCGCGACGGGCGGTAGCGTTCGCGCCATGAGCGACGGAGCCCTGAAGACCTCACCCCTGCACGACCGCCATGTCGCGCTCGGCGCGAAGATGGCGGACTTCGGGGGCTGGGAGATGCCCATCGAGTACCCGGGTGGCGGCGTCGTCCGGGAGCACACGGCGGTCCGCACCTCGGTCGGGATCTTCGACGTGTCGCACCTGGGCAAGGCGCGGGTCTCCGGGCCCGGCGCGCGCGACTTCGTCAACCGCTGCCTCGCCAACGACCTCGGCCGCATCACCGAGGGCAAGGCGCAGTACACGCTGTGCTGCAACGAGTCCGGCGGCGTCGTCGATGACCTCATCGCCTACCTGCGCAGCGACGAGGATGTGTTCCTCATCCCCAACGCCGCCAACACGGCCGAGGTCGTGCGGATGCTGGCCGCCGCCGCGCCGAAGGGCATCACGGTCGAGCACCTGCACGAGTCCTACGGCGTCATTGCCGTGCAGGGCACGAGGTCCGACGAGGTGCTCGAGTCCCTGGGGCTGCCGGCCGGCCACGAGTACATGTCGTTCGTCGAGACCGACTGGCACGGCCACCCGCTCATCGTCTGCCGCACCGGGTACACCGGGGAGCGGGGCTACGAGCTCGTCCCGGCGTGGGAGGTCGCCGGCGAGCTCTGGGACGCGCTCGCCGAGGCGGTCGCGCCGTTCGACGGGCTGCCGTGCGGGCTCGGCGCCCGCGACACCCTGCGCACCGAGATGGGCTACGCGCTGCACGGCCACGAGCTGTCCGTCGACATCACCCCCGTCCAGGCCCGCGTCGGCTGGGCCGTCGGCTGGACGAAGGACGAGTTCTGGGGGCGCGAGGCACTCGTCGCCGAGAAGCAGGCCGGGCCGAAGCGCGTCGCCTGGGGCCTGCTCGCGACGGGCCGTGGCATCCCGCGGGCGGACTGTGAGGTCAAGCGCGGTGGTGAGGTCGTGGGCGAGGTCACCTCGGGGACGTTCAGCCCGACGCTCAAGAACGGCATCGCGCTGGCACTGCTGTCGCCGGACGTCGCCGCCGGTGACGAGGTCGTCATCGACGTGCGCGGGCGCGAGGTGCCCGCCACCGTCGTGCGACCGCCGTTCGTCGAGGTCGACGTCCGCGAGGGCTGAGGTATGCCGGGGGGCGCCGACCACCGGTACCGCGCCCAGGTGCGCTGGGCCGGGTCGACGGGGGCGGGCTACCGCGCGTACCCGAGGGCGCACTCGGCGTGGGTGCCGCCGGCCACGGAGGGTTTCGAGCTGTCGGCCGACCCGCACTTCCGCGGCGACGCCGACCTGCCCAACCCCGAGCAGCTGCTCGTCCTGGCTGCTTCGTCGTGCCAGCTGCTGTCCTTCCTCGCGGTGGCCGCACGAGCGGGGGTCGACGTCGTCGGGTACGAGGACGACGCGGAGGGCGAGATGCCGCACGACGCCGTGCCGCTGCGCATCACCCGGATCGTGCTGCGACCGCGCGTGACGGTTGCCGCCGGGACCGAGGCCAGCGTGGTCGAGCGGCTGCTGCACCAGGCGCACGACGAGTGCTACGTCGCGAGCTCCCTCACCACCGACGTGGTACTCCAGCCCGTCGTCGTCGAGCGGCCTGGCGACTGATCGCGGGTGTGCGCACAGACGTCCGGGTGAGTGCGCGCGGACCTGCTCCCTGCGCTCTGGGACGCGGGTCTGTGCACAGACGTCCGGGTGAGTGCGCGCGGACCTGCTCCCTGCGCTCTGGGACGCGGGTCTGTGCACAGACGTCCGTGAGCGAGGTCGGGTGTCAGTGGTCGCGCCTAGGGTCCGGTCATGCGCTACGGATTCGTGGTCCCCTTCGCCGACGCCCGCCAGTTCGCCGAGTTCGCCGCCCTCGGGGAACAGCGCGGGTGGGACGGCGTCTTCACGTGGGAGTCGCTCTACGGGGAGCACGCCTGGGTCGTGCTGGGCGCAGCAGCGATGACCACCTCCCGCATCCGGCTCGGCACGCTGCTCACGCCGGCGTCGCGACACCGGCCCTGGGACCTCGCCTCGATGGTGTCCACCGTCGACCGGCTCAGCGGCGGACGCGTCGTGGTGTCGGTGGGGCTCGGGGCCCTGCACCCCGGCTGGACCCGCTTCGAGCCGGACGAGGGACGCCGCACCCGGGCCGAGAAGCTCGACGAGGGGCTGGCGGTCCTCGCCGGGCTCCTGGCCGACGAGGAGTTCACCTTCGAGGGCCGCCACTACCGGGTCACCGGCACCGGGGAGGGGGCACCCCCGGGGCCGCCGCCGCCCGCGCAGCGACCCCACCCGCCGATCTGGGTGGTGGGCGCCTGGCGTCGCGGGCGCACCCGGCAGCCCTCCCTCGAGCGGGCGGCCCGGTGGGACGGACTGCTCGTGTCGGTGGTCGGGGACGAACCGCTGCAGCCTGGGACCGCATACTCCCTCGACACCTACGGCGACGTGGTCGCCACCGTGCGGGGCATGCGGGAGTGCGCCGGACTGCCCTGGGACGGCTACGACGTGGTCGTCGAGGCCGACAGCACGGGCCAGTTCGTCCAGCTGGAGGGAGCACCCTCCGACTGGGCCGACGTGGGCGCCACGTGGTGGGTGGAGAGCTGGTGGAGCGTGGATCCGGGACCCGACGGCCTCGCCGAGGTGCGGCGGCGGATCGAGGCCGGCCCCCCGGCCTGAGCAGGGGTCACGGTCAGTCCGTCATCCGGACCAGGTCGGTGAGCACCTCGTCGACGGTGAGGTGGGGGAGCGGCGCCACGACCTTGGCGACCTGCGGCGCGAAGGCCGGAGACCCGGCGAGGACCTCGCGCGCCGGCCCGTCGGCGACCACCTCCCCCTCGGCGAGGACCACGACGCGCGAGGCCAGCTCGGCCGCGAGCTCGACGTCGTGGGTGGCCAGCACGATCGCGCCGCCCGACGCGGCGAGCTTCCTCAGCGTCGCCGCCAGCTCCTCCTTGGCCCGGTAGTCCAGACCACGCGTCGGCTCGTCGAGCAGGACCAGGCTGGGCGGCGGCGCCCCGTCCCCGGGGGGAGCCAGCAGGGTCGCCAGGGCCAGGCCCATCTGCTGTCCCTGCGACAGCTCGTCCGGTGCCGCCTGCCGGTTGACGCCGGGGGCGAACCGGTCGAGCAGCGCCTGCGCCGTGTCCGGGTCGGCGGAGTGGTCCAGCTGCGCCGCGACCGACGGTGCGCGGAGGACGGGCCCGGGGTCCTGGGGGGTGAGGACAGGTTCGCCGTCGACCACGACCCGGCCGCGGGCCGGGACCTGACGACCGGCGAGGGCCGCCAGCAGGGTGCTCTTTCCCGAGCCGTTGCGACCCATCAGCGCGACGACCTCCCCGGGCGAGACGAGCAGGCTCACCGACCGCAGGGCGACGACCCCGTCGCGGACCACCCCGAGCCCTCGGGTGCGGACGGCGGGGCCGGTCACGGGGCTGCCCCGGGTGGCGGCACCGCCTGGCAGTGGTTCCTCCGGGCGTCCGGGGGCCGCGCCGTCGAGTCGTGCCCGCAGGGCCGTCCCCGTGCGGCGCGCCTCGCGCACGGACAGGGGGAGTGGCTCCCAGCCCAGGGCCCGGCCGAGGGCCACGAGGGGCGGGAACACGGGGGAGTGGCGCATCGCCGCGGCCGGGTCCTGCCGGTCGGTCGCGACCCCGTCGGTGACGACGACGACCGAGTCGGCATGGTGCACGACCCGCTCGAGCCGGTGCTCGGCCACGACGACCGTGGTGCCGACGTCGTGGACGAGCCGGTGCAGGATCGCCAGCACCTCCTCCGCCGCCACGGGGTCGAGGGCCGAGGTGGGCTCGTCGAGGACGAGCACCCGGGGCCCGGCGGCGAGGGCGGCGGCGATCGCGACGCGCTGCTGCTGACCGCCCGACAGCAGCCCCACCGGGCGTTCCCTCAGCCCGGCCAGGTCGAGCAGGTCGAGGGTCTCCTCGAGGCGCCGGGCCGGGCCGGTCGACGGGACCGGGTGCAGGGCCAGCCCACGGCGCACCTCGTCCTCCACGGTGGGCCCGATCGGCGCCGGGTCCTGCCGGACGTACCCCACGACGCGGGCGCGCTCGACGGCGGTCAGGGTGCCGACCGCACAGCCGTCCACGAGCACCCGGCCATGCACGGACCGGTCGAGCGAGGGGTCCGCGACCACCCGCAGCAGGGACGTCTTGCCCGAACCGGTCGGGCCGGCCACGAGGACCAGCTCGCCCTCGGGCACCGTGAGCGAGGGGACCTGGAGGGCGGGGACCTGGGGGGTGGGCAGCAGGGCCGTCCCACCGGCATACCGGACCTCCACCCGGTCGAGCTCGATCACGCGGGCCACCCTCGCAGCGCGCGGCGGCGGCCGTCCACGGGCCGGCACGACGCCGCGCCTAGAGTGGGCGCATGAGCGATGCCTGGACCTGGACCTACCTCGACGCCGACGGCCGGGAGATGTCCGGCGACGGGCTGGTGACGACGGCGTTCCCGTCGCAGTCCGACGCGGAGAACTGGTTCGGCGAGAGCTGGCACGAGCTCGGGGAGCAGGGCGTCGACGCCGTCAACCTGTGGCACGAGGGCCGGCTGGTCTACGGACCCATGAGCCTGCGGGCAGCCGAGTAGGCTCCCCGCCGCACCGACCCGGCCGGTCGGGAGCCGCCGGCTCAGGACGGGTAGCTGCCGCGGTCGACGAGCGGTCGGGGCATCCGCGAGCGACGGATCTGGAAGCCGCGCATCACCGCGTACATCGCCAGCCCGCGGCCGACCTTGTCCGCGCCGAACTTCGCCACGAGCTGCTGCTTGAGCTTGCGCCACATGAGGAAGCCGTCGACCGCTGCGATGAGGATGAGCGCGTACACGCCGATCGACACGGCGGCGAAGACCCACGGGATCCGCACGAACGACAGCGCCAGCACGACGAGCATGACCGGCAGCATGAACTCGCCGAGGTTCCAGCGGGCGTCCACGTAGTCACGGATGTAGCGGCGGACGGGCCCCTTGTCCCGAGCGGGCAGGTGCGCGTCGTCGCCGGTCACCATGGCCTGGCGCTGCCTGAGCTGGGCCTCGCGCCGCGCCAGCTTGTCGCGGTCGCGCGCCGCCTTGCGGTCGGTCTCGACGAGGGGACGCCGGCGCGCAGCCTCCTGGTCACGCCGCTTGGGCGTCGGCCGGTTCTTGGCGCCCTCCCGCTGGGGTCGCTCCGCCGTCTCGGCCTGCTGCTCATTGAGGGTCTTGCCACGTCCGAACACGACGCAACTGTATGCCGTGGGGGCGCGGCCCCCCGAATCGCGCCCCGCGTCAGCCGCCGACGACCAGCCACTAGGCTCGCCGCCGTGACCGACGACGTGCTCACCCAGGACCAGATCGACGACCTCCGGACCACCGTGGCGGGCCTGATGCCCGGCGTGCGCTCCGACCTCGAGGCGCTGACCCGCATCCCCAGCGTCAGCCTCGACGCGTTCGACCAGGCGCACGTCGAGGCGAGCGCCGAGGCGACCGCCGAGCTGCTGCGGGCGGAGGGGCTCGAGGTCGAGATCGTGCGCGAGGGCGGCCGGCCCGCGGTGATCGGCCACGTGGACGGACCCGAGGGAGCGCCCACCGTGCTGCTCTACGCCCACCACGACGTGCAGCCCCCGGGGGACGACGCCGACTGGGACAGCGCGCCGTTCGAACCGACCGAGCGCGACGGCCGCCTCTACGGCCGCGGCGCGGCCGACGACAAGGCCGGGATCATGGCGCACGTCGCTGCGCTGCGCGCGCACGCCGGCCGGCTCCCCGTCGGCGTGACGATCTTCGTCGAGGGTGAGGAGGAGATCGGCTCGGACTCCCTGCCGACCCTCCTCGAGCGCCACGGCGACAAGCTGCGCGCCGACGCCATCGTCCTGGCCGACTCCACCAACTGGGCGCTCGGCGAGCCGGCCCTGACGACGACGCTGCGCGGCCTCATCCGCGTCGTCGTCACCGTGACCACGCTCGACCACGGCATCCACTCCGGCATGTTCGGCGGCGCCGTGCCCGACGCCGTCACCACACTGATCCGGCTGCTTGCGACCTTCCACGACGAGGCGGGCGACGTCGCCGTCGCCGGCCTGAAGTCGGGGAAGGCCAGCGACCTCGACTTCGACGAGGCCAGGCTGCGCGAGGAGTCCGGTCTGCTCGACGGCGTTGAGGTGATCGGCACCGGGACCCTGCTCGACCGCATCTGGGCCAAGCCCACGGCCACCGTCATCGGCTTCGACGCCCCGTCCGTGGCGAAGTCCTCCAACACCCTCGTGCCGACCGCGAGCGCCAAGGTCTCCATCCGGCTCGCGCCGGACGAGGCGCCCATGGACGCGTATGCCGCGGTGCAGCGCCACGTCGAGGCGCACACGCCGTGGGGTGCGAAGGTCGAGGTCCGCCTCGACGACCAGGGCGCCGGGTTCGCCGCCGATGCGGACGGCCCGGTCTACGACCAGGCGCGCGCCGCCTTCACCGACGCGTGGGGCGTCGAGCCGGTCGACATCGGCGTCGGCGGCTCCATCCCGTTCGTCGCCTCGTTCGCCGCGAAGTTCCCCGACGCGGCGATCCTCGTGACCGGGGTGGAGGACCCCGACACGCGCGCCCACGGCGCCAACGAGTCCCTCCACCTCGAGGAGTTCGAGAAGGTCTGCGTCGCCGAGGCCGTGCTGCTCGCCCGGCTCGGGGCGATGCCGCGATGACCGAGGGGCCGCAGCAGGCGGGCGAGGACTCGCAGTCGCCGGGCGACGGCTCGCAGTCGCCGGGCGAGCGCTCGCAGCCGGCGGGCGGCTTCCCGCAGCTGCCGCGGGACTTCCTCTTCGGGGTCGCCTCGGCGTCGTACCAGGTGGAGGGAGCGGTCGACGAGGACGGCCGCGGCCGCTCGGTCTGGGACACCTTCTGCGAGCGGCCGGGTGCGATCGCGAACGGCGACACGGGCGCGGTCGCCTGCGACCACTACCACCGGTACCGCGAGGACGTCGCGCTGCTGAAGGACCTCGGCGTCGACAGCTACCGGTTCTCCATCGCGTGGCCGCGGGTGCTGCCGACCGGCACCGGCGAGGTCAACGCCGCCGGGCTCGACTTCTACGACCGGCTCGTCGACGAGCTGCTCGCGGCGGGGATCCAGCCCGCCGCGACGCTCTTCCACTGGGACACCCCGCAGGCTCTCGAGGACGCCGGCGGCTGGGCGAGCCGCGACACCGCGGAGCACTTCGCGGCATACGCCTCCGTCGTCGGCGAGCGGCTCGGTGACCGGGTCGCGCGCTGGATGACGCTCAACGAGCCCAACGTCGTCACCATGCTCGGGTACGCGCTCGGGGTCCACGCCCCGGGGCGGTCGATGGGCTTCGAGGCGCTGCCCGTGGCGCACCACCTGCTGCTCGGGCACGGCCTCGCCGCCCAGACCCTGCGCGCCGCGGGGTGCTCCAACGTCGGCATCGCGAGCAACCACGCCCCGGTGTGGCCGGCCTCCGACAGCCCGCAGGACCAGCAGGCAGCCGAGGTGTACGACAACCTGTGGAACTGGATGTTCGCCGACCCGGTGCTGCTGGGCCGTTACCCGGTCGAGGGCACCGAGCAGGGCTTCCCGACCTACCGCGACGGCGACCTCGACGTGATCCGCCAGCCGCTGGACTGGTTCGGCATCAACTACTACAACCCGGCCCGGATCGGCGCCCCCGCCAGTGCCGCGGGAGGTGCCGCCGCCACGGGTCAGGCACCGGCTGCCGGGGAGGTCGTCGCCGACGGGCCACCGATGCCGGAGGGGCTGCCGTTCGAGAGCCGGCGCATCGAGGGCTACGAGCGCACCGACTTCGACTGGCCGATCGTGCCCGAGGGCCTGGCGCAGGTCGTGCGGCAGTTCCGCGACCGGTACGGCGACGTGCTGCCGCCGGTCTACATCACCGAGAGCGGCTGCTCGTTCGCCGACGGACCGGTCGACGGCCGGGTCGCGGACGACCGCCGGATCGCCTACCACGACGCGCACCTGCGGGCGCTGGCCGGTGAGATCGCCGACGGCGCCGACGTGCGCGGCTACTTCGCGTGGTCGGCGACCGACAACTTCGAGTGGGCCGAGGGGTACCGCCAGCGGTTCGGGCTCGTGCACGTCGACTACGACACCCAGGTGCGCACCCCGAAGGACTCCTACCACTGGTACCGCGACCTCATCGCCCGCACCCGCAACCGCTGACCCGCCGGCGCGCCCGGCTTGGGTCGGGCGGCCGTCCCACCGGGGGTCGGCCCGCGGACGCGCCCCCGGTGGGGTCGGCCCGGCACCGGTAGGTTCGCACCATGGCTGAAGGCAGCAAGGGCAAGGGCTACGTCGAGCCGTCGTTCGAGCGCGACACCCGGTACATCAACGACCGCATCACCGCGCGCGGCGACGGCGAGGGGGAGTGGCCGGTCGAGGCCGGGCGCTACCGGCTGGTCGCCGCGCGTGCGTGCCCGTGGGCCAACCGCGCCATCATCGTGCGCCGCCTGCTCGGGCTCGAGGACGCGCTGTCCATGGGGCTGTGCGGACCCACGCACGACGAGGACAGCTGGACCTTCGACCTCGACCCCGGTGGCGTCGACCCGGTGCTCGGGATCCCGCGCCTCAAGGACGCGTACGAGAAGCGCCAACCCGGCTACCCGCGCGGCATCACGGTGCCGGCCGTCGTCGAGGTGTCCACCGGGCAGGTCGTCACCAACGACTTCGCACCCCTGACCCTCGACCTGTCGACGCAGTGGACCGCGTTCCACCGCGACGGCGCGCCGGACCTGTACCCCGAGGCGCTGCGCGAGGAGATGGACGAGGTGATGCAGCGCGTCTACACCGAGGTCAACAACGGCGTGTACCGCTGCGGGTTCGCCGGTGAGCAGGACGCGTACGACGCGGCCTACGACCGGCTCTTCGCGGCACTCGACTGGCTGGAGGAGCGGCTCGCCACGCGGCGGTTCCTCATGGGCGACACCATCACCGAGGCCGACGTGCGGCTCTTCACCACGCTCGTGCGGTTCGACCCCGTCTACCACGGGCACTTCAAGTGCAACCGGTCGAAGCTGAGCGAGATGCCGGTGCTGTGGGCCTACGCCCGCGACCTGTTCCAGACGCCGGGGTTCGGCGACACCGTGGACTTCGTGCAGATCAAGCGGCACTACTACGTGGTCCACCACGACATCAACCCGACCGGCATCGTCCCCAAGGGCCCCGACCTGTCCGGCTGGCTCACTGCCCACGGGCGCGAGCAGCTCGGCGGCCGGCCGTTCGGCGACGGCACGCCACCCGGCCCGGTCCGCGAGGGTGAGCGCGTCCCGGCGGAGCACCAGCCGTGAGCGTGGCAGCAGGCACTGGCGCCCGCGAGCACGACCTCGTCGTCGTCGGCGCCACGGGCTTCGTGGGCCGGCTGCTCGCCCACTACCTCGCCCAGCACGCGCCGGCCGGGACCCGCATCGCGCTGGCAGGGCGGTCCCGCGAGCGCCTCGAGGGGGTGCGTGGCGGCCTGCCGGCGCGCGCCCGCGACTGGCCGGTCGTCGTGGCCGACGCCGCCGACGCGGCCGCGCTCGCCGACCTCGCCGCCTCGACGACCGCCGTCGTGACGACGGTCGGGCCCTACCTGCGGTACGGCCTCCCCCTGGCTCGCGCGTGCGCCGAGGCCGGGACCCACTACGCCGACCTCACCGGGGAGGTCCTGTTCGTCCACCGGCTCGCCGACGAGGTGCACCAGACGGCGCTCGCGACCGGTGCCCGGGTCGTGAACGCCTGCGGCTACGACTCCGTGCCGTCGGACCTCGCCGTCCTGCTGCTGCACGAGCAGGCCGAGCGTGACAGGGCCGGCACCCTGCTCGACACGACCCTGCTGGCCCGGATGAAGGGCGGTTTCTCGGGCGGCACGATCGACTCCGCCCGGGCCCAGGTCGAGGCGGTCGGGTCCGACCCGGCCCTCTCGAAGGTGCTGCGCGACCCCTACGCCCTCAGCCCGGACCGCGCCTCCGAGCCGGACCTCGGACCGGAGCGCGACCCGCGGTCGGTGTTCGTCGAGGCCGGGTCCGGGCAGTGGGTGGGGCCGTTCGTGATGGCCGACTTCAACACCCGGGTCGTCCGGCGCAGCAACGCCCTCCTCGGCCACGCGTACGGCCGGCGCTTCCGCTACCGCGAGCTCAGCAGCTACGGCACCGGGTTCGCCGGGCGGCGCCGCGCCACGCTCGTCACGGGCGCGCTGGGCCTGGCGATGGCCGGCATGGCCGACCCGCGGACGCGTCCGCTCGTCGACCGTCTCGCGCCCACGCCCGGTGAGGGCCCGAGCGAGCAGGCGCGCGCGGCCGGCTGGTTCCGCATGCAGGCGCGCACCACCACGACGAGCGGTCGGCGCTACCTCGCCACGGTGGCGGCGAAGGGGGACCCCGGGTATGCCGCGACGGCCGTGATGCTCGGCGAGGCCGCCCTGGCGCTGGCCCTGGACGGCGACCGCCTGCCGCCCGCCGCCGGTGTCCTCACCCCAGCCACCGCTATCCGCGGGCGGCTCGTCGAGCGGCTGCGCGACCGGGACTTCACGCTCACCGTCGAGGAGCTGGCCGGCCACGGCAGCGAGTGACCCGACTTCGGTGGCGAGCCGCCCGGCCGCGACCGCGAACTACCCTGACCGCGAGCGCGGACCACCCCGTCGGCGACCGCGAACATCGCGCGGATGGCTGCCGGGGTGGTGCCGCCTCGAACGACCCACGAGGACAACGGGATCCGCAACACCCAGCCGGTGCCCGGCAGCGGATGCACGTCGACACGGAGGCATCGCCATCACCGGTGCAGACGCCGTGCGGCGGAGGCGGCGGGCGGGCCGCGGTGGTGTGCGAGCTGTCCCCGGCCCTGACGCGCAGGTGCGAAACCCCTCGGCGGCCCCGGGGCGGGTAGGCGTCGGCGATCGGGACCGCATGGACGTCGCCGTCGGGCAGACGGCCGACCGCCACACCTCCACCATGAACGCATTTGACTAGTTGACAGGCAACTTGGCAGGTGCCACTCTCTTCCACATGTCCACCACGCCGGACGCGCCCAGCTTCAGCCCACTTCCGCGTGCGCCCCAGGTCAGCTCCTCCATCGCGGAGCGGATCCTGGAACGGATCGTCGACGGCTCCATCCCGGTCGGTGCCCGCCTCCCGAGCGAGGAGGCGCTGGCCCGGGAGTTCGCCGTCAGTCGCCCCACGGTCCGGGAGGCGCTGGCCGCACTGCAGTTCGCCGGTCACGTCGAGTCCCGACGTGGTTCGGGGACAGTGGTCATCAGCAGCGAGTCAGGTGCCCGCACCCCCACGGAACGACAGCCCCTTCGGTCTCTCGCAGAGGCGGTCGACCTGCTCGAGGCACGCATCCTGCTGGAGCCGGAAGCCCTGGCAGCTGCGGCCAAGGATCCCGACGTCGACGCCCTGGAGGTCGCTGCGGACCTCATCCGCGGCATGCACTTCGCCGTGGACAAGGACCAGAATCTCCACGCAACCTCCGACATCCGCGTGCACCGAGCCCTGCTGGACGTCTGCCGCAACCACTTCCTGCGTGATGCCGTCCTGGACGTGCTCGACCTGGCGATCGACCCGCTGCTGGTCACCGCGCGTGTCCAGGCCTGGGAAGCGAGCGACCTGCCGCACGTCTGGGCCGACCAGCACGACGTCACCTGGCAGGCGATCGCTGCCGGTGACCCCGAACGCGCCCGGGCCGGCAGCCTGGCCCACCTGGCCTCCGTGGTGGAGAACCTCGCCGCTGCCACGGCCGACGCCCCCGAGCTGCAGCGGCGCATGGACGGGCTGCTGGCCCAGGTGGATCTTGCCCAGCCCGGCCGGCGGCCCGGTGCCGCACATCAGTCCGACTCACCCTCCCGGGGGACCAGATGAGTACTTCAGCCACGACCACCACCTCCGCAGCGGGGGAGGGCGGCTCCGGTGGAGCCGCCCGGGCCGCGGTGCCCGCGCTGGGGCGTCGCGTCTCGCCGCGAGCCCGCTCCTGGCTCACCCGGCTGCTCACCCTGGCCGTGTTCCTGGCCGCGTGGTTCGCGATCACGGGTCTGCACCTGGTGAAGCCGCTGTACCTGCCGTCTCCGGTCTCGGTCTGGCAGGCGTTCGTGCAGGCGAACACCGACCACCCCATCGCCGAAGGCGTCGACCGCATCGTGCGCGGCGAACAGAACTACTACATGTGGGAACACCTCATCGCGAGCCTGCAGCGGATCGGCATCGGTGTCGGCGCCGCCATCGTGGTGGGCATCCCGATCGGGCTGCTGATGTCGACGGTCCGCTGGGTCGGCACGATCGTTGAGCCCTACCTGCACTTCCTGCGGTCCCTGCCGCCGCTGGGCTACATCGGACTGCTCATCGTCTGGTTCGGCATCGGTGACACCTCCAAGGTCTGGCTGCTGTTCCTCGCCGCGTTCCCGCCCATCACCATGGCGACGATCAGCGGGGTGCGGGGGGTGCGCGAGGACCAGGTCAACGCCGTGCTCTCGCTGGGCGCGACCCGTCGCCAGTCGGTCTGGCACGTCATGGTCCCCGCGACCCTGCCCGAGGTGATGACCGGAATCCGGGTCGCCACTGGGTTCGCCTGGACCACCGTCGTGGCGGCCGAGCTCAACAACGGCATCCCCGGCATCGGCGGACTGGCCTACCTGTCCGGCGTCCAGCTCCAAACCCCTCTGACGGTGGCCGCCATCATCGTCATCGGCATCGCGGCCGTCGTGCTCGACGGCCTGCTCAAGACCACCGAGCGGCTCCTGGTCCCCTGGCGGGGCAAGGCCTAGCCCGGTCGTCGTTCAACCTCGGGTCCACGCTCCACCCTCGAGAAAGCGATATCTGCCATGCCTGCACATCGCCCCCTGTTCCGGTTGGTCAGCCTCGGCGCCGTCGGTCTCGCCCTGTCCGTCAGCGGTTGCGTCGCATCGGGACGGCCAGCGGTCAGCCCTGCTGGCGCTGCCTCCAAGTGCCCGTGGAAGGCCGATCCCAGCGTCACGGCGACCGCCCGGCTGGCCTGGCAGGCCAGCCCCACCGGCGACCTCGTGGTCAAGGACCTCGGCCTGCTCGAGGCGTGCATGCCGAACGCCAAGATCACGTGGTCCCAGTTCAACTCCGGCGGCGACGTCGTCCAGGCCTTCGGTGCCGGCAGCATCGACGTCGGCATGCTCGGCTCCTCGCCCGCGACGATCGCCCTGTCCAAGCCACTGGAGATGCCCATCAAGGTGGTGTGGATCCAGGAGGTCATCGGGCAGGCGGAGGCGCTGGTCGTGCAGGACAAGGGCATCACTGACCTGAAGGGGCTCAAGGGCAAGCGCATCGCGGTGCCGTTCAGCTCCACCTCCCACTTCTCCCTGCTGCAGGCGCTCACCGGCGCCGGGCTGGTCCCGGGCAAGGACGTCACGCTGGTCAACCTGGCGCCCGGGGCGATCCCGGCAGCGTGGGACGGCCACCAGATCGACGCGGCCTGGATCTGGAACCCCGTCCTGGACAAGCTCAAGAAGACCGGCAGCCAGATCTACTCCAGCGCGGACACCGCCAAGGCCGGCAAGCCCACGTACGACCTGTCGGCGGCCTCCACGAAGTTCGCCGCGGCCAACCCGGCGTTCATGACCCAGTGGGCCAAGGCCCAGGACTACGCCGTCAAGATGATCGGCAACGAGCCGCAGAAGGCCGCCGAGAGCATCGCCATCCAGATGGGGATCTCCCCGAAGGACGTCAGCGACCTGTTCAGCGGCTACATCTACCTGCCGGCCGAGAAGCAGGCGTCCGCGCAGTGGCTGGACGGCAAGGTGGCGAAGGACCTCATCACCACCGCCGGCTTCCTGCTCCAGCAGGGCTCCATCAAGGGCGTCAGCCCCGACCAGGCGTACCAGGACGGCGTCGACCCCGGACCGGCCAAGTCCGTGACCGGCTGAACGCCATGAGCCACGAACGCGCGGTCCAGGTCAGGTCGGTCAGTCACCGGTTCGACGTCAAGGGCGCCCAGGTCCAGGCTCTCCTCGACATCGACTTCCGCATCGAGCCCGGTGAGTTCCTCTGCCTGGCAGGCCCGTCGGGCTGTGGGAAGACCACGCTGCTCCGGCTCCTGGCCGGGTTCATGCACCCCTCCCAGGGCACGATCGAGGTCGACGGCGAGCCCGTCACGAAGCCCGGCGCCGACCGCGGCGTGGTGTTCCAGCAGCCCAACCTGTACCCGTGGCTGACCGTCCAGGGCAACGTCGAGCTCGGACCGAAGCTGCGCGGCGTCCGCGCCCCCGCGCGCAAGGCGGCAGCCGAACGGTTCCTCGACATGGTCGGCCTGACCGAGTTCGCCGAGCGCCGGCCCTACGAGCTGTCGGGCGGGATGCAGCAGCGCTGCCAGATCGCCCGGGTACTGGCCAACGACCCCGACATCGTGCTGATGGACGAGCCCTTCGGTGCGCTCGACGCGTTGACTCGGGAGCGCCTGCAGAACGAGCTGCTGCAGATCTGGCGGGCCACCGGCAAGACCATCGTGTTCATCACCCACAGCGTGGACGAGGCCGTCTTCCTCGGCTCGCGCGTCATGGTGATGAGCCCGCGCCCGGGACGGGTGGTGCTCGACCGGCCGGCGATCTTCTCCAAGCCCGGCGAGCCCATCGCGCCCGAGCGCATCCGCGCGATGCCGGAGTTCCTGGCCGTCGTGGACGAGGTCAGGACGGCCATCCACTCCGCACCGCTGACCGCCGCCGTCTGAACCACACAGACCCGAGACGAGACGAGACGAGGACCACGATGTCCCGCTACAGCTACCTGTCCCACTTGGAGTGTGCCCGCTGCGGGCACATCAGCGACGCCACCGTGGCGACCGGCCTGTGCAGCAGGTGCAGCTCACCCATGCTGGCGCGCTACGACCTCGACGCCCTGCAGCGCGAGGTTCCGCGGTCCGCGCTGGTCGGCCGCGACTGGGAGCTGTGGCGCTACCACGAGCTGCTGCCCAGCTCGGCCCGGCAGGCCGAGGTCCGCCTCGGGGAGGTCGTCACCCCCCTGCTGAAGATGGACCGGCACGGCCTCGACATGGGCCTGGAGCAGTTGTGGATCAAGGACGAGAGCGCCACTCCCACCAGCACCTTCAAGGCGCGTGGGGCTGCGGTGGGGGTGTCCCGAGCCCGCGAGCTGGGCTGGACCCACATCGCCATGCCGACCAACGGCAACGCCGGTGCGGCCTGGGCCTCCTACGCGGCACGAGCGGGCCTGAACGCGCTCATCGTCATGCCTGAGGACGCGCCCCGCATCACCCGGGCCGAGTGCCTGTCGGCGGGGGCCCAGGTCCACCTCGTGGACGGCGTCATCAGCGATGCCGGTGCCGTTGTCGCCGACGCCGTCTCGCGCGGCGACTGGGTGGACGTGGCGACCCTGAAGGAGCCCTACCGCATCGAGGGCAAGAAGACGATGGGCCTGGAGATCGTCGAGCAGCTCGGGTGGACCCTGCCCGACGTCGTCGTCTACCCCACCGGTGGCGGTGTCGGCCTCATCGGCATCCACAAGGCCATCGGCGAGCTGATCGAGCTCGGCTGGGTGACCGGTCCCATGCCCCGGTTCGTCGCGGTGCAGTCGAGCGGATGCGCACCGGTGGTCTCCGCGTTCGAGCAAGGGGCCCCCGAGAGCACCTTCTGGAAGGAATCCCAGACGGTGGCCTTCGGCATCAACGTCCCGAAGGCCCTCGGTGACTTCATCATGCTGGACATCCTGTACCAAACCAAGGGCACTGCTGTCGCAGTGCCGGACGACGAGCTGCTCGAGGAGCTCACGAGGCTCGGTCGCCACGAGGGGCTGTTCGTCTGCCCGGAGGGGGCCGCCGCCGTGGCCGCGACACGGCGCCTGGCGGGCGAAGGCTGGATCGCCCCCGACGACCGGGTCGTCGTCCTGAACACCGGCGCCGGCATCAAGTACCCCGAATGCGTCGACGTCGACCTGCCCGTCATCGCGGCCGGCAGCACCCTGCCCGACGCGGTCGTCCACCCGCCGACGGCCACGCCGCGATGACTGCGGCCCTCGGTCCCGGCGGCCCGGGCCGCTCGCCGCTCGAGCAGGACGCTTCCGAGGCGCCCCCGGCTCTCGGCATCGACCTGTCCACCCCGGACCCGATTCCACCAGAGGGCGTCGAGCGCGCGGTCGAGATCATGCGAAGCGGACGACTCTTCCGCTACGACGAGGAGAGTGGCCAGCCCTCCGAGACGTCCCTGTGGGAGAGCGAGGTCGCCGACTACCTCGGGCGCCGTTACGTCGTCGCCGTGAACTCGTGCGGCGCGGCGCTCTACCTGGCGCTGCACAGCATGGGCCTGCGCCCGGGGGACCCCGTCCTCGTCAACTCCTGGACGCTGGCGCCCGTGCCCGGGGCCGTCCACCACGCAGGTGGACGCGCCGTCCTGGTGGAGACGACGCCCGACCTCACGGTGGACCTCGACGACCTGCAGCAGCAGGCACGATCGCACCAGGGCAGCATCCTGCTGCTGTCCCACATGCGCGGGCACATCAGCAACATCCCGGCGGTCCTGGAGGTGTGCAGCAGGTACGGGCTGCGTCTCGTCGAGGACTGCGCCCACTCCATCGGCGGCTCCTGGGAGGGCAGGCTCACCGGGACGCAGGGAACCGTCGGCTGCTTCAGCACGCAGACCTACAAGCACCTGAACTCCGGTGAGGGCGGCCTGCTCGCCACCGACGACGACGAGGTCGCGGCCCGGGCCATCCTCGGGTCCGGCAGCTACATGCTCTACGGCCAGCACACGCGTCGTCCCCCGGTCGAGTACTTCGACCAGCTCCGGTACGCCGAGCCCAACCACAGCATGCGCCTGACCAGCATCGCGGCCGCGGTCCTGCGCCCACAGCTGCGGACCCTGGCACGCCGGGTGCTGGAGTGGAACGAGCGGTACGAGCGCCTCTCGACAGGCCTGGTCGCCATCCCCGGAGTCCGCCTGCCCGAACGCCCGACCCAGGAGCAGTACGTCGGTAGCTCGGTGCAGTTCTTCCTCGCCGGCCGGTCCCCGGCCCAGATCCAGACTTTCTGCGCGGTCGCCGACCAGCTCGGGGTGCACGTCAAGTGGTTCGGTGCCGCAGCTCCAGCGGCCTTCACCAGCGCCTACACCTCGTGGGGCTACGCGCAGCCGCGCCCATTACCACGCACCGACGCGACCCTGGCCACCTTGTGCGACATCCGGGTCCCCCTGGCCCTGCCGCTGAACCGGTGCAGGGACGTCGTCGCCATCCTCACCCACGCGGCCGAGCGCGCAGACCAACTCTGACAGCTCCACCTCCACCCATCGAGCAGGAGTGCAACCATGACGATCACGCACCTCAAGCGGGCCACGCCGGCCAGCCCGGAGGACAACAGCAAGACCACCGCCCTGGTCACCACGATGCTCGCCGAGATCGAGGCAGGCCGTGAGCAGGCTGCTGCCCGGTACTCGGCCGAGCTCGACGGGTGGACCCCGGACAGCTTCCTCGTCACGCCCGAGCAGATCGAACGGGCCAGCAACCAGATCTCCGCCCAGGTCCGGTCGGACATCGACTTCTCGCTGGCCCGGGTCACGAAGTTCGCCGAAGCCCAACGAGCCAGCATGCACGACCTCAGCTTCGAGCTCAGCCCCGGCCTGATCGCCGGGCACAGGCACATCCCGGTGGGGGTGGCCGGCTGCTACATCCCCGGTGGCCGCTACGCGCACGCCGCCTCAGCCGCCATGAGCATCGGCACCGCCAAGGCCGCCGGAGTCCCCTTCGTCGTGGCCTGCTCCCCGCCGCGAGGTGGCGCGGGCATCCACCCCGCGACCCTGTACGCGATGGCCGCGGCCGGCGCCGACGCGATCATGTGTCTCGGTGGCGTCCAGGCCATCGCCGCCATGGCGTTCGGGCTGTACACCGGCAAGCCGGCAGACGTTCTGGCCGGGCCCGGGAACCGCTTCGTGGCAGAAGCCAAGCGGCTGCTGTTCGGCCGGGTCGGCATCGACGTGTTCGCCGGGCCGACGGAGGCGCTGGTCATCGCCGACCGGTCCGCCGACCCGTGGATCGTGGCCGTCGACCTCGCCAGCCAGGCCGAGCACGGACCGGACTCCCCGACGGTCCTGGTCACCACGTCGATGGAGCTGGGCCGCCAGGTCCTGGACCTGATGCCCAAAGCCATCGACCCCCTCCCCACCGGCGAGGTCGCCGCCCAGGCGTGGGCCGATGTCGGGGAGGTCATCGTGTGCGACACCCGCGAGGAGGCAGCCCAGGTGGCCGACGAGATCGCCTCGGAGCACGTCGAGGTCCATGCCGAGGACCTGCAGTGGTGGCACGACACCCTGCGCAACTACGGGACGCTCTTCCTCGGCGAGGAGACCACGGTCGCTTACGGGGACAAGTCCGCCGGCCCGAACCACATCCTGCCCACCAAGCAGGCCGCCAGGTACTCGGGCGGTCTGTGGGTCGGCAAGTTCCTCAAGACCCTGACCTTCGAGCAGATGACCCGCGACGCCAGCCGTGAAGTCGGTGAGGTCGTCGCGCGGGTCTCCCGGGTGGAGGGGATGGAAGGTCACGCCCGGTCTGCCGACGTGCGGCTGGAGAAGTACTTCCCGGGCGAGAAGTTCGACCTCATCCCACAATGACCAGCACCGTCGAAGACCGGCGCCACCAGGTCGGCGTCGTTCTCCCTGACGTGCCCGCCCCGTCCACCGCCCACGCCCCCGCGGGTCGGGCCGCCGACCTCGTCCTCACCTCCGGGCCGCTGCCGGGTGGGGCGCCGGTCGAGGGGGAGATCGTGGTTGAGGCCGCGTTGTGAGCCAGCAGGGATGCCGAACATGACTGCACAGGTCTCGCCGCGTGCGCAATCAGCCCGCCCCCGGCCGCGATGGCGCAGCCCCCTCGCCGTACTGCCGGGCCTCGGCCTGGCCGCGTCCATCGGTCTGCTCGCCACCGGACTCGGCGCGCTGGTTCCAGTGGTCGGCGGTCCGGTCATCGGCATCGTCCTGGGCGTCCTCGCGCACGCGCTGCTGGGCTCCCGCCCGGCCCTGGTCCCCGGGTCACGCTTTGCCGCGACCGTGGTGCTCCAGGCGGCCGTGGTCATCCTCGGTGCCGGCCTGTCGATGGCGCAGGTGGTCCACACCGGCTGGGGAGCGCTGCCCGTCATGGTGGGCACGCTCACGGTCGCCCTGGTCAGCACTGCGCTGGTCGGTCGGTGGCTCGGGGTCGAGCGGGAGACCCGCACCCTGATCGGCGTCGGGACGGGCATCTGTGGAGCCTCGGCCATCGCCACCGTGAGCGCGGTGATCGGGGCCTCAGAGCTGGCGATCGCCTACTCGATGACGACGATCTTCGTTTTCAACGTCGTTGCGGTGCTGGTCTTTCCTGCGCTCGGTCACGCGATGGGTCTGTCACAGGCCGCGTTCGGGCTGTGGGCAGGAACCGCCGTGAACGACACCTCGTCGGTCGTCGCGGCCGCGACGGTCTACGGCTCGGCGGCGACCTCGTTCGCGGTGGTGGTGAAGCTCACGCGGACGTTGATGATCGTGCCGATGTCGGTGGCCCTGGCCATGGGGCGGCACCGCCGCGAGCGTGCTGCAGCGGGGGGAGCCCGGACGGCGGTGCCGTGGCGACGGCTCGTGCCGGTGTTCCTGCTGCTGTTCCTCGTCGTGGTGGCCCTGAACAGCTTCGGCCTGGTTCCCCCCGGATGGCACAGCCCGCTGTCCTGGACCGCGCGCTACTTCACCACCCTCGCCCTCGTCGGTGTGGGGATGGGAACCCCGTTCGGCGCACTGCGCACTGCCGGGTGGCGCCCGTTGGCCCTCGGGGCGGTGCTGTGGGTGGCGGTCGCCGCGAGCAGCCTCGCCCTGCAGTGGGCCACCGGGAGCCTGTGACGCCCTTACATGGTCCTGGACCAAGGCGCGCTCACCGGTTGGTGCAACCCGCAGAACGCGTTGCCGGAGGGCAGCAACCGCGGTGCACAACGGCCGCTAGGACATGCTCGCAACCAGGACAAGCCCGACCACGCTGACGGGCGGCTCGCGGAACGCGAGTGGAGGCGGACCTGGCCGAACACCCCGTTGGGGTGGTGCGGGTTTCGTCGTGCGCCGGTCAGTCCCGACCGGTGGGGCCGGGCAGTGCGAGCATCTGGTCGAGAGCGACCCGGGCCCAGTGCGCCACGTCCGGGTCGACCCGGATCGGGTTGACGACCCGGCCCTGGACGAGGGACTCCAGCGCCCAGACCAGGTGCGGCAGGTCGATCCGGTTCATCGTCGAGCAGTAGCAGACGTTCTTCTCCAGGAAGGCGATCCGCTGCTCGGGGAACTGCTCGGACAGCCGGCGCACGAGGTTGAGCTCGGTCCCGACGACCCATGACGTCCCCGCGGGAGCGGCCGCGATCGTGGCGATGATCTTCTCGGTCGACCCCACCTCGTCGGCGGCCTCGACGACCTCGTGGCGGCACTCGGGGTGGACGATGACCTTGACGCCGGGGATCTCGCGCCGTGCCTGCTCCACGGCCTCGAGGGTGAACCGGCCGTGCACGGAGCAGTGTCCGCGCCAGAGCAGCATCGTGGCCGCCTCGAGCTGCTCCCGGGTCAGGCCGCCGTTCGGCTGGTGCGGGTCCCAGACGACGCAGTCGTCGAGCGCCCCACCGAGGTCCCGGACGTAGGTGTTGCGGCCCAGGTGCTGGTCGGGCAGGAACAGCACCTTGCCGCCGTCGCCGGCCTGCTCCAGCGCCCACGACAGCGCCGCCCGCGCGTTCGAGGACGTGCAGACGGTGCCGCCGTGCCGGCCCGTGAAGGCCTTGATGGCGGCCGAGGAGTTCATGTAGGTGACCGGCACGGTGCGATCTGCGACGCCCGCGGCGACGAGGTCCTCCCACGCGTCCTCGACCTGCTGGATCGCAGCCATGTCCGCCATGGAGCAGCCGGCGGCGAGGTCGGGGAGGATCACGGTCTGCCCGCCGCTGGTCAGGATGTCGGCCGACTCGGCCATGAAGTGCACGCCGCAGAACACGATGTACGGGGCGTCCGGGCGCGCGGCGGCGTCCTTGGCCAGCTTGAACGAGTCGCCGGTGACGTCGGCGAACTCGATCACCTCGTCGCGCTGGTAGTGGTGGCCGAGCACGAACACGCGGTCCCCGAGGGCCGCCTTCGCGGCGCGCGCCCGCTCGACCAGGCCGCGGTCGGAGGGAGCCGGCAGGTCGCCGGGGCACTCGACCCCGCGCTCGGTGTGCAGGTCGGTGCCGTGGCCCAGGACGAGCAGGGGGAGCGGGGCGTTGCGCGGCGTCGCTGTGGTGGTGCTCACGCCTGAATCGTATGCCGTGCGCGCCCTGCCCTGGTCAGCCCCGCTGTCCTCAGCAAAGTCCCAGCCGCGGTGCAGCACCCTCCCAGCGGCCGGGTCCAGCATTTCCACGTGCGACGAGCGACTGCGAGCATCCCGGCCGGGTCCGGCCCCGCCGAGTGGCTCATGACAAGAGGTGCCTCGTGTCGCTGACCGGTACCACCCTCCCCACGCTGCTCGCGCTGCTGGCAGTGGCCCTGTTCGTCGTCCTCGCGGCCGGCTTCCCCGTGGTCCGCCGCCGGTGGGTGGCCGTGACGACCCGAGCCGGGGGCATTGCCGCGCTCAACGTGGTGGTGCTTTGCCTGGTGGGAGTCATCGCCAACGATCACTTCGGGTTCTACGTGAGCTGGAACGACCTCGCCGGCGCTCGGGCACCCGTCACCGTCACGCACCACGGGGGGACAACGCGGTTGGCGTTGAACCACCATCTTCGCAGTGGCCTCACCCCGCCTCCGTCCGTCCTTCCCGCGCTGAGGGCTTCGGGTCGGCTACAGACCTTCGAGGTCAGGGGAGCGAAGAGCGGGCTCTCGGGCCAGGTGTTGGTCCTTCTGCCGCCCGGGTACGACCCCAGTTCGTCGCGGCACTACCCGGTGATCGAAGCCCTGCACGGGATCCCGGGCAGCGCCACCTCCTGGTTGAGAGGGATGGACCTCGAGCAGTCCCTTGATGCCGCGGTGGCGGCACGAAAGATTGCCCCGAGCCTCATCGTGCTGCCTCAGGACAACTTCCCGCTGTCCTTGGACGGTGAGTGCGTCAACGGCCCCAGCGGCACGCCGCAGACGGAGACCTGGCTGGCCACGGACGTGCCGAGGTTCGTCACCTCCCACTTCCGGGTCGCGACCGACCGCAGCTCGTGGGCCGTGGCCGGGTACTCGGAGGGCGGCTGGTGCGCGGCAATGGTCGGCATGCTGCACCCCAACATCTTCGCTGGTGACCTGGTTTTCAGCGGGACGTTCAGGCCCGAGTTCACCTTGGCCTACAGGCCTTTCGGCCGTGCGCTGCCGGCGCGTTATGACTTGGTGAGGCTGGCCGCGAAGAACCCGCCAGCGATGGCGATGTGGGTCCAGTCGAGCAAGAAGGACGGTTACTCCTACCCTCCCACCGCGCTCTTCCTCAAGAACGTGAAGGCACCCCTCTCGGTGACCACGGACCTGCTCAAGACGGGCGGACACCGGGTCATGCTGTGGGCTTCGGAAGTTCCGTCAGCGTTGCAGTGGTTGGGCCAGAACCTGCCGGGCTTCGCGCCGCACTGACCCGCGTCACCGCCGTGCGGACCCGGCTCAGAGCAAGTGGATCTTCGGGCTGCTCCGGGCGACGCTCACGTGCTGGTCGCCGAAGCGGACGACGACCCGGTCGTCCTCGAGCTTCACCACCGACCCGAGGCCGTGGCGGTCGTGCGAGACGCGGTCGCCGACGGCGAACGTGGGGTGCACGACCGGCTCGGTGTCGCGGTTGAAGGGGCTGTTCTGCAGGTGGGCGCGTTTGCTCGGGGGGCGAGTGGACATGCCTCCAGTCTCCACCCAAACGCCGGCGGACGTGCGCGCCACCCCCGGCCGCGTCGGATCCGCCGCGGCGACCCGGTAGACTCCGGATGTCGCCCGGACAGTTTCGCCACGGGCGAATCGTGTGACGTCCCTTCTCGTGTGCTGCGGCCACTGACGGCCTGCGCCCGGCGGAACACCTCTCTCTGACCTCTGGAGCACCCACCTGTGTCTGTCGACACCACCTTCGCGCGCCTCGGCGTGCCCACCTCCCTCGTCGCCCTGCTCGCCGAGGGCGGCATCACCGAACCCACCCCGATCCAGGCCGCAACCCTGCCGGACTCCCTCGCCGGGCGCGACGTGCTCGGCCGCGGACGCACCGGCTCGGGCAAGACCTACGCCTTCCTCCTGCCGCTGCTGACCCGCCTCGCGGCCAGCGGCACCCCCCGCCGGCCGGGCCGCCCCCGTGCCCTCGTCCTGGCCCCGACCCGTGAGCTCGTGCTGCAGATCGAGGCCGCGATGGCCCCCCTGGCCGCGGCCCTGGGCCTGCGCAGCCAGACGGTCTTCGGCGGCGTGGGCCAGAACCCGCAGGTCCGCGGGCTCAAGGCGGGCGTGGATGTCGTCCTCGCCTGCCCCGGACGCCTCGAGGACCTCATCGGCCAGGGCCACGTGGGTCTGGACGCCGTGGAGGTCACCGTGCTGGACGAGGCCGACCACATGGCCGACCTCGGCTTCCTGCCCGCCGTGCGCCGCCTCCTCGACGCGACCCCGGCCGGTGGGCAGCGGCTGTTGTTCTCCGCGACCCTCGACAGCGGGGTCAACGTGATCGTGAAGCGCTACCTCAGCTCCCCGGTGACGCACGAGGCCGACTCGGAGCAGTCGCCCGTCTCCCAGATGACCCACCACGTCTTCCACCTGCGGCCCGACGCCCACTTCCCCGTCCTGCTCGACCTCGCCGCTGCCCCGGGCCGCACGGTGGTCTTCACGCGGACCAAGCACCGGGCCAAGAAGCTGGCCCGCCAGCTCAACTCCTCCGGAGTGCCCGCCGTCGAGCTGCACGGCAACCTGGGCCAGACCGCCCGCACCCGCAACCTCGAGGCGTTCCACGCCGGGACCGCGACCACCCTGGTCGCCACCGACATCGCCGCCCGTGGCATCCACGTCGACGACGTCGGCCTGGTCATCCACGCGGACCCGCCGGTCGAGCACAAGGCGTACCTCCACCGCTCCGGTCGCACCGCTCGCGCCGGCTCGAGCGGCACGGTCGTCACGCTCATGACGGACGAGCAGGTCCGCGACGTGCGTGACCTGACCCGCAAGGCCGGGATCAACCCGACCACGACCCGCGTCCACCTCGGGCACCCCCTGCTCGCCGAGGTGGCCCAGGGGGAGCGCAGCTTCACGGGCGGCTTCGTGCCGGCCGGCGGTGGGGCCGCGTCCGGTGCACCCGCCGGTAGTGGCTCCCACCGCTCCTCCGACGCGCCGTCCGGCCGGGGACCGGGCCGCCGTCGCAGCGCCCGGGGAGGCTCGGGCGGCCGCGGCGCCGGCGGCGGACAGCGCGCCGGGGGCCAGTCGCAGGCCGGTGACGCCCGCGGACGCGACGGCGCCCGTCGCAGCGACGCCGGTCCCGGCGCCGGCAGCTCCCGACGCCGGTCGGGCCCGGGGTCCAGCACGGCCTACTCCACCTCCACCCCCATGTCCGGTGGAGCCGCCGCCTTCTCCTCCGGCAGCCGGGCCGGCACCCGCCGCGGTCGCTGACCGTCAGCCGTGCACCCCGTCGGGGCATCCGAGGTCTGGGACCTCGGGTGCCCCGCGGCTCGTGAGCGCCGAGGTCTGGGACCTCGGCTGCCCGACGGGTCCTGAGCGCCGAGGTCTGGGACCTCGGCCGCCCGGCGCGTCCTGAACGCCGAGGTCTGGGACCTCGGCTGCCCGGCGGGTCCTGAGCGCCGAGGTCTGGGACTTCGGGGAGCGGTTGCGCTCGTCAGCCGAGCCCCTGCCAGGGGACCGCGTGCCGCCGGTAGCCTCGTCGCGTGCACGTCGTCATCGCCCCTGACTGCTTCACCGGCACCCTCACCGCCCAGCAGGCGGCCGAGGCGATGGCCCAGGGCTGGCGCGAGGTCGCACCCCGCGACCTGCTCACCCTCGTGCCGCTCTCCGACGGGGGTCCCGGCTTCGTCGACGTCCTGGCGGGTGCCCGGCCCGAGGCCGAGACGGTCGTGGTGACGGTCGCCGACCCGCTGGGCCGGGACGTGCCCGCCGCGGTGCTCCTCGTCGACACGGAGGGCTCGCGCACGGCATACCTGGAGTCCGCCCAGGCGGCCGGGCTGCACCTGCTCGCCGCCGACGAACGCAACCCTGCGGTGACGAGCACGTGGGGGGTCGGTCAGCTGCTCGACGCCGCCCTTGCGGCGGGTGCCACGAGGATCGTCCTGGGCCTCGGCGGAAGCGGCACCAACGACGCCGGCGCGGGCATGCTCGCCGCCCTGGGGGTCGGGGCGGCCGAGGAGCTGGCCCGCGGCGGCCTGCCCCTCGCCGACATCGGCGACGACGCCCTCGGCGGCATCGAGGCCGCCCGCAACCGGTTCGCCGGGATCGAGCTGGTGCTGGCGAGCGACGTCGAGTCACCGCTGCTCGGGCTGCAGGGCGCCTCGGCCGTCTTCGGGCCGCAGAAGGGTGCCTCGCCCGAGCTGGCCCAGGCGCTGGAGGCGGCCCTCGGCCGGTTCGTCGAGGTGGTCCGCCGCACCGTGCCCGAGCAGACCGACCTGCTGACCGGCAAGCCACGACGCCTCGACAAGGAGCCCGGCGCCGGCGCGGCGGGCGGGCTCGGCTACGCCCTCTACCTGCTCGGCGCGACCCGGGTCAGCGGGGTGGCCGAGGTGCTGCGCGCCGTCGGCCTGCGCGACCTGCTCGCGGCCGCGGACCTGGTGGTGACGGGGGAGGGCAGCTTCGACTGGCAGAGCCTGCAGGGCAAGGTCGTCGCCGGCGTGGCCGGCCTCGCCCTGGAGACCGCCACGCCCAGCGTGGTCATCGCGGGGCAGACCCTCGTCGGGCGCCGTGAGGCGATGACGCTGGGCCTGTCGGGGTCGTATGCCGTGGCCGAGACCCCGGAGCAGGTGGAGGCCGCGATGGCCGACCCGGTGGGCACCCTCGCGCGCCGCACCGCCCGGGTGGCGGCCACCTGGTCACCCCAGCGCTGAGGACGACGTACAGTGGAAGCGGCGCGGGGAACATTTCGCGCCGACCGCAGGTTGGCCCCAGTGGCCCACCTCCCCGACCATGAAGGACGCATCACCATGAGTGTTCAGGACCAGACCGCTCCGGCCGCGACCGAGACGGCCGCCGAGGTCGAGCAGGCGCACGGCGTGCAGCTCACCGACGTCGCCGCCGGCAAGGTCAAGTCCCTGCTCGAGCAGGAGGGTCGTGACGACCTTCGCCTGCGCGTGGGCGTGCAGCCCGGTGGCTGCTCCGGCCTCATCTACCAGCTGTACTTCGACGAGCGCACGCTCGACGGTGACCTGGTGCGCGACTTCGACGGGGTCGAGGTCGTCGTCGACCGGATGAGCGCCCCCTACCTCGAGGGCGCCACCATCGACTTCGCCGACACCATCGAGAAGCAGGGCTTCACCATCGACAACCCCAACGCGGGCAGCTCCTGCGCCTGCGGCGACAGCTTCAGCTGAGCCGACCGGACCCGGGTCCACCGGGTCGGTCGTGACGAAGGGCCCCGCACCAGCCGGTGAGGGGCCCGTCGTCGTGCCGGGACGACCGACTCAGGCAGGCATCGCGCCCGTGCGGCGGTGGAGCAGCGGCCGCCACGGGGCGGCGGCGAGGACGAAGACCACCAGGCTGACCAGCAGCACCGTCAGCGGCAGCACCCCCGCCATCGACACGGGGTCACCGCCCGCACCGAACTCGGCGCTGGCCTCCGGCACGAGGGGTGGTACCGAGCCGGTGACGGGCCGGCCGGTCACCCCGCTGGCCCGCACGCCCTGGACGAAGCCGAGGACCGAGAAGGCCCACACCAGCTGCAGGACCACCCCCGTGGCCAGCGCGACGTAGGCGCCGAACGCCCAGCGCGGCCGGCCCCGGTAGGCCTCGGCCACGGCATACGCCAGCGCCCTGGGGGAGCCGATCGCGAGCAGGGCGCGCGTCGTCCCCTCCTGCGCGGCCGCCTCCTCGAGGTTGGCCCGTAGCTCCGTGCGCAGCTCCTTGCGCCGCCGCCCGGGCACCCCCCTGAAGTCCATCCAGAAGTCGTACCGGGACAGGGCCCAGGCGATGCGGGCACGGTCGACGATCCTCATGCGGTGTCCCCCTCGGTGGTGGGCGGTGCGGCGCCCGTGACGGTGTCGACGGCCGCGACGAGCGACCGCCAGGCCCGGCCCCGGGTGGCCAGCTCGGCCACGCCTGCCGGGGTCGTGCGGTAGTACTTGCGGGTCGGCCCGGACGCCGACGGCACCAGGTGCGACTCGAGCAGGCCGGCCGACTCCAGCCGGGTGAGCGCGGGGTACACCGTGCCCTCGGACAGGTCCTCGAAGCCGGCGGCCTTGAGCCGCGTGACGATGCCGTAGCCGTATCCCGGCTCCTCGCGCAGCACGCTCAGCAGGAGCAGCGAGAGCACTCCCTTGAGCATCTGCGGGTCGTGGGGCACGGAACCAAGGTACGTCAGGTACCTGGCTTTGCCAAGTACCAGCCCGGATGGCTTGCCAACGGCCTTAGCGGTTGCCCTGCCACGTGCCTCCGGGCTCGTCCGAGGACTCCGGTCAGCGGTACTCGGGGTTGGGGGCGTCGAACCGGTCCCCGGCGTCCCAGGCCACCCGCTGGTTGCCACCGACCGGGAAGCCGCCCGCCACCCGGAACATCGCCGCGAGGTGCATGAGGTTCCAGGTCATGAAGGTGGTGTTCCGCCGGGTGAACTCGTTCTGCGGGCCACCGCTGCCCTCGTCGAGGTATGACGGGCCCGGGCCGGCCTCGCCGATCCACCCGGCGTCGGCGCCCGGCGGGATCGTGAAGCCGATGTGCTGCAGGCTGTAGAGGATGTTCGAGGCGCAGTGCTTGATGCCGTCCTCGTTGCCGGTGATGATCGCGCCGCCGACCTTGCCGTAGTAGACGTACTGCCCGGCGGCGTTCGTCATCGACGACCCGCCGTAGAGCCGCTCGATGACCCGCTTGGTGACGCTGGAGTTGTCGCCGAGCCAGATCGGCCCGGCGAGGACGAGGATGTCCGACTCGAGGATCTCCGCGAAGATCGTCGGCCACTCGTCGCGGTCCCACCCGTGCTCGGTCATGTCGACGTACACCCCGGTGGCGATGTCGTGGTCGACGGCCCGGAACTCGCGCACGTCGACGCCGTGCGCGCGCATGATGCCCGTGCTGACGTCGATGAGCCCCTGGGTGTGGCTGCGCTCGGGGGAGCGCTTGAGCGTGCAGTTGACGAACGTCGCCCGCAGGTCGCTGAAGTCCACCTCCTCGAGTGCCCCCGCCGCCGTCTGCGTCCCCGTCCCTGCCCCCGTGTTGGTCATGGGGAGACTGTCCACCGCCGGGCCGCCGGCCGCAACGGCAGACCCCACCGAGAGCAGGTAGGTTTCCCGTGTGCAGATAGCCGTCACCGGGTCCATCGCCACCGACCACCTCATGACCTTCAAGGGGAGGTTCCGCGACTCCCTCGTCGTCGAGCAGCTCGACAAGGTCTCGCTGTCCTTCCTCGCCGACGACCTCGAGGTCCGCCGTGGGGGAGTGGCGGCGAACATCGCCTTCGGCATGGCCAACCTCGGCCAGCGACCCATCCTCGTGGGTGCGGTCGGCGAGGACTTCGCCGACTACCGCAGCTGGCTGGAGCGGCACGGGGTGGACTGCACCTCGGTGCACGTCTCGGAGTCCAAGCACACGGCCCGGTTCGTCTGCACGACCGACGAGGACATGGCCCAGATCGCCACCTTCTACGCCGGCGCGATGAGCGAGGCGCGGGCGATCGAGCTCGGCCCCATCGCCGAGCGCGTCATGGGCCTGGACCTGGTGGTCGTCGGCGCCAACGACCCCGAGGCGATGCTGCGGCACACCCGGGAGTGCCGCTCGCGGGGGATCCCGTTCGCGGCCGACCCGAGCCAGCAGCTCGCCTTCGCCGACGGCGACACCATCCGCCAGCTGATCGACGGCGCCGACTACCTGCTCACCAACGAGTACGAGGCGGCCCTGACCGAGCAGAAGACCGGCTGGAGCTCGGAGGAGATCGCTGCCCGCGTCAACACCCGAGTCGTCACCAAGGGCAAGGACGGCGTGACGATCGAGCGCAAGGGCGAGGACCCCGTGCACGTGGACGTCGCCCGCGAGGTGCGCCGGGCCGACCCCACCGGTGTCGGTGACGCGTTCCGTGCCGGCTTCCTCACCGGCCTCGCAGCCGACCTCGGCCTGCGCCACGCCGCCGAGCTGGGCTCGATGCTGGCCACCTACGTCATCGAGACCGTCGGCACGCAGGAGTACACCCTCGGCAAGGCGACCTTCCTCGGGCGCCTCGCCGAGGCGTACGGGCAGGACTCCGCCGACGCCATCGAGCCGCACATCGCCTGCGTGGCTCCCTGACCGGTGACCGCCCCCGAGCCCGTCGAGCCCCTGCCGAGCGGCTGGGTCTTCGACCTGTCCGGGGTCGACGAGGGGGAGGACCTCGTCGCCGTCGGGGGTGACCTGCGGGCCGGCACGATCCTCGAGGCCTACCGCACCGGCGTGTTCCCCATGGGGCTGGGCGACCAGGGCGCTCGTCCGATGGGGTGGTGGTCGCCCGACCCCCGGGGCGTCCTGCTCCCCGGCGGGCTGCACGCGAGCCGGTCGCTGCGCAGGGCGTTGCGGCGCTTCGAGGTCCGGGTGGACACGGCCTTCCGCGAGGTGGTCGAGGCGTGCGCGGACCCGGCCCGCGAGGGTCGGTGGATCACCGCGGAGGTCGCCGACGCGTACACCCAGCTGCACGCGCTCGGCTGGGCGCACAGCATCGAGACGTGGCAGGACGGCGAGCTGGTGGGCGGCCTCTACGGCATCGGCGTGGGCGGGCTGTTCGCCGGCGAGTCGATGTTCCACCGCGTGACCGACGCCTCCAAGGCCGCCCTGGTCGCGATGGCCGGCCACGTCTTCGCCGACGGCGACCCGCGCCGCATCATCGACGTGCAGTGGGCGACCGACCACCTGCGCACCCTCGGCATCGTGAGCATCCCGCGCTCGGAGTACCTGCGCCGGCTCCGCGATGCCCTGGCCCTCGACCCGCCCTCGTTCACCGTCCCCTAGCCACCGTCCCCTAGCGCGGCGGTGCCTCGACCCGGACGCGGTATGCCGTGTGGTCACCGGCGTCCAGCGCGCCGAGGAACGTGTGGCCCCGCATCCGGCACCAGGCCGGCACGTCGGCCCCGGCCGCGGGGTCGGTCGCCCACACCTCGAGCTCGGCGCCGGCTGCCGCGTCGCGCGCCCGCTCGGCCAGCCGGATCACCGGCAGCGGGCAGCGCAGCCCCCTCGCGTCGACGACGCCGTCCGTCACAGCCGCCCTGCCCCCAGCTCGTCGCGCACCCGCTGGACCGCCCCGGGCAGCACCTGCGTGAACGCGGCGACGGCGGCGGCCCGGTCGGGGTCGACGGCGGCCAGGGGCAGGGTGAGGCGCACGTTGCCGTGGGTCAGCGCCCCCATGGCCGCCAGGACGTGGCTCGGCTCGAGGGTGCTGGCCGTGCAGGCCGAGCCCGACGCGACGGCGAAGCCCGCCCGGTCGAGCTCGCGCACGAGCGCCTCGCCGTCGGCATACAGGGCGGAGAAGGTGAGGACGTGCGGGAGCCGGCCCTCGGGGTCGCCCACCACGTCGACGTCGGGCAGCCGGGCAGCCGCCGCGCGCAGCTGCCGCACCAGCTCGAACGCCTCGGCGGCGTCCTGCTCGCGCACGGCCTCCGTCTGCTGCCACGCCTCGGCCGCGGCGAGGGCGAGCGGCACCCACGGGGTGTGGCGCGTGGGACCGTGCAGGCCCGCGTCGGGATCGGTGGCGCCCGGCAGCTGCCAGCGGGTGGCCTCGGGGACCACCAGGACCCCGAGGCCACCGGGACCGCCCCACGACTGCGCGTCGCCGGCGAGGACGTCGTAGGCAGTCGGGGGCGCGACCCGGCCCAGGGCCGCCTGGGCGTCGACCGCGAGGGGCACGCCGGCCGCGCGGCAGAGGGCGTGGGCCTCCTCGAGCGGCTGGAGCGTGCCCACCTCGCCGTTGGCCTGCTGGAGGGCCGCGGCGACCGTGCCCGGCCGGGCGAGCGCGCCACGCCACGCGTCGAGGTCGACCCGGCCGAGCCGGTCGACCGGCACCTCGGCGAAGCGGTCCGGTTCACCGGCGTGTACGGCGTCGTGCCGGCCGGGGACGAGCACGGCCGAGTGCTCCACAGCCGAGGCGACCGTCCGGGCGCCGCGTCGGCGCGCAGCGTGCCGCAGCCCCTCGAGCATCCACCGGACCGCGGTGGGGCCGTCCGGGGCGAAGGCGACCTCGGCGGGGCGGACCCCCAGGCCGGCGGCGATGACCTCACGGGCCTGGTCGAGCATGCGCCGGGCGGCCCGCGCCTCGGCGTGCAGCCTCCGGGGGTCGGCCCAACCGGCGTCCACGGCGGCGACCAGGGTGGCCCTCGCGGCCGGGTGCAGGGGGCCGGGGGCGGCATCGAGGAGCACGCGTCCGGAAAGGGGTCTCGCCACACCCCGACCGTAGCCGCACCCCGACCCGACTTCGCCCTGCGGCTGGAGTAGGGTTTGGCGCGAATGGCCCATCACTGCTTCGAAGAAGGTGCACCGTTGCGTCAGCACGACGTCTCTGCGCCGCGCCCCCCGCGCCGGCGGACAGCTCTCCGCAGGTCCACCGTGGGTGTCGTGGCCTCCCTGCTGGCGCTCACGCTCTCGGGCTGCGCCGGCCGTGTCCAGGACGGCTTCCTGCCGCGAGCCGCCACCCAGGGTGGCGAGCGCGTCACGACCCTGTGGAACGGCGCCTGGATCGCCGCCCTCGCCGTCGGTGTCCTCGTGTGGGGCCTCATCCTGTGGTGCGTCGTGGTCTACCGCCGGCGCAAGGACGACACCGAGCTGCCGGTCCAGCTGCGCTACAACGTGCCGATGGAGATCCTGTACACGATCGTTCCGGTGTTCATGATCGCCGTGCTCTTCTACTACACCCAGCGTGACGAGTCGGCCCTGCTGGACACCAGCAAGCACCCCGACGTGGTCGTGAACGTGGTCGGCAAGAAGTGGTCCTGGGACTTCAACTACGTCAACGAGGACACCTACGAGAGCGGCACCCAGGCCGAGCTCACCGGCAAGCCGGGCGCGGAGGCGTCGCTCCCCACGCTCTACCTGCCGGTGAACAAGCGGACCGAGTTCGTGCTGACCTCTCGTGACGTCATCCACTCGTTCTGGGTGCCGGCCTTCCTGCAGAAGCTCGACATGATCCCGGGCCGGGTCAACAAGTTCCAGGTCGTCCCCACCGAGACCGGTGACTTCAAGGGCAAGTGCGCCGAGCTGTGCGGCGCCTACCACTCGCAGATGCTCTTCAACGTCAAGGTCGTCGACCAGGCCACCTACGACGCCCACATCGCCGAGCTCAAGGCCAAGGGCAACACCGGTCAGCTCGACAACAGCCTCAACTCCGAGCGGATCATGAACAACCAGAAGACTCTCGTCCCGAGCACAGGGAGCAAGTGATGGCAGCGGCCACCGAGTCCACGGCGGGTACCTACCTGCGCTCGACGCAGGCGACGTCGACGCGCAAGCTCACCAAGGGCCAGACCGTGGTCAAGTGGATGACCACGACCGACCACAAGGTGATCGGCAACCTGTACTTCATCACCTCGTTCATCTTCTTCATCTTCGGCGGCATCCTGGCCCTGCTGATCCGGGCGGAGCTCTTCGAGCCGGGCCTGCAGGTGGTGGACAACCCCGAGCAGTACAACCAGCTGTTCACGATGCACGGCACGATCATGCTGCTGCTGTTCGCGACGCCGCTGTTCGCCGGGTTCGCCAACGCCCTCATGCCGATCCAGATCGGGGCGCCGGACGTGGCGTTCCCGCGGCTGAACATGTTCGCGTACTGGCTGTACCTCTTCGGTGGCCTGATCGCCTCGGCCGGGTTCCTGACCCCCTCCGGGGCGGCGTCGTTCGGGTGGTTCGCCTACGCGCCGCTCTCGGACGCCTCGAACAGCCCTGGCCTCGGCGGTGACCTGTGGGTCTTCGGCCTGGCGCTCGGTGGGTTCGGGACCATCCTCGGTGCGGTCAACTTCATCACCACGATCATCTGCATGCGCGCGCCGGGCATGACGATGTTCCGGATGCCGATCTTCACCTGGAACATCCTGATCACGTCGCTGCTGGTGCTGATGGCGTTCCCGGTGCTCGCCGCCGCGCTGCTGGCGCTCGGGGCCGACCGCAAGTTCGGGGCTCAGGTGTTCCAGCCGGAGAACGGTGGGCCGATGCTGTGGCAACACCTGTTCTGGTTCTTCGGGCACCCGGAGGTGTACATCATCGCGTTGCCGTTCTTCGGCATCGTCACCGAGATCCTGCCCGTCTTCTCCCGCAAGCCGGTCTTCGGGTACAAGACGCTCGTCTTCGCGACGATCAGCATCGCGGCCCTGTCCGTGACCGTTTGGGCGCACCACATGTACGCGACCGGCCAGGTACTGCTGCCGTTCTTCGCGGTCATGACGATGTTGATCGCGGTGCCGACAGGGGTGAAGTTCTTCAACTGGGTCGGCACGATGTGGGGCGGCAAGCTCACCTTCGAGACTCCCATGCTGTGGTCGATCGGCTTCCTCGTCACCTTCCTCTTCGGTGGCCTCACCGGCGTCATCCTGGCCAGCCCCGCGCTGGACTTCCACCTCTCGGACAGCTACTTCGTGGTGGCGCACTTCCACTACGTGGTGTTCGGCACGGTGGTGTTCGCGATGTTCGCCGGGTTCTACTTCTGGTGGCCCAAGTTCACCGGGCGGATGCTCGACGAGAAGCTCGGCAAGATCCACTTCTGGATGCTGTTCGTCGGGTTCCACACCACGTTCCTGATCCAGCACGTGCTGGGGGTGGACGGGATGCCGCGCCGGTACGCCGACTACCTGCCCGAGGACGGGTTCACCTGGATGAACCAGGTCTCGACGTACGGGTCGTTCCTGCTCGGGGCCTCGACGCTGCCGTTCCTCTACAACGTGTGGAAGACCTGGCGCACGGCCCCGCTGGTGGAGACCGACGACCCGTGGGGCTGGGGTGCCTCCCTGGAGTGGGCGACCTCCTGCCCGCCGCCGCGGCACAACTTCGACGTCATCCCCCGGATCCGCTCCGAGCGGCCCGCGTTCGACCTGCACCACCCCGAGGCGGCGCCGTTCTCGTCGCTGCCGGCCGACCTCGACACCCTGAGCCGGATCATCGGCCCGGCCCAGGGCGAGGGACCCCACGCCCACCACACCGGTGAGCTCGACCACGACACCCACGCCCGATTCCACGAGGAGCGCGACTGAGCATGAAGATCGAGTTCAAGCTCTTCGTCATCCTGGCGGTCTTCTTCGCCCCCGTCGCGCTCATCTACGGCATCTTCACGCACTGGCACGAGCCCGTCGGCACGGCGGGACTGTTCCTCTCGGGTGGCCTCGGCGCGATGATCGCGTTCTACCTCTGGGCCACGGGACGCCGGCTGCCCGAGCGCCCGGAGGACAACCCGGCGGGTGAGATCGCCGAGCAGGAGGGCGAGTACGGCTTCTTCAGCCCGCACTCCTGGTGGCCCCTCCCGCTCGCGGGCGCTGCCGCCGTGTGCTTCCTCGGCCTGGCCGTCGGCTGGTGGCTGTTCATCATCGGCGCGGCGTTCGGCGTCGTCGCCCTCGTCGGGTGGACGTTCGAGTACTTCAAGGGGCCGCACGCCGTCTGACCTGCGTCGACGTCCCCCGAGGCGGTGCCGGACCCGGAAGGGGTGCGGCACCGCCTCGCTCGCGTCGAGGGACCGGCGCGGTCAGCGGGTACCATGGTGTCGTCGGTCCGCGCCAGCGGACCGTCTGCATGGGGGCCTGACGCGGTCGTGACCGCCTGGCCGATCACAGGCGCAGGGAGCCAACCAACCGGGGCTGCCGAGCGTCTGACGGAGTGGACCGGGCGCCTGCGCCCGGCCCGCGAGACAGGACACGAACCGCGAGGAGCGCGCCCCAGGGCGCGAGCACAGGAGTGGCAGTGGTGGGTATGACTCTCGGGGCCCGACGACGGCTCGTCGCCGCGGCGATGCTGGTCACGGCGGCGACGCTCGTCGCCGGGTGCTCCGGCACCCCCAGCAGCCCGTCGACCGACAACGTGGCGGGCAGCCCGTCCTCCTCGTCGTCGTCCTCGAGCACCGCACCGGTGGTCCCCGCTGACCTCGCGGTGCAGCCCACCGACGGCGCCACCGGCGTCCTGCCGAGCCAGCCCGTGGTCGTCGAGGCCAAGTCCGGCACGTTGGAGTCCGTCAGTGTCAAGGACGCCCAGGGCCGGCCGCTCGAGGGCTCGCTCGAGGGCAGCACGTGGACCTCCACGGGGCGCCTGGCACCGGACAGCACCTACACGGTCTCGATGACGGCGGCCGGGTCCGACGAGAGCCCCAGCACGAGCACCTCGACCTTCCGCACGCTCAAGCCCGCGGTGACCGCGACCTACGGAATCCTCTACTCCGGCCAGACGGTGGGCGTGGGCATGCCCGCCTCGATCCAGTTCGACTCGCCCGTGACGACCCCGGAGCAGCGGGCCGAGGTCGAGAAGCTCGTCTCGGTCACCACCTCGCCCAAGGTCGAGGGGCACTGGGGCTGGCTCGACAGCCGCCAGCTCATGTGGCGCCCGAAGACCTACTGGAAGCCCGGCACCAAGGTCACGATCACGGCGCCGCTGAGCGGCGTCCAGACCGGTCCGGGCAAGTGGATCGCCAACGACGACAGCGCCAGCTTCACGGTGGGCTCCTCGACGATCTCGACGGTCGACATCAAGCGGCACGTGATGACCGTCCGGCAGGACGGCCGCGTGCTGCGGACCATCCCGATCAGCGCCGGTCGTCCCGGCCCCCAGACCGAGACCCGGTCCGGCATCAAGGTCATCATCCGCAAGGAGGGGACCGTGGTCATGGACTCGAGCACCATCGGCATCAAGAAGGGCCAGCCCGGCTACTACAAGATCAAGACCGAGTCCGCCATGCGCGTCACCTGGACGGGGGAGTACCTCCACTCGGCGCCCTGGTCGGTCGGGTCGCAGGGCAGCTCCAACGTCAGCCACGGGTGCGTCAACATGTCGCCGAGCGAGGCGGCCTGGATGTACTCCATCTCCAAGGCCGGTGACGTCGTGGTCTTCACGGGCTCGAGCCGCGTCTTCCAGCCCACGGAGGGCATCGGCGTGTGGCAGTACTCCTACGCCAACTGGGTCAAGCAGAGCGCGCTGGCCTGAGGCGCCTCGCCATGACCCGGCCGCCCGGGTTCCGGCCCCTCAGCCGGGTGCTCGTGCTGGTGGCCCTGGCCGCCCTCGTGGCGACAGGGGGCTGCAGCGCCGGTCCGGGCGGCACCGGGGGTGGTGGCACCACGGGGTCGAGTGCCGGTGCCGCTCCCGCGACCGGCTCGGGCCCGACGAGGGCGACGAGCACCGGGTCGTCCGTTCGCCCGTCCTCCGGTGGGTCGACCCCGGCGCCCACCTCCGACGCCGCACCCTCCGGTGGCGCCGTGGTGGCCACGAAGCTGCTCGTCGTGGTCATGGAGAACCACTCGCTGGCCCAGATGCGGGCGGCGATGCCCTTCACCTCCCGCCTGGCCCAGCGGTACGGGTACGCCACCGACTACCGCGCCGTGCGGCACCCCTCGCTGCCGAACTACCTGGCGATCGCGTCGGGAGGCACCCACGGGGTGGGGGACGACGCCTCCCCGGCGGAGCACCCGCTCCCCGGGGCGACCGTGTTCGGCCGGGCGCTGGCGGCGGGGTCGACTGCCGCGGTGTACGCCGAGGGCATGACGCAGCCCTGCGAGCAGGAGCCTCACGGTCGGTACGCCGTGAAGCACAACCCGTGGGCCTACTTCCCGGCCGAGCGCAGCCAGTGCCGGCAGCTCGACCTTCCGCTGTCCGCCCTGCCCGCGGCGATCGCGCAAGGCTCCCTGCCGGCTGCGGGGATGCTCGTGCCCGACCTGTGCCACGACGCCCACGACTGCTCGCTCGCGGTGGCGGACGCGTGGTTCCGGGAGTGGATGACCCGCATCGAGGCGGGCTCGGACTGGCGCTCCGGACGACTGGTCGTGGTGCTGACCGCGGACGAGGACGACCGCTCCTCCGGCAACCGCGTGCTCACGGTGGTCGCACACCCGGCGCTGCACCACGTCGTGGTGACGACACCGCTCGACCACTACTCGCTGACGCGGTTCTACGCGGAGGTGACCCGCACCGCACCGCTGGGGCGGGGAGCGGAGGCACCCTCGCTGGCCGCCGCCTTCGGCGTGCCCGTCCGGCCGTGACCGCTGCCGCGGGCACCTGGGTCGGAACCGAGGGCGGCGCGGGAGCCGCGCCCTGCCCGGAGTCGGGCCCTGCCCGGAGTCGGGCCCTGCCCGGAGTCGGGCCCTGTGCGGAGGCGCGCTCGAAGGTGCGGCCGGCTCACGGTGGCAGCCGTGGATCAGCCCCAGCCCAGCTCGTGCAGCCGCTCGTCGTCGATCCCGAAGTGGTGGGCGATCTCGTGCACCACGGTGACGGCGATCTCCTCGACGAGCTCGTCCCTCGTGGCGCACATGCGGCTCAGCGGACCGCGGAAGATCGTGATGCGGTCGGGGAGCGCGCCGGCGGCCCATGCCTCGCCGCGTTCGGTCAACGGCACCCCCTCGTAGACCCCGAGCAGGTCGGCGTCCTCCCGCGGGGGCTCGTCCTCGAGGAAGATCACGACGTTGTCCATCAGCCGCAGCAGCTCGGGCGGCACGCCGTCCAGGGCGGCATCCACCGCCTGCTCGAACTCGGCTCGTCCCATCTGCACCACCGGCTCAGCCTCGCACGTCCCCCGGGTGGGCCCGACACCGGCGGCGCGGGAGCTCCACCGACCACTGCCGGCCCCAGGAAGGGCACCAGAACGCCGTGTGCCGCCCGCTCGAGGTGAGCGGGCGGCACACGGCGTCGGTGGGCCGGTGCGGGCGTCAGGGACGCTGCGGCGGCTTCCGGTTGGCGGTCTCCAGGCCGGGGCGGGTCTCCTGCTCCTGCGGAGCCGCCTCGATCGCCTCGCGCTCGTGGCCGTCGTGGTGCGCGGCAGCGAGCTGCTCCGGGGTGACCGGGTCGATCCGGTCGTTGAAGTAGAACCGTGACAGGGCGGCGCGAGCGCGGTCCTTGCGGGCGGTGGGGGAGGCCACCCCGTGCTCGTCGGTCGGCGCCTCGAGCTGCAGGACCTGGTGCGCGTCGTGCTGCACGAGGTTCCACCGGGTGTACGCGTCGAGTGGCTCGTGCTGCTCGAAGAACTGGCCCTCCGCGGTGCGGATGATCCGCCCGGTCTCGCGACCGTGCAGCACCAGGTCGCGGTCGCGGCGCTGCAGCGACAGGCAGATCCGCTTCGTGACCCAGAACACGATGACCGGGGCGATGAAGAACGACGCCCGCAGGATGTGGGTGATGTCGTTGATCGACAGGTGCAGCTTGATCGCCATGAGGTCGTTGCCGGCGGCGAACATGAGCACGCCGTACATCGTCATCGCCGCCATGCCCAGGCCCGTGCGGGTGGGGTTGTTGCGGGGCCGGTCCAGCAGGTGGTGCTCACGGTCGTCGCCGGTGACCCACTTCTCCAGGAACGGGTAGGCGCCCATCAGCCCGTACATGACCGGGATGAGCAGGATGGCGCCGATCATGACGTTGAAGCTGAAGGTGAACCCGAACGCGGTGAACTCCAGCCAGCCGGGCAACAGGCGCAGTGCGCCGTCGGCGAAGCCCATGTACCAGTCCGGTTGCGACCCCGCGGTGACGGGGGAGGGGTCGTACGGCCCGTAGGCCCAGATCGGGTTGATCGTGACCAGCGCGGAGATGAGGGCGATGACACCGAAGACGATGAAGAAGAAGCCACCGGCCTTCGCGGCGTACACCGGCATGACCGGGTAGCCGACCACGTTGTCGTTGGTGCGTCCCGGGCCGGGGTACTGGGTGTGCTTGTGCACGAACACCAGCCCGATGTGGGCGGTGAACAGGCCGACGAGGATCGCCGGCAGCAGCAGCACGTGCACGGCATACAGGCGCGGGATGATCGCCTCACCCGGGAAGGCGCCGTCGAAGACGAAGTACGACAGGTACGAGCCGATGACGGGCACCGAGCGCATGAAGCCCTCGGCCGCGCGCAGGCCGGTGCCCGAGAGGAGGTCGTCCGGCAGCGAGTAGCCGGCGAAGCCCTCGATCAGGGCCAGCATCGACAGCATCGTGCCGATGACCCAGTTGATCTCACGCGGCTTGCGGAACGCGCCGGTGAAGAACACGCGCAGCATGTGCACCGACAGCGCGATGATGAACATCAGCGCGGCCCAGTGGTGGATCTGCCGGATCAGCAGCCCACCCTTGATGTCGAAGGAGATGTCGACGGTCGAGCGGTACGCCTCGGAGACCGTGACCCCCCGCAGCGGCAGGTACGAGCCGTCGTACACGACCTGGCCGGCGCTGGGCACGAACCAGAAGGTGAGGAACGTGCCCGAGAGCAGGCAGATGATCATCGAGTACATGGCGACTTCGCCGAGCATGAACGACCAGTGGTCGGGGAAGACCTTCTTCAGCAGGTAGCCGAAGGGCTTCGCCGCACCGGTGCGGTCGTCCAGCCAGCCCGCGACACCGCCGACGGCCTTCAGGCCGTCGGGAGGGGGTGCCTCGTGCTTCGGGTCGTCGGCGCGGAGCCGGTCGGCGCCGCGCGCGGTCGATGTGGTGCTCATGCGTGTCCACGCTCCCAGAAGCTCGGGCCGACCGCCTCGCGGAACGGGGAGTCGGCCACCAGGTATCCCTCGGAGTCCACTGTAATCTTCAGCTGTGGCAGCGGCCGCTTGGCCGGGCCGAAGATCACCTTGCAGTCGTCGGTGACGTCGAACGTCGACTGGTGGCACGGGCACAGCAGGTGGTGCGTCTGCTGCTCGTACAGCCCGACCGGGCAACCGACGTGGGTGCAGATCTTGGAGTACGCGACGATGCCGTCGTGGCCCCAGTCGCGCTCCTTCTGCGGCTTGATGTCCTCGGGGTTGAGGCGCATCAGCAGGACGGCGGCCTTGGCCTTGTCCTCGAGCACGTGCTGGGAGTCCTTGATCGACTCGGGCAGCACGTGGAACACCGACCCGATGGTGACCTGGTCGGCGCGGATGGGCGTGCGCTCGGGGTCGCGGACGAGCCGGTCGCCCTTCTTCCAGATGGTCTTGGACAGCTCGTCCTTGGGCAGCGGGCCGAGCCCACCGATCAGGGGCAGGACCAGGGCGATCGGCGGCAGCGCGAGCGCCCCGGCGAGCGAGAACTTGATGAGCGGGCGTCGCCCGATCTGGGACTTGCCGCCCTCGCCGACGAAGTTGTCGACGGCCCGCTGGCGGTCGGCGTCACTGGCCCGCTGGGGGTGGCGCTCCTCGACCATCTCGGTGTCGGGCATCAGGGTCTTGGCCCAGTGGACCGCACCCACGCCCACGCCCAGCAGGGCCAGGGCCAGGCAGACGCCGAGCACGACGTTGTACAGGTTGGCCTTGCCGATGCCGGGGATGAACGCGACGTGCTCGGGGTCGATCGCGAAGTAGGCCACGACGAAGGCGATCGTCGCGAGGCTCGAGAGGCCGAACAGCGTGGCCACCTGGCGCTCGGCACGCTTGGCCGCCTTCTCGTCGAGGTCGCTCATCCGTGCGACGTGCGGCGGCAGGCCCGGGTTGTCGAACCGGGCGGGCAGGCCGCCGGTGCCCTCGATGTGGCCCTGGTCGAGCCGGACGGCGTTCGCGCCGTAGCCGTCGCCGTCGCTGGGGACGACGTCGCCGCGGGGCGTGTCGTGTTCGCTCATCGTGTCGTCGATCCCGTCGAGTCGCAGGAGTGGGGTGCGGGGAGCGGCCGGTCGGCCGGGGCGGTCAGGCCGGTCATGCGGCCTTCTTCCCGAGCCACACGGCGAAGGCGACCATGAGCCCGAGGCCGAAGACCCAGGCGAACAGTCCCTCGGAGACCGGGCCGAGGTTGCCGAGGTTCATCCCACCGACGTTCTCCTCCTTGTCGACCGCGTGGAGGTAGGCGACGATGTCGTTCTTGCTCTGCGGGGAGATGTTCTGGTCGTTGAAGACCGGCATCGACTGCGGGCCGGTGACCATGGCCTCGTAGATGTGCTTGCCCTCGACGTTGCGCAGGCTCGGGGCGTACTTGCCGCGGGTGAGCGCACCGCCGGACCCGGCGAAGTTGTGGCACATCGCGCAGTTCACGCGGAACAGTTGGGCGCCCTTGGCGACGTCGCCACCCTCACCGCTGGAGTACTGCGCGTCCGGCACCGCCGGCCCGGGGGCCAGCGAGGCGACGTACGCGGCCATCGCGGAGATCTCGTCCTGGTTGAACCGGACCTGGGCCCGCGGGGCCTGCACGTTCGGGCCGGCCAGCGGCATCCGGCCGGTGCCGACCTGGAAGTCGACGGCGGCGGCGCCCACGCCGGCGAGGGTGGGGCCGGCCTTGGTGCCCTGGGCCTGTAGCCCGTGGCAGGTGGCGCAGTTGGCGAGGAAGAGCTTCTTGCCCTGCTCGACCTGGTCCGCGGAGGCGGTCGCGGCGTTGGCCGCCTTCGGGGCGAACGCGGAGTAGGCCAGACCTGTGACGACCAGGCCCAGCAGGATCAGCAGGGCGATGGCGGCCGGGTGGCGGCGACGGGCGGCCAGAGCGTTCACGGTGCGTTCCTGTCGGTGTGGGCGGGAGCGGCGGGGGACATGACGGGTGGTCGGGGTACCGGGGTCACTTCAGCAGGTAGATCGTCGCGAACAGCGCGATCCACACCACGTCGACGAAGTGCCAGTAGTAGGAGGTCACGACGGCGCCGGCGGCCTGGGCATGGCTGTAGTGCCGGGTCGTGAACGTGCGGCCGATGATGAGCAGGAAGGCCAGGAGGCCACCGGTCACGTGCAGCGCGTGGAACCCGGTGGTCAGGTAGAAGACCGAGCCGTAGGCGCTCGAGGACAGCGTGATGTTCTCGTGCACGAGCTCGGAGTACTCCAGCACCTGGCCGGACACGAAGATCGCGCCGAAGAGGTAGGTGAGGACGTACCACTCGCGCATGCCCCAGTTCTTGATGTCGAGCAGCCTCGCGTCGCCCCGGTGCGCCTTGCCGTGCTCGGCCGCGTGGACGCCCAGCTGGCACCACACCGAGGAGATCACGAGGATCAGCGTGTTGACGCTCGCGTACGGGACGTTGAGCACGCTGGTGGACGTCCGCCACAGCTCGGGCTCGACGGAGCGGATCGTGAAGTACATCGCGAACAGGCCGGCGAAGAACATCAGCTCGCTCGCGAGCCACACGATCGTCCCGACCGACACCATGTTCGGTCGGGACACCGGTCCGTGTCCGGGGATGCTCGCCGCGCGCGAGGGTTCTGAAGTCACTGCGGATGCTGTCGCCACGGTCGCCATTATGGCCACATTCGCAACGCGGCACACCGGGGGCCCCCCGTGAGGTGCGACTCGGGCCCCGGACGGGCACCGCGCGGGGGTCCGGAACCACACCGGTAGCATCGGGCGCATGACCGCTCCGCCCGCCCCCGCAGCCGACGCAGCGACCTCGTCGGCCTCCTCGGCCCGCCAGATCTCGGTGCTGCTCTACAGCGACGACCGCACCACCCGCGACGCCGTCCGCGTCACCGTGGGCCGGCGTCCGGCCCGCGACGTCGAGGTCACCTCGTGGCGCGAGTGCGCCACGGCTGCCGCGGTGCTCGAGGCGGTCGACAGCACCCGGTTCGACGTGCTGATCCTCGACGGCGAGGCCGCCCCCACCGGTGGCCTGGGGCTGTGCCGCCAGCTCAAGAACGAGATCTTCAACTGCCCGCCCGTCCTCGTCCTCACCGGACGGCCGCAGGACGGCTGGCTCGCCACCTGGTCGCTCGCCGACCTGGCCGTGCCGCACCCGCTCGACCCGGTCGCGCTGGCGGACGCCGTCGCGCAGCTGGGTCGCGGCGGCCGCCCGACCGCAGCCTGACCCGTGGAGGCCCCGGTTCCGGCTTCCCCGACGTGGCCGGACCTGCTCACCGAGCTGATCGCGGGTCGCGACCTCACCACCGACCAGGCTGCCTGGGCGATGGGCGAGGTGATGCGTGGCGAGGCGTCCCCGGTGCAGCTCGCCGGGTTCCTCGTGGCGCTGCGGGCCAAGGGGGAGACCGTCGACGAGCTGCGCGGCCTGGCCGACATGATGCTTGCCCACGCCAACCCGATCGAGGTCCCGGGCCCCAGCCTGGACATCGTCGGCACGGGCGGCGACCGCTCGCACACGGTCAACATCTCGACGATGTCCTCCATCGTCATCGCCGCGAGCGGCGTCCGGGTGGTCAAGCACGGCAACCGTGCGGCCTCGTCGTCCTCCGGTTCCGCCGACGTGCTCGAGGCCCTCGGGGTGGACCTGACGCTGCCCCCGCAGCGGGTGGCCGAGGTCGCGCTGGAGGCCGGGATCACCTTCTGCTTCGCGCAGACGTTCCACCCCGCGATGCGGCACGCGGCCGCGGCGCGCAGCGGGCTGGGCGTGGCCACGGCCTTCAACGCCCTCGGCCCGCTGACCAACCCCGCCCGCCCGACGTATGCCGCGGTGGGGGTCGCCAATGCCGGCCAGGCGCCGCTCATGGCCGGGGTGTTCGCCGGCCGGGGTACCGACGCCGCCGTGTTCCGTGGTGACGACGGGCTCGACGAGCTCACGTTGGCGACCACGTCGCACGTGTGGTGGGTGCGCGGCGGCCGGGTCGTCGAGCGCACCCTCGACCCCGAGCAGCTCGGGCTGGCGCTGCAGCCCGTCTCGGCGCTGCGGGGCGCCGACGCGGCCCACAACGCCCAGGTGGCGCGCGACGTCCTCGCCGGCAGCCGGGGCGCCCCGCGGGACGCCGTGGTGCTCAACGCCGGGCTGGCGCTGGCCCTCACCGAACCGGACCGGGGACCGGCGGACGCCGACTTCGTGGCGCAGGTCCGCGCCGGCATGGACCGCGCCGAGCACGCCCTGGACTCGGGGGCGGCGCTGCAGCGGCTCGACGCCTGGGCCAGCGCGACACGCCGCTGACGCACGGCAAGCCGGCGTGTCCAGCAGCCGGCGTCAGCTCATCGAGGCCAACCAGCTCGTCGCCCGGCGGGCGTCGGCGCGCCGCTGCTCGTACCGCGCCCCGACCGCGAGGAGGGCCACTCCGAGCGTGCCGAGGGTGAGGAAGCGAGGCAGGTGCACGGCATACGGACCGAGCTGGGTCACCGCCACGACGACCGCCGCGATGGCTCCGACCACGACCAGCGCCTGCCACCGCCGCGAGGCCCCCGCGACGAGGACCGCCGCGGCCACGGTGACGGTGAGCAGGGGGCGTACGACACTGTCGTCGACGGCCGTGTGCAGGGCTGACGGGACGAGGCCGAGGAGCAGGGCCGGCCCCGCGACGAGCCAGGACCTGCGCCGCAGCAGGTCTGCCGACCACAGCCCCGCGGACAGCAGCAGGACGGCCGGCGGCAGGGTGTACGCCTCCAGCGTGGTCACGTCGGCGTGCCACAGCTCCACCCACACCGCGGTGGTCGCGGCCGCCACCGACACGAGCACCACGGCCCGGCGGCCCGGCGACGTCGCGTACGCGAGGGTCGCCGCGGCGTAGAGGAGCGCTGCGACCGTGGTCGAGTGGGTCAGGTCCCGGTCGAGCCCGAGCGCGAGGGCGGCCGCGCCCACGACCAGTGCGAAGCCGCCCAGCACTCCCTCCTCGGGGCGAGCACGACGCCAGGCGGCGAGCCCCACCAGCACGAGGGCCGCCACCATCACGGCCACCCACTCGGCGTAGGCCGAGACCAGCAGCCCGCCCTCGCGCGCCAGGGCGGTCCCCAGCAGCGCCGAGACGGCGGTCGCGGCGGGCCGCAGCCGTGGGCGCAGCACCGCCGTTGCCGCGCCCGCCACCGTGCTGCACGCGAGGACGGTGACGAGGACGCGGGAGTCGAGGCCTTGGCCGACGGTCTGCGCGAGGGCGGCAGCCAGCGCCAGGGCGCCGACGGCTCCCAGGGGCAGCTCCTCGGCGCGTTCCGGCCGGGCGAGCGCCGAGCCGACGAGCACGAGACCGGCCACAGCGGCGGTGAGCGCCACCGCGCTCGGGCCGACCAGGTCGGCGGTGAGCCACAGGGCGGCGACCGCGCTGGCGGCAGCGACCCCGCTCGCCGGTGCCCGCCACGCCGGTCGGAGCACCGCGACGGCGGCCGAGGCCACCGCCACGCCCGCGAGGACGAACGCCAGCGCGGGCTGGGAGTCGTGGGCCAGCGTCGCCAGGAGGACGGCGGCGACGGCCGCCGCCGACTGTGCCTCGAGCCAGCGCTGCCCGACCGAGGGGCCCAGGGGCCGCATCGCGACGACGCCCACGACACCCGCTGCGAGCAGGACGCCCAGCGCCGCAGCGGCGACCGGGGACAGCTGCACGGCGAGGCCGAGGACGGCGACGGGGGCGGTCACGCTCGCGACCGCTGCGAGCACACCGACCGCCCGCCAGTCGCCGGTGAACCAGCGCGCCGCCCAGTCCGCGCGGACTGCGGCACGGGAGCCGAGCCGCGCGGACCGGTGCCGCACGACCCGGGCGACGACGGCAGCGCCCAGGACGGTGACGAGGAGCAGGAGCAGGTCGGCCAGGAGGGCGGTGGACCGGCGCTCCGCGGGCTGCACCCGGGACGCCACGACGGCTGCGCCCAGGGACCCCACGAGCACCCAGGCGGCAGCGGGTCCGGTCGCGGCACGGCGCACGACCCCCCACGACGGGGGAAGGGCCGCGTGGAGCGCGCCGAACACCGGGCCACCGAGCAGGGCGAGGGCGGCGGCCGGCAGCGGACGCTCCGGCGCGGACGCCACGGCGCCCCAGGACACCGACGCAGCGGTCAGGGAGAGCACTCCGAAGGCCGCGATGCGCTGGTCGCGCTGGTGCAGGACGGCCAGCAGGACGGCCACGATCAGGGCGGACACGGCGGTGTAGGCGTGCAGGTCGACACCGTCCAGCCCGGCGAGCCCGAACCGCCGGGCAGCCGCGGCGTCCAGCAGCATGAGGCCGCCCGCCACGACCGCGACCGCCTCGGCGGTGCTCGGCAGCCGACGCCTCGACGCGACCGTCGCGGCCCAGGCCGCCAGCGTCGTCAGGCCGGCCATCACGACGACCTGCCCCCACCGCCCGATGACGAACCAGGCGACCGCCAGTGCGATCGAGACGGCGACCAGGACGAGCAGGGCGCCGACGGCCAGGAGCGTCTGCTGGGTGGTCCAGGAGCGGCGCGGTGCGGCGTGCCCCGACCCGCCGGGGTGCCCCGCGACGAGTGGGGGCGCGACGAGTGGGGGCGCGACGAGTGGGGACGCGGCGGATGGGGGCGCGGCGGACGGGGGTGCTGCAGGGGACGCCGTGGCGGTGGCCGGCTCGGGTGCACGGAGGGCGGCGAGGAGGGCCGAGCGCTCGGCGGACAGGCCCGCGATCGCCTGGTCGACCTCCCACAGCCGGACGGCGTCGGGGCCCGTGAGCCGCACGCCGCAGCGCGGGCAGCGCTGGGGTCGTGGTGGCAGGTCGGCACCGCAGGACGGGCAGGGGATCGAGGGCATCGGTCCTCCTCGGCGAAGGGTGCGCCGGTCGGCGCGGTCAGGACCGAGTGTGCTGATGCCGCGGCCCCTCGGGATGGGGGCTGCTACTCATTCGAGCCGTTCGGGGGACAACTAGTCCCCGTCGAGGCCGAGGCTGAAGGCCGCCTCCAGGTCGTGCCGGGAGTACGTGCGGAAGGCGATGTGGGTGTTCGTGCCGGTGACGCCCTGCACCTTGTTGAGCCGTCCGGCGATCACGTCGTGGAGCTGCTCGTGCTCGTGCACGCGGACCATCGCGATGAGGTCGGCGTCGCCCGCCACGGAGTACACCTCCGAGACCCCGTCCAGCTCGGCGATGGCCTGCGCCACCTCGGGGATGCGGTCGACCTCGGCGTTGACAAGGACAATGGCGGTGATCACGCGCCCACTGTATCGGCGCGCCCGCGGGCGGACCGCGCCGAGCGACTAGGACGCGGCGACGAAGCCGGGGACGGCCCGGCGGGCGACGACGTCCGGCTCGAGGCTGGCCCGGGCACCGCCCGCCCCACCGACGGGGCAGGTCCACTCGCCGTCGAGGTCCACGAGCCGGACGCCGGGTGCCTCGAGCCAGCGCAGGATCTTCTCGGTCTCCTCCGGCAGGGCCGCAGGGGCGGGCCACGGCGCCGGGAGCACCATCTCCGCGCTGGCACGGGCTGCCTCGACGTACGGCATCGGGTCGGCGCCCCGCGGCGCGACCGTCGTGGCCGCGAGCCGGCCGTGCCGGACCACGACCACCTCCCAGCCGCCGGCCGGGGCCGGTCGGGCGGCGACGATCTCGGGGCTCGCGGCCAGCGGCGCGATCCGCTGCGCCCGGGCGATGCCCCGGACGAGCGCGAGCAGGCGGTCGCGCACCTCACCGGCGTCCTCGTAGCGCTCCTGCTCGGCGAGGCTGCCCATGCGCGTGCGCAAGGCGGTGACCACCCGGCGGGAGTCGCCGACCAGGGCGTGGACGGCGTCCCGGACGACGACGGCATACTCCTCGACGCTCTGGGCCCCGGTGCAGGGGGCGCCGCAGCGCCCCATGTCGGCCAGCGCGCACGAGCCGACCCGGCGGGTGGGGGAGAGCCGCTGGACGCACTGGCGCAGGGGGATGACCTCGTGCACCGCGGCGACCGCGGCCTCGGCGGAGGCACGGCTGCCGAACGGGCCGATGTACTTGGCGCCGTCGCCGCGCACCTCGCGCACGATCGAGAGCCGCGGGAACGCCTCGACGGTGAGCTTGACCCAGGTCGCGCGCTCGGGCGACTTCGACCGGCGGTTGTAGCGGGGCTTGTGCTCGGCGATGAGCCGCAGCTCGCGCACCTCGGCCTCGAGGGTGGTGGCGCACACGATGGGGGTGACGCTCTCGGCGATGCGCACCATCTCGGACATGCGGGTGCGCTGCTCGGAGCCGGTGAAGTAGCTGCGGACGCGGGTGCGGATGTTGACCGACGTGCCGACGTAGAGGACGCGGCCCTGGCCGTCCTTGAACTGGTAGACCCCGGGGGCGTCCGGGAGGCCGTCGGCGAGCCAGCGCTTGCGCCGCTGCGCGGGGCTCACCCGCGAGGTGTAGGAGGACAGCTCCTCGAGGGTGCGCACGCCGAGGTTGCCGACCCGCTCGATGAGGCCGTGCAGGACGTCGACGGTTGCCCTGGCGTCGTGCAGCGCGCGGTGGTCGGGGACGGTGGACGCCCCGAACAGCTCCGCGAGGGACGAGAGCTTGTGGTTGCGGGCCTCGTCACGGCCCACGAGCTGGCGGGCGAGGTGCACGGTGTCGACGACCGCGTGGCGGGGCCACTCGATGCCCTGCTGGCGCGCGGCCGCCTTGAGGAAGCCGACGTCGAACCCGGCGTTGTGCGCGACGAGGACCGACCCGCGCGCGAACTCGAGGAACGCCGGCAGCGCCGCCTCGATGCGGGGGGCGTCCGCGACCATCGCGGTCGTGATGCCCGTGAGCGCCTGGATGAACGGCGGGATCGGCAGGTGCGGGTTGACCAGGGTCTGGAACTCGCCGAGCACCTGCCCGCCCCGGACCCTGACCGCCCCGATCTCGGTGATGGCGCTGTCGTTCGGGTTGCCGCCGGTGGTCTCGAGGTCGACGACGACGAACGTGACATCGGCCAGAGCCGTGCCCAAGTCGTCGAACGTGCCCTGGACCATCTGCATGGACCTGACGGTAGGACGGCGGGGTGACAGCCCGTCGCAGGCGCGCCACCACGGCGCCTCCGTCGTGGCGTGGCGCCGCGGCCGGTGCGGACCATCGGCCGCACCGCCCGCCGGGCGCACGCGCCGGAGCCCGGGGTATGCCGGGTCCGGCCGTTGTCGGTGGTCCCACCTAGCGTCGTGGACAGGTGGACGACCGCCACCGGGCGGCCGCCCCGGCGGACCGGCCACGCCAGGACCCCACGACAGGACCCGACGACGAGAGAGGTGATCGCCGTGATCATCGACTGCCAGACCTGCCCGGTGCGGGACCTGCACTGCGCGGACTGCATGGTGCCCGCCCTGCTGGCACCCCAGGACGCCCGACTCCCGCTCGACGCGGCGGAGCGGGCCGCCGTGACGCGGTTCGTGGAGGCCGGGCTGGTGTCGGTCCCCGAGGCGTCGTCCGTCCAGGCGCGCCGCGAGCCGTGGGGTGCCCACGCCCGTGCGGTCGGCTGACCTGCGACGACTGCCACCGCCCGACCTACCATGACCGCATGCGAGGAGAGCGGGGAAGGGGGCCGGCCACCCGGCGGGCGGTCGCCCTCCTCGTGACGCTGGGCCTCGGGCTCCTGGCCGGCTGCTCCGGCACCGTGGCCGGGACGGACGGCTCCTCGAGATCCACGACGTCCCGGTCGTCCTCCACCACCCAGCAGGACTCTGCGCAGCCCTCCGTGGCCCGTGAGGAAGCCCTCAGTGCCCTCCTCGAGCGCCGCGCCGCCGCCGTCCGCAGCCACGACCGGGCCGCCTTCGCCGCCACGCTGGTGAGCAGCTCGTCCGGCTTCGGCCTGCGCCAGCTCGCGCAGTTCGACGCCCTGGCGAAGCTTCCCGTGGGCCAGTTCTCCTACGGCACCCCGCAGGCCGCGCCTCCCCTGGGGGCGGACCGGCTGGCCCAGCTGGGCCCGGACGCCTGGGTCGCCCGGGTCGAGGGCCGGTACAGCCTGCGGGGCTACGACACCGCCACGCGGGGCTTCGAGTCCTACTTCACCGTGGTGCGCCGGGAGGGCCACTGGCTGCTCGCCGACGACACCGACGGCGGCACGCAGACCCAGGCCTGGGACCTGCCCGGCTTCACCGCCGTCGAGGGCGACGCCACCCTGGTGCTCGGGACGGGCCCGGAGAGCAGGCTGCGGCCGTACCTCGCCCTCGCCGAGCAGGCGGTCGCGCAGGTCCGGGAGGTGTGGCGGGGCACGACCTGGAACGGCCGGCTCGTCCTCGTCGTCCCCGGGACGGCGGCGCAGACGGCCGAGCTCGTGGGCCAGCCGGCGGCGTCCGTCACGCAGGTCGCGGCCGTCACCGACGGGCCGTTCGACACCGCAGGCAGGGCCGGGGCGGACCGCGTGGTCGTCAACCCCACCGCCTTCGCCGGCCTCCAGCGCCGCGGGCAGCAGGTGGTCGTCACCCACGAGGCGACCCACGTCGCCATCCGCGCGACCACCACCCGACCGGTGCCGCTCTGGCTGTCCGAGGGGATGGCGGACTACGTCGGGTACCGAGACGTGGACGCGACCGAGCAGCAGGTCGCGGCGGCCCTGTTCGCCCAGGTGCGGGCGGGGCGGGGTCCCACGGCCCTCCCGGGACCGCAGGAGTTCGACCCGGCGCACACGACCATCGGGCCGACCTACAACGCGGCCTGGCTGGCCGTGCGCCAGATCGCCCAGCGGTACGGCACCGCGACCCTGGTCCGGTTCTACCGGGCTGCCGCGACGGCACCCTCGGCCGATGCCGGGACCGCCCAGGTCGACGCCGCGGCCGCGCAGGCCTTCCGGGAGGTCCTGCACACCACCGTGGCCGCCTTCACCGAGCAGTGGCTCGCGGCGGTGCGGGCAGGGGCGCGCGGGTGACGGAGGCGCTGCGTCGCCGGGCAGTCCGCGTGCTCGTCGTCGACCCCGGTGGCTGGGTGCTGATGATCCACGGCTTCGACCCGCACGCCCCGCGCACGACGTACTGGTACACGGTCGGAGGGGGAGTCGACGCGGGGGAGTCCGACCTCGACGCCGCCGTGCGCGAGGTCTGGGAGGAGACCGGCCTGCGCGTCGACCCGTCCCGGCTGCTCGGCCCGGTGCACGAGGACGACGTGGTGTTCCCCTTCGAGGGCAGGACCGTCGTCCAGCAGCAGGTCTTCTACCTGCTGCAGACGGAGAGGTTCGAGGCGCGGCCGGCCGCCTTCGAGGAGACCGAGCTGCGGTCCACCCTGGAGGTCGCCTGGGTGGACCCGTCCGAGCGCGAGGACCGTGGTGAGACGGTCTACCCGTCAGGTCTGGGGGACCTGCTCGGCGGGCTCGTCGCCCGCCGCGAGGCTCGCTGACCGGGGCCGGTCGGCACCTCGCGGGGCGGCCCGCGGAGCGTCGGGAGATCCGTCGGGCACGGCGAGGGACAACACCACGAGGGCGGCCACGAACCAGAACTGGTTGTAGAACGCCTGCTTGTTGACCAGGTTGGCCACGAGCAGGACGAGGGCGAGCCAGCGCAGCAGCGACGCGAGGTCGGGCTGTCGTCGCCACACCGTGAGGCAGACGGCGGCCAGCGTGCCGAGGACCACCAGCCCGGTCACCGCGAACGGCAGGGTGACGTCGAAGGTGTTGAGCGCCAACAGGTACAGCGTGTTGGCGAACTTGATGGGGTGGAACGTCACGAGCAGGCCCACCGTGTCGTGCACGAAGTGCCCCGGGCTCGCGAGGAACCACGGCGCGATGAGCACGCCGGTCAGTGCACCGGTGGTCACCGTCCGGCGCCAGCCGAACGGACGCCACAGGAGCAGGACCGGCAGCAGCAGGGCGAGGTGCTGCTTGCTCGCGCAGACCAGTGCCAGTGGCACGACGGCCCACCAGGCGTGGCCCCGACGGACCAGGACGGCCCACCCGACGACGCCGGCGAACAGGAGCGGCTCGGTCCAGGCCTGGTCGAGCTGGGTCAGCGTGCCGGGTGCGAGCAGCACGAGGCAGACCGCGACGGCAGCGGTCCAGCAGGCGCGCGGGCGGTCTCCCCGGTCTTCCCGCGCTCCCCGCGCCAGGAGGACCGTGCCGACGGCCGCGACGAGGGTCCAGACCGCCAGCGCCCAGCGGACGTCTCCCGCCAGCCACCGTCCCGGCGCGAGGAGCACCACGCTCCACGGCAGGTACGTGAAGGCGTCCTGGATGCCGGGCGAACCCGTCCACGTCATGGCGTAGAAGTTCTCCAGCCGGGCCAGGGCGTCGGAGGCCTGCTGCAGGGTGACCCACACGTCGATGCGCGGTCGGGGCGAGGACACGACGGCGGTCGCGGCCGCGACGGCATACCCCACGACCGCGGTGGCCAGGGCGACCCTCGAGCCGCGACCGGGACCGGCCCACAGCGCGACGGCGCACAGCAGCGGCGTCGCCACGAGCACGGTCGTCGCGACCGCGAGGCCGGTCGGCGCCAGGTAGCTGAACAGCGGGACGGCCGCGGTGGCCAGCGCGGAGCCGGCCAGCATGAGGACCACGTCGCCCCGGCGGAGCACGACCCGCCAGCCACGCCACTGCCACAGGGCCAGCCCCACCGCGGCCAGGGTCAGGGTGAGGACGATCGGGATGCGGAAACGGACGACGCTCCACTGCAGCATCGTGAAGTAGGCCACCCAGGCGAGGGCGAACACCGTCCCGCCCGACCGCGGCAGGCGCGAGCGCCACCGGGCAGGGCCGGCGGGCCGGTGGTCCTCGGGCATGGGCCGACCCTACGGGGTCAGCCGGTCACCGCTTCGGGGCCCCTGCGTACAGCTCCTCGACCCGGTCCTGGAAGTCGCGCATCACGATGTTGCGCTTGAGCTTCAGGCTCGGGGTGAGGTAGCCGTTCTCCTCGGTGAAGTCGCCCTCGAGGACCGCGAACTTGCGGATCGACTCGGCCTTGGACACCGACCTGTTGGCGTCGTCGACGGCCTTCTGCAGCTCGGCGAGGACGACCTCGTTGGTGCCGGCCTGCTCGAACGGGACGTCGTCGATACCGTTGTTCTTCGCCCAGCTCGGGTACATCTCCTCGTCCAGGGTGATGAGGGCGGCGATGAACGGCTTCTGGTCGCCGACGACGATGCACTGCGAGACCAGCGGGTGGGCGCGCAGGCGGTCCTCCAGGGCGGCGGGCGCGACGTTCTTGCCGCCGGCGGTGACCAGCAGCTCCTTCTTGCGGCCCGTGATCTTGAGGTACCCGTCCTCGTCGAGCTCGCCGATGTCACCGGTGTGGAACCAGCCGTCGCGCACGGCGTCCGAGGTCGCGTCGTCGTTGTTGTGGTAGCCGGCGAAGACGTTGTTGCCCCGGATGAGGATCTCGCCGTCGTCGGCGATCCGGATGCCGACGCCCGGCAGCGGCGCGCCGACGGTGCCGATCTTGACCCGGTCCGGGACGTTCACGGTGGCCGGCGCGGTCGTCTCGGTGAGGCCGTAGCCCTCGAGCACGGTGACGCCGATGCCGCGGAAGAAGTGCCCGAGCCGGGTGCCGAGCGGCGCGCCGCCGGACACGGCATACATGACCTCGCCGCCCATGGCCGCGCGCAGCTTGGCGTAGACGAGCCGGTCGAACAGGGCGTGGCGCACGCGCAGCCCGAGTCCGGCGCCGCCGGCGTCCTGGGCGGTGGACCACGCGATCGCGGTGTCGGCGGCGGTGCCGAAGATCTTGCCCTTGCCCTCGGAGGTCGCCTTGGCCTCGGCCGAGTTGTAGATCTTCTCGAAGACGCGCGGCACGGAGAGGATGAACGTCGGCTTGAACGCGGCGAAGTCGTCGAGCAGGTTCTTGATGTCCGCGCTGTGGCCCATCTTCGCCTCGCCGGCGACGCACAGGACCTGGATGAAGCGGGCGAACACGTGGGCCAGCGGCAGGAAGAGGAGGGTGGAGGCGCCGTCGGCCTGCACGACCGCCTTGAGCTTGGTGATGGCGTTGTCGGCCAGCGCCAGGAAGTTGTCGTGGGTCAGCTGGACGCCCTTGGGGCGGCCGGTCGTCCCGGAGGTGTAGATGATCGTCGCGGTGCTGCTGCGGTCGATGCCCGCGGTGGCAGCGGCCAGGTCGTCGTCGCTCACGGACGCGCCCGCGGCCTTGAGGTCGTCGATGGCCCCGGCGTCGAGCTGCCACACGTGTTCCACGCCGCCGAGCTGGTCGCGGACCTCGGCGAGGGCGGCCTCGTGGGCCGGCGTCTCGAGCACGATCGCCCGCGCGCCCGAGTCGGACAGGATCCAGGCGACCTGCTCGGCGGAGGAGGTCTCGTAGATCGGCACCGTGACCGCCCCGGCGGTCCAGATGGCGAAGTCGGTGAGGGTCCACTCGTACCGCGTCTTGCTCATGATGGCGACGCGGTCGCCGGGACGGATCCCCGACGCGACCAGTCCCTTCGCCATGGCGCGGACGTCCTCGTTGAACTCCTGTGCCGTCACGTCGACCCAGCGGGCGCCCTCCTTGCGCACGAAGGCGACGGACGTGGGGTTGGTCGCGGCGTTCCGCGCCGGGAGGTCGGCCAGGCTGCCCTCGGTCGTCGGCGGGACGAGCGGGGGTGCGACGTGTTCCTGCACGGAGTCTCCTTCGACGGCTGGCCCGGTGCCGGCCCGGCACCCGGGTGGTGACGGCGCGGCACGTGGCTCGTGCGGCTCAGACTACCCACGGGTAGCGGTCAGCGGGGAGGTGCGTCCCGACCACCGGAGTGACGTGCGGAACACTGGTCGCATGCGTGAGCGCCGCGTCGACGTCGTCGACGACACGTACGTCCGGGCCGGCCCGGAGGCGGTGCGCGGGTGGCTCGCGGACGACGCCTGGTGCGACCGGGTCTGGCCGCACCTGGTGCGCACGGTGCAGCGCGACCGCGGCGCCAAGGGGATCCGCTGGACCGTCACGGGCCAGGTCGTCGGGGAGATGGAGGTGTGGCTCGAGCCGTGGTGGGACGGCGTGGTCGTGCACCACTACCTGAGGGGCACTCGCGGACCCCGCGCGCCGCGCGACGTGGCCACCCGGCACACCCGCCGGTGGAAGCGGGCGGTGCACCGGCTCAAGGACTCGCTGGAGGGCAACTGGCTGTAGCCTTCGGCGCATGGCCGACCGCACGGAGTCCAGCATCGACATCGCCGCCAAGCCCGGCGAGGTCCTCGACGTCATCGCGGACTTCGAGAGCTACCCGCAGTGGGCCACCGAGGTCAAGAAGGTGCAGGTCCTGACGGAGGAGGGGGACGGCTGGGCCGACCAGGTCCGGTTCACCCTCGACGCCGGCGCCATCAAGGACACCTACGTCCTGGACTACGAGTGGGACGTGAAGAAGAACGGCACGGGCGTCGTGTCCTGGGGCCTGGTCGAGGCGTCCGTCCTCAAGGCCATGAACGGCTCGTACACCCTGGCGGCCAGGGGCTCGGACGGCACGACCGTCACCTACCGCCTCGCCGTCGACGTCAAGATCCCCATGCTCGGCATGCTCAAGCGCAAGGCGGAGAAGGTCATCATCGACACCGCGCTCAAGGAGCTCAAGAAGCGCGTCGAGGGCTGAGGCCGGTCGCGACCGGTCCCCCACGGTTCCCCAGACGATGCGGGTCATCCTCTTCACCGGCAAGGGTGGTGTCGGCAAGACCACGACCGCCGCTGCCACCGCCGTCCGCGCCGCCCGCTCGGGCGTCAAGACGCTGGTCATGTCCACCGACGCGGCGCACTCGCTGGGGGACGCGCTCGCGGTCGACCTGGGGGCTCGCCCGGGGCGGCCCGCCGGCACCCCCGTCGAGGTCGAGCCCGGGCTCTGGGGCCTGCAGGTCAGCCCGCCGCACCTGCTGGGCGAGTCGTGGCGCGTCGTCCAGGACTACCTGCTCAGCGTGCTGCGGACCGTGGGTGTCGACCCCGTCGTCGCCGAGGAGCTCACCCGGCTGCCCGGGGCCGAGGAGGTGGCGGCCCTGCTCGAGCTGCGCACGCAGGTCGAGTCGGGGCCGTGGGACCTCGTCGTCGTGGACTGCGCCCCGACCGCGGAGACCCTGCGGCTGCTCGCGCTGCCCGAGGCACTGGCCTGGCACCTCGAACGGCTGCTACCGGCCCAGCGAGGCCTGATCCGCTCGCTGCGCCCGGCAGCCGCGGCTGCCGCCGGCATGCCCCTGCCCGACCCCGCCGTCGTCGACGCCGTGTCGGGGTGGCACCGGCAGATGCGGCAGGTGCAGCGGCTGCTCACCGGTGACCAGACCTCCGTCCGGCTCGTGCTGACGCCGGAGCGGGTGGTCATCGCCGAGTCCCGGCGGACCTGGACGTCGCTGTCGCTCTACGGGTTCGTCGTCGACGCGGTCGTCGTCAACCGGGTCTTCCCCGATGCGGCCTCCGACGCCGGGCGGCGCACGCCCGATCCGTGGCGCTCGGCGTGGAACACCGCTCAGCAGCAGGGCCTGGCGGAGGTTCGGGAGTCCTTCGCCGGTCTGCCGCTGCACCTCACGCCGTACCTGTCGGCCGAGCCCATCGGGCCCGACCCCCTGGCGTCGCTCGCGCTGGCCCAGGGCGTCGTCGTGGGCGAGGACGGAGCACCCGACCACGCCGACGCCGTCGCGGACCTGCTCGCCCCGGTGGCGCACCGGGGGATGACCGTCGACCGGGACGGCGACGGGTTCGTCCTGACCCTGCCCCTGCCGGGTGCCCAGCCAGCCGATCTGGTGCTCCAGCGCCGCCACGACGAGCTCCTCGTGACGCTGGGGGAGCACCGCCGCGTGCTCACCCTGCCGTCGGCTCTGCAACGATGCCTGGTCGAGCGCGCCGCGGTCCGCGACGGCAGGCTGGCGGTGCGGTTCGTCCCCGACGAGGAGGTGTGGCCCCGTGGTTGACCAGGAACGAGCCCCGGTGGGCTCGGTGGCGCAGGAGGCCGCGCGCCTGCTCGACGCGCTGGGTGGCTGGGCCGCGAGCAACGGGTATGCCGACCGGGCGCACCCGGCAGGTGCGGCCGGTGCGGCGGACCCGGAAGACGCGGCGTACCCAGCCGGCGCGGCGGACCCAGGAGACGCGGCGGACCCAGCGGGCGCGGCGCGCCGAGCCGGTGCGGCGGACCCGGAGGACGGGGCGGACGCAGGCGGCGCAGCACCCTCGGGGGACCACTGCCAGCACTGCGGCGCCCAGACGGGGGCGGGACGGGCGGTCGTCTGCGGGCTGTGCCCGGTGTGCCAGGGCATCAACCTGCTCCGGTCCGTGCGCCCCGAGACGGTCGACCGGCTGGCAGACCTCGCGGGCGCGATCGCGGGGACCCTGCGCGACCTCGCCGACCACCGACGGGCGGCGGCCGGGACGACCGAGCCGCCCAGCGCCGGCGCGCACCCCGGCGGCCCCGAGGCGGGCACCCGGCACACCGGCTCGCGGGTGCAGGACATCGTCGTCGACGACGAGACGACGGCGACCTCGTGAGCCTCGCGATCGGCATCGACATCGGCGGCACCAAGGTCGCCGGCGGCCTCGTCACCCCGGAGGGGGCCGTGGTCGGGCGCGCGCGGCGCGACACCCCGCACCGCTCGAAGAGCCCGGGTGTCGTCGAGGACACCATCGTCGAGGTCGTCGACGAGCTGCTCGGCACGGCCACCGAGGAGGTCGTGGGCGTCGGCATCGGGGCGGCCGGGTTCGTCGCCGCGGACCGGGCGACCGTCGTCTTCGCGCCCCACCTGTCCTGGCGCGACGAGCCGCTGCGCGCCAACCTCCAGCGCCGCGTGCCGGTGCCGATCAGCGTCGACAACGACGCCAACGCGGCCGTCTGGGCCGAGTGGCGGTTCGGTGCCGCCCGCGGCGAGACGCACGTGGTCATGGTCAACCTCGGCACGGGCATCGGCGGCGCGCTGCTGCTCGACGGGCACGTGCTGCGGGGCAGGTTCGGGATCGCCGGGGAGTTCGGCCACATGCAGGTGGTCCCCGGCGGCCAGCGGTGCGAGTGCGGCAACAAGGGCTGCTGGGAGCAGTACGCCTCGGGCAACGCCCTCGTCCGGGAGGCCCGCTCGTTGGTGACCGCCAACAGCCCCCTGGCCAGCGACCTGCTGGCCCGGGCGGGCGGTGACCCCATGGCGCTGACCGGCCCGATGATCACCGAGGCCGCTCGCGAGGGCGACCCGACGGCGACCGAGCTCCTGACCGAGATCGGCCACTGGCTCGGCGTCGGCATCGCCAACCTGGCGGCCGCCTTCGACCCGGGCCTGTTCGTCATCGGTGGCGGTGTCAGCGCGGCGGGCGACCTGCTGCTCGAGCCGGCGACCACGATGTTCCGGCGCAGCCTCACCGGTCGCGGCTACCGCCCGCTGGCGACGATCGTGCTGGCCGAGCTCGGCAACGAGGCCGGCCTCATCGGCGCGGCCGACCTGGCGAGGGACGGCGCGGGCGCCGCCACGTGAGCACCGTGCGGGTGGCGTCGTACAACCTCAAGGACTTCACGCTCGACCGGCACGCGGCGGCCCGGGTCGTGCGGGCGCTCGACCCGGACGTGCTCTGCCTGCAGGAGGTGCCTCGTCGCCTGTTCGGGTCCTGGCGGGTGTCGGCGTTCGCGGCCGAGTGCGGGCTGTACTGGTCCGGCCGGCACCGGGGCAGCGGGGGCACGACGATCCTGACCTCCCTGCGCGTGCAGGTGGCCGAGACGCGGCACCACCGGTTGCGTGTGGCGGCGCTCCAGCGCACCCGCGGGTATGCCGTGGCCCGGGTCGGGCCGGCGGGGTCCGAGCCGCTCGTGGTGGCCTCGGTGCACCTGTCGCTCGACGCCGCCGAGCGCGAGCGGCACGCGGGGCAGATCCTGCAGACGGTGGCGGGCGGCGGTCCGGTGCTGCTCGCGGGCGACCTCAACGAGGGTGAGTCCGGCCGGGCCTGGCAGTCCTTCGCCTCGGGGCTGCGGCTGGTGTCACCGACGACGCCGACCTTCCCGGCGACCGCTCCCCGGCGGCTGCTCGACGTCGTGTTCGCCTCACCGGAGCTGACGGTGCTGCCCCACCGTGACGTGCCGTTGCCCGAGCCGGACCTGCTGGCCGCGAGCGACCACCGCCCGGTCTGGGTCGACCTCGACCTCGACCCTGTGGCCGCCGCGCGCACCTGACACGGCGCCCGTCAGCCGGTGGGGGGTCCGACCCAGACGCTGGGACCCCTCGTGTCGATGTCCGGGCCGTCCACCACCTCGACGCGGGGGGCGTAGCGCCGCACGGCCGCCGTCAGGGCGGCTCGCTCCTCTGTTCGGAGCTGGCGGGCGAGCCGCTGGTACGGCAGGCGCGGGCCGTTCCCCGTGGCCCCCGCCCCACCCGCACCGGCGGCCTCCAGCATCGCCAGGACGTCGGGGCGGGTGCGACGCAGCTCGGCCGGGGCGCCGGGGTCGAGCGCGGACAGGTCGACCGACCCCGGCATGAGGAGCTGGAGCCCGGGTCCGTGGGACAGGGGTGGTGCCACGAGCGGGTCGGCGTCCGGCCCCGTGCCCTGCACGACCAGCGCGAGCGCCTCGCGCCGCGCCCGGCCCGCCGTTCGAGTCGAGTCGCGCTCGATCACCTGGCAGGCGACGAGGCGTGCCACGCGCTGCCAGGGGACGACGCACGCCCGGCGCTCGGCGTCAATGCCCAGGCCGCTGAAGTAGACGCCCTTCGGCCCCACGGCCAGCTGCGGCACTCGCGACGCGCGCAGGACCTGGCGCAGGGCGAGGAGCGCGCCGGCGCCGAGCACGACGATGATGGCGAGGCCGAACAGGGACGCGGCGCGCAGTGCGAGCACCGCCCCGTACGCGGAGAAGGCGAGCATCAGCGCCGCCATGACGGCGGGCACGACGACGGTCACCCGCGGCATGGGGAGGACGAAGGCCGAGGGATCCCCGGCGACGGCCTCCTCGGGCGTCGCGCCCACCCCGGTCCGGTCCCTGCCCACGCGGATCCGCGGCATACCTCCTCCCTGCCCAGGTGTCGTCGGTCGGCGGCAACCTAGCGACCGGGCCGGCCCCCCGGGGGACGAACGGGGCAGGTCGGTACGGACGGGTGAGGCCACCGCGGCGCGGCGACGCCGGGTCAGACGCGGGCGCCGTTGTCGGGGTCGTCCTCGTCCCGCGAGTGGGGCTGCCGGAGCACGAGCAGGACGAAGCCGCCGACGGTCAGCCCCAGTGCCCCCAGGGTCCACCAGCCACTGACGTCGGGACGGAAGAGCACGAGCCACAGCAGCAGCAGCGGCCCGGCGACCAGGCCGACGATGATGCCCCAGAACTGCAGGTCCTCCTGCGGGGGCAGGGGCGCCACCGGGCCGGGCTCGAAGTGCTCGTCCTCGTCGAGGGCGCTCAGCTCGTCGGGGTCGGGAGCGGGGTCGTCGGCCTCGGAGGGCTCGACGCCGCGCCAGACCACGAAGGGCCGGATCGGAGGCGGGTTGGTCGGGTTGCCCTCGGGGTGCAGGGGCGGGTTGACCCCCGGCCGGTCTGCGGACGGACGCTCGGTCCCGGACCGGTCGTCGGTGGAGCGGTCCGTCGCGGGTGCGTCGGTCGCGGGCCCGGCCACGGGGCGGTCCGGTGCCGGGCGCTCGGGCACCACGGCGATGTCGTCCCAGTGCGCGATGATGTCCGCGAACTGCGCGTCCACGTCCTTGTCGCCCATGGGCCCCTCTGCTTCCGACCAGGGACCGTCTGCCGTGCGACGACTCCCACCGACGGCTCCACGATACGTGGCGCCGGACCGGGAGGCGAGGTCCGTCCCGCGAATCCCGACGGGCAGCGGTGTGCACCCGCCGTGTCGTAGAGTTCCTCGCGTCACAGGAGGTGCGGGGTGTTCTACTGGGTTCTCAAGACGGTCGTGCTTGGGCCGCTGCTCAAGCTGCTGTTCCGGCCGTGGGTCGAGGGCGAGGAGAACATCCCCGACGACGGCGCCGCCATCTTCGCGAGCAACCACCTGTCCTTCTCGGACTCGATCTTCCTGCCGCTGATGGTCCCCCGGAGGATGACGTTCCTCGCCAAGTCGGACTACTTCACCGGGCGCGGCATCAAGGGACGGCTCACCGCCGCGTTCTTCAAGGGCGTCGGCCAGCTGCCGATCGACCGCTCCGGCGGGCGTGCCGGTGAGGCTGCGCTGCGCCAGGGCCTGAAGGTGCTGCGCCGTGGAGAGCTGCTCGGCATCTACCCCGAGGGCACCCGCAGCCCCGACGGACGGCTCTACCGGGGCCGCACCGGGGTGGCGCGCATGGCGCTCGAGGCCGGCGTCCCGGTCCTGCCGGTCGCCATGATCGGGACCGACAAGGCCCAGCCGACGGGCAAGAAGGTGCCCAAGCTGATGCGGATCGGCATCAAGATCGGCAAGCCGCTCGACTTCTCGCGCTACGAGGGCATGGAGGACGACCGGTTCGTCCTGCGCTCGATCACCGACGAGATCATGTACGAGCTCATGCTGCTGTCGGGGCAGGAGTACGTCGACATGTACGCCACCTCGATGAAGGACCGGATCCTCGCGGCCGCGAGGACCAAGGCCCGCGAGATCCAGGAGGCGGCCCTGCCCGGAGCTGCCGCGAAAGAGCTCGAGGAGGCGCTCGCCGCGGGCGAGGAGCCCGCGCAGCGCTCGGGCTCGCGCGCCGTGGACGACGCGGCCGCGGACATCGACGAGCGCACCGGCCGCGACGGCCAGGACGGCCCCGAGGCGGGCGACGACCGCCCCGGTGGCGAGGCCGACGGCGGTTCCGTCGACCGCGCCGCCTCCTGACCGGTTCGTTCCCGTGCCGGTGCCGCGCCGGTCCGTCCTGGACCCGTCCTCCCAGCCTGAGGTGGTGTCGGCGTTCTGGAAGGGCATCGACGTCTTCCGGCCGATCGCGCTGCTCTACGCGGCGTACTCGCTGTGGGACCGGCCCACCGACCTGACCCGCCCCGCCCTCGCCTGGTCGGTCCTCGCGGTGCTCGGCGCGTGGACGCTGTTCCTCGTGTTCTACCGGCGGCGCCGGCTGTGGCTGGTGCTCGTCGAGCTCGCGCTCGGGGCTGGCGCGATCCTGGCCACCCGCCTCGTCGACACCGACGCCGCCATCGCCGCCGGGGCTCGCACCCTGCCGACGTTCTGGCCGGCGGCGGGGGTCGTGTCGGCCGCCGTCCTGCTCGGGCGCCGCGGCGGCATCCCCGCGGCCGTGTTCATCGGGGTCGTCGACCTCGTCGAGGTGCGGCAGGCGACGCCCAACACGATCAACAACATCGTCCTGCTCCTGCTCATCGGGGCCCTCATCGGGTACGCCTGCGACCTGGCCCGCGAGGGCCACGCCAAGCTGCGCGAGGCGCTCGTCCTCGAGGCACGGGTCCGCGAGCGCGAGCGGCTGGCCCGAACCGTCCACGACGGCGTGCTGCAGACCCTGGCCTTCATCAACCGGCGCGGCGGCGAGCTCGGCGAGCAGTCCGCCGTACTGGGCGCGATGGCCGCCGAGCAGGAGCGGATCTTGCGGGCCCTCGTCAGCGGCACCAGCCCCGAGGACGCCGAGGCAGCGGTCAGCGGCGACACCGACCTGCGCCAGTCGCTCGCGAGGTACGCCGGTGGCCGGGTGCAGCTCGTCGCCCCCGCCGACCCCGTCCTCGTGCCGCCGCGCGTCGCGGGCGAGCTCGCCGCCGCCGTGGGCGCCGCCCTCGACAACGTGCGCCGGCACGCCGGCGAGGACGCCCAGGCCTGGGTGCTGCTCGAGGACGCCGGCGAGGACGTGGTCATCACCGTGCGGGACAACGGCGTCGGTATGCCGCAGGGCCGGCTCGCGCAGGCCGCGGCGGCGGGGCGCCTGGGGGCGTCGTCGAGCATCCGGGGCCGGTTGAGCGACCTCGGGGGAGAAGCGAGGTACACCGGCCGTGAGGGGTCCGGGGTGACGGTCGAGATGCGCGCGCCCAAGAGCGGCGCGCCGGAGGGAGATCGATGAGCGAGCAGGACACCGCGGCGGCACCGGTGACGGTGGTCGTCGCGGACGACCACCCCTTGTGGCGCGACGCCGTGGCGGCCGACCTCGCCGACGCGGGCTTCGCGGTCGTGGCCACCGCGGACGACGGGCCGTCGGCGGTCAACCGCACGAAGGCCACGCGACCGCGGGTGCTCGTCCTGGACCTCAACCTCCCGGGGCTGCGGGGGCACGAGGTCTGTGCGGCGCTCGGCGCGCTCGAGACCCGGGTGCTGGTGCTGTCCGCGAGCGGCGAGCAGCAGGACGTGCTCGAGGCCGTCAAGGCGGGGGCGACCGGCTACCTCGTGAAGTCGGCCACCCGGGAGGAGATCGTCGCCGCCGTCGGTGCGACGGCGCGCGGGGAGGCGGTCTTCACCCCCGGCCTCGCCGGCCTGGTGCTGGGGGAGTTCCGCAAGATGTCGACGCAGCCGGCGGTCGACCCCTCCCGGCCGATCCCGGAGCTCACCGAGCGCGAGACGGAGGTGCTGCGCCTCGTCGCGACCGGCATGTCGTCCAAGGAGATCGCGGCCGAGCTGTTCATCAGCCACCGCACGGTGCAGAACCACGTGCAGAACACCCTCGGCAAGCTGCAGCTGCACAACCGGATCGAGCTGGCGCGGTTCGCGATCGCCAAGGGCCTGGACACCCCCGAGGCCTGAGCGCGCGGCCCTGGGTGACCGCGATGCGGGCTGCGGGACGAGCCGTTCCCGGGCGCACCTATCCTTGTCGCGTGAGCACTGCCCAGCACGACGCCCTCGCCAGCCTCGCGGCCGGCACCGCCCTCCAGGCGGCGCAGCAGCCCGAGTGGCCCGACCCGCTGGCCCTCGCCGACGCGGTCGCGACCCTGGCGTCGTACCCGCCCCTGGTCTTCGCGGGGGAGTGCGACGTGCTCAAGAACCGGATGGCGGCGGCAGCGCGCGGCGAGGCGTTCGTCCTCCAGGGTGGGGACTGCGCCGAGACGTTCGCGGCCGCGACCGCAGACAACATCCGTGACCGGGTCAAGACGATCCTGCAGATGGCGGCCGTCCTCACCTACGGCGCGAGCGTCCCGGTCGTCAAGATCGGCCGGATGGCCGGCCAGTACGCCAAGCCCCGCAGCAGCGGCAGCGAGACGCGCGACGGCGTCACCCTCCCGGCCTACCGCGGAGACATGGTCAACGACTTCGAGTTCACCGAGACCTCCCGCGTGCCGGACCCGCAGCGGCTCGTCCGCGCCTACCACGCGAGCTCGGCCACGCTGAACCTCGTCCGCGCCTTCACCCAGGGCGGCTTCGCCGACCTGCGGCACGTGCACGACTGGAACAAGGGCTTCGTCTCCAACTCGGCCAACAGCCGCTACGAGCGCCTGGCCAAGGACATCGACAAGGCGATGAAGTTCATGTCGGCCTGTGGCGCGGACTTCGACGCGATGCGCACGACCGAGTTCTTCTCCGCCCACGAGGCGCTCCTGCTCGACTACGAGCGCCCGCTGACCCGCGTCGACAGCCGCACCGGCGAGCTCTACGACACCAGCGGCCACTTCATCTGGGTGGGCGAGCGGACCCGCGACCTCGACGGCGCCCACGTGGACTTCGTCTCCAAGGTGCTCAACCCCATCGGGGTGAAGCTGTCGGCCAAGGCCGAGGTCGACGAGGTGCTGCGGCTCATCGACAAGGTCGACCCCGACCGCGAGCCCGGCCGGCTGACCTTCATCACGCGGATGGGGGCGCGCACCGTCCGCGAGGCGCTGCCGACGCTGGTCGAGAAGATCACCGCGAGCGGCGCCCAGGTCACCTGGATCTGCGACCCCATGCACGGCAACACCTTCGAGTCCTCCAGCGGCTACAAGACGCGCGACTTCGAGGACGTCGTCGAGGAGGTGCGCGGCTTCTTCGAGGTGCACCAGGGACTGGGCACGGTGCCCGGCGGCATCCACGTCGAGCTCACCGGCAACGACGTCACCGAGTGCATCGGCGGCGCCGAGAAGATCCTCGACGCCGACCTGTCCCAGCGCTACGAGACGGTCTGCGACCCCCGGCTGAACCACCAGCAGAGCCTCGAGCTGGCGTTCCTCGTCGCGGAGATGCTCTCCAAGAGCTGAGACGGCGTATGCCGTGTCGTCCCTCGTGCGGGCGTGACCGGTCGTCGGCGCCCGAGCGCGCGGTGTGACCGGTCACCGGGGCACGGCCGACACCTCCTAGGCTGCGGGCATGCCCGCTGCGCCCCAGGTCGACCTGCTCTCCGACACCCTCACCAGGCCCACCGACGCCATGCGCGCGGCGATGGCCTCCGCCGCCGTCGGCGACGACGTCTTCGGTGAGGACCCGACAGTCCGCGAGCTCGAGCAGCGGGTCGCGGGGATGCTGGGCCACGAGGACGGCCTGTTCACCCCGTCGGGCTCGATGGCCAACCAGCTCGGCATCCGGCTGCACGTCGGGCCCGGGCAGGAGCTCGTCGCCGACTCGCTCGCCCACGTGCTGCGCGCCGAGATGGGGGCTGCCGCAGTGCTCTCCGGCATCTCGTCGCGGTCGTGGGTGGCGCAGCACGGGGAGCTCGACGCGTCCCAGCCGCTGGCGCTGATGATCCCCGACGGCGGGGCGTACCAGGTCAACACGCGGCTGGTCGTCGTGGAGAACACGCACAACTTCGGCGGCGGCACGGTGCAGCCGCTGGACCAGGTCCAGGCCCTGCGCGAGGGCACGCAGCAGCGTGGGGTCGCGATGCACCTCGACGGGGCCCGGCTCTGGAACGCCCACGTCGCCACGGGGACCCCGCTCGACACCTGGGGTGGGCTGTTCGACACGGTGAGCGTGTGCCTGTCCAAGGGGCTCGGCGCGCCGGTCGGGTCGGTGCTCGTCGGGTCGGCGGCGCACATGCAGGAGGCCAGGATCTGGCGCAAGCGGTTCGGCGGCGGCATGCGGCAGGTCGGTATCCTCGCGGCCGCCGGCCTGCACGCGCTCGACCACCACGTGGAGCGCCTGGCCGACGACCATCGCCGGGCCCGGCGCTTCGCCGAGGCGGCGGCGCAGGCACGTCCGGGATCGGTGGACCCCGCCCGCGTGCAGACCAACATCGTCGTGCTCGACGTCGCGAGCGCCGGGTGGACGGCGGCCGCCTTCGTCGAGGCGGCAGCGGCCCTCGGCGTACGCCTCTACCCGGTGAGCCCGACGGCCGTGCGCCTGGTGTGGCACCTCGACGTCGACGACGCGGGGACCGCGCTGGCCGTCGACGCCCTCGCGCCGCTGCTCGAGCAGGGAGCACCGGCCGCCTGAGGGTGCCGCCGCGGGCAGGAGGACGCGCGTCGCGCGGACTGTGCGTTGCCCCGGATACCGGGGCAACGCACAGTCCTTGGAGAAGTGGACCCGACCCGGAGCCGGAGCCGCACCCGGACTCGCACCCCGGTCAGGGGCTTTGCCGGGGTGCCCGGCCGGTGGCAGGACCCTGGGCGCTCAGACCTCGTGGTGGAGCAGCTCGGCCGGCGGGTCCTGCTCGGCGGTGGCGCCGGGGGAGCGCCGGCCCAGCAGCTCGACGACGTACATGGCCGTCAGCACCAGTCCGCCACCCAGCAGCATCCTCGCGGTCAGGGACTCCCCGCCGAACAGCACGGCGAAGAACGCCGCGAACACCGGCTCCATCGTCATGACGATCGCCGCCCGGGTCGCGGGCAGGTGCGACTGGGCCCAGGTCTGCGCCCACAGCGCCCCCGCACCGGCGACCAGCGCCATGTAGACCAACGAGGTCCACTGGCCGCCGGTCGACGGCAGGGTGATGCCGTCCGGGACGGCGGCGATGAAGGCCACGACCGTGATGACGAACGCCTGCACGGTGGCCAGGCCGGTCGCCGACGCGGTCGTGGAGTACCTCCCCAGCCCCAGGATGTGCAGTGCGTAGAGGGCGGCCGAGGCCAGGGTCAGCGCCTCGCCGTAGCCGACCGACAGTCCACGCAGCGACAGCACCGCCAGCCCGGCCGTGGCCAGCAGCACGGCCAGCCACGTCGTGCCCGGGAGCCGGTCGCGCAGCAGCACGGCACCGAGCACGGGGGTGAGCACGACGTACGTGCCGGTGACGAACCCGGACACCGAGGCGTCGGTGTGCTCCAGCCCCACGGTCTGCAGCAGCTGGGCCAGGCCGTAGAGCACGCCGAGGCCAAGCCCGACGAGCAGCTCGCGGCGCCCGAGGGCGAGCACCTGGCGCCGGAACACCACGGCCATCACGACCGCCGCGATCGCGAACCGCACTGCCAGGAAGTCGGCGGACGGCACGTGCGCCACGAGGTCGCGGATGAGGAAGAAGGTCGACCCCCAGACCGCGGTGACCGACACCAGGAGCAGGGTGGCCAGCCGCGCGGCGGGGAGCGGGCTGCGCGACGCGCTGGACGGCGGACCGGGGGAGTGCGTGCTGGCGGACAGGGCAGGGCCTTCGGGTGGAGGACGTCGGGCGGGCAGACCGGTCAGACGATGACGAGGGTGATGGCGCTGCCCTTGGGGGCCTTGGCGCCCCCGGCGGGGCTCTGGCTGCGGACGGTGCCGAAGACGCCGCCCATGAACCGTTCCTTCGTCACCGTGAACCCGGCGTCGGTGAGGATCTTCTCGGCCTCCGCCTCCTGCTTGCCCTGGACGTCGGGCACCGCGACCATCTCGGGGCCCTTGGAGACGACGAGCGTGACCTGCTGACCGCGGAACAGCGTGCCCCCTGCCGGGCTCTGCGTGATGACGCTGCCCTTGGCGACCGTGGTGCTGAACTGCTGCTCGGTGGCGTCGACCTGCAGGCCCTTGCCGGTGAGGTCGTTGACGGCCTGGTCGGCGGGCTTGCCGGTCCAGTCCGTGACCGCGATGGGCTGGCGGCCCTTGCTCACGACGAGGTTGACGTCGGCGCCCCGCTTGAGCTCCGTGCCGACCTTGGGGTCGACGCTGACGACCAGGCCGGCAGCCACCGTCTCGTTGTACGCCTCCGTGACGTTTCCTACGGCGAGCTTGGCCGCGGCGATCTGGTCGCTCGCCTCGGCCTTGGACTTCCCGGCGACGTTCGGCACGGCATACCGCTCGGGTCCTCGCGACACGGTGACCCTGACGTCCTTGCCGCGCGGTGCCTCGGTGCCCGCGCCGGGGTCGGTCGACATGACGACGCCCTTGGGGACGGTCTCGTCGAACTGGTCCTGGCGCTGGGGCGTGAGGTGGGCTCGCTCGAGGGCGGTGGCCGCCTTGGCGTACGCGAGACCGGTCGTGCGGGGGACGACCGTGGGAGAGCCCGGACCGGCCAGGAACCACCAGACCGAGACGCCGGCGAGCACCAGCGCAGCCAGCGCGAGGCCGATCCAGCGCCAGGGAAGGGACCGACGCGGGCCCGCGTCGGCGCTGACGACGCGGCCCTCGATCGCCGCGCCGTGACCGGCGGCCAGCCCGGAGCCCGGCGGGGCGGTGGGGGTGTGGTCGATGGGCAGCGCCACCGGTGGGACCCGGCGGCGGGCCGCCGCTGCGAGGTCGCCGGCACGGCCTGCGGTCCCGTCTGCGGCACCGTCGGCGTCGTCCTCCGTGCCGGAGCCTACGGGCAGGGCGCTCGTGCGCTCCACGGCGACCGTGCGCGCGCCACCGGCCGGGCCCGTCGGCCCCTCTGGCCGTCGGTCGAGCTCGGCGGGGGTGAGCATCGCGCGGGACGCCCGGACCTGGGTCAGGAAGTCCGCGGCGTCGGTGGGGCGCTGGTCCGGGTCGCGGGCCGTCGCGAGGGCCACCAGCGCGTCGAGCTCCTGCGGCACCGACGGCACCCGTGACGACGGCGCCGGGATCGAGCCGTGGACGTGCTGGTAGGCGATGTGGATCGGGGTGTCGCCGGTGAACGCCTTGGTGCCGGTGAGCATCTCGAACAGGATCAGCCCCGCGGCGTAGACGTCGCTGCGGGCGTCGGCGATGCCGCGCTCGACCTGCTCTGGGGACAGGTAGGCGACCGTGCCGAGCAGCACGCCCGTCTGCGAGGTGACGGTGTGCGACGAGACCGCCCGCGCCAGCCCGAAGTCGGCGACCTTCACGGTGCCGTCGTCCTCGCGCAGGATGACGTTCTCGGGCTTGACGTCGCGGTGGATGATGCCGGCCCGGTGCGCGGCGCCGAGGGCCTGCAGGACCGGAGCCATGATGTCGAGGGCGGCTCGCGGGGTCAGCGGACCCTCGGCCCGCATCACCTCGCGCAGGGTCTGGCCCGGCACGTACTCCATCGCGAGGAACATCAGGCCGTCGTCCTCGCCCTGGTCGAAGACGGCGACGACGTTGGGGTGCGACAGGCGGGCCGCGGACCGGGCCTCCCGCCGGAACCGCGTCACGAACGCGTCGTCCTGGGCCAGGTCGGCGCGCAGGACCTTGAGCGCCACGTCGCGGTCCAGGCGGGTGTCGAGCGCCAGGTAGACCGACGCCATCCCGCCGTCGGCGATGTGCGACTGGACGCGGTAGCGCCCGTCGAGCACACGGCCGAGGAGGGACTCGGTCACACCGGAAGACACCCGCAAAGTGTAGGAGACCGGACTGGTCATCTCGTGCAGGCAGGTCCGTGGCCGGTCCGAGGCGTGGACGGACCCGGGGGCGCGGACACCGCTCCACGGGGCGCCCTGCAGGCCGCAGGGCGGCGGGTCACACCCGGCCGCGGTGCGCCTTGACGGCCGTGACGTAGGACTTGGTGTCCGCGTACATCCCGTTGCCGCGGACCGAGGCCAGGCCCTGGTAGTACCCCGCGACCGCCTGGTCGGTGTTCGCGGCCGAGCGGGTCAGCGAGCGCAGGATGGCCACGCCGGCGGTGATGTTGTCCTGGGTGTCGAGCAGGTTGAGCCGGCGCCCGACCATCTGCGAGGCCCACTCGCCGGAGGAGGGGATCACCTGCATGACGCCGATCGCGTTCGCCACCGAGACCTGGCGCTGGTTCCAGCCGGACTCCTGCCACGCCACGGCCAGCGCCAGCTTCGGGTCCACGCCCTGGCGCCGGGCCGTCGCGATGATCATCGCCCGGGTCTGCGTGCGGCTCGGGACCGAGCGGGTGGCGAGGGCGGCACGGTTGCGGTTGGCGGCGCTGACCGTCGCCTGGGGGTAGGTCCGGCCGGCGAAGCTGTTGGTGCTCGGGCTCACCGGCTTGGCGCTCGAGGGCACCCGGACCTTCTGCCCGACCTGGATCATCGAGCGGGCGGAGAGGTGGTTGGCCTTGAGCAGCGAGGCGAGCGAGACGCCCTTGCGCGCGGCGATCCCCGAGAGCGTGTCACCCGACACGACGGTGTATGCCGTGGTGGCCGCCGGGCGCGCGGCGCTGGGGGTCGTGCCCCGCACCCGCAGGCGCTGCCCGGGGTGGATCACGGTGCGGGCCGAGAGCCGGTTGAGCTTGTAGAGCGTGCCGAGTGGCGTCTTGGTCCGGGCGGCGATGGCGCTGAGGGTGTCGCCGGAGCGGACCGTGTAGGTCGAGGTCGCGACGGAGGCGGAGGCGGAGGCGGCCGGGCGGGCGGCGCTCGCGGCACCGGCCCCGGGGATGCGGACCTTCTGGCCGACCTGGATCACCGAGCGTGTCGAGAGGTGGTTTGCCTTCAGCAGGGCGGCCAGCGAGACGCCCTTGCGGGCGGCGATGGCCGACAGGGTGTCACCCGGGCGCACGACGTAGGTGGCGCGCCGGATCGCCGCAGCACGCGCCGCGGCGGCGGCCTTGGCCCGGGCTGCCTCGGCGCGCGCCTGGGCCGCGGTCTTCGGGACGGACAGGCGCTGTCCCACGGACAGGCGGGACCCACCGTCGCGCAGGTGGTTGCGCGCCACCAGCGCGCCCACGGTCGTCCCGGTGCGGTCCGCGATCGCCGACAGGTTGTCGCCGGAGCGCACCGTGTAGGCCGTCCAGCCGTGCGGTGCGGCCGCGACCCGCTGGACGACGGCCAGCGGGGCCTGGGCCAGGGACGGGGGAACGGCGGCCGGGGCGATCACAGGTGGCATCAGGGAACGTGCCTTTCGGGCGGGTCCCACCGGGGCGGGAGGTGCAATGGGTGCGGATGATGTCGATGTTGCGGCTGTGACGGGTGTGACAGTACACCACGGTGGCGTGCTCATATCGACTTACATCGATGTAATTTGCAATGGCAGCCACGGCTGGCAGGCTGGACCCCGTGACCGAGCAGAACCCCGATCCCCTCTCCCCGGACGAGCCATCGCTCGAGGCCCTCGTGGGCTCGTGGCTGCCCGTGCCCGACGTCGCCGAGCGGCTCGGCGTGCCGCTCTCGCAGGTGCGCCGGATGCTCGAGGACCGCGAGCTGCTCGGCCTGCGCGTGGGGGAGCGGCGGATCCTCAAGGTCCCCGAGCAGTTCCTCGACGAGACCGTGCTGCACCACCTGCGCGGCACCTTCACGGTGCTGGCCGACGGCGGCATGACCGACGAGGAGGTCGTGCGCTGGCTGTTCACCGCCGACGACACGCTGGGTCGCGGGGGGACGCCGGTCGACGCCCTGCGTGACGGCTTCAAGACCGAGGTGCGTCGCCGGGCGATGGAGACGGCCTTCTAGGTCTCCTAGTACTGGCGGCTCGTGGCGCTGTCGATGAGGCCGTCGAGCACGTCGACCGCCTCGTCGGTGAGCCCGGTCGTCGACTTCAGGGCGGCGCGGGCCGAGCCGACCAGGCGGGTGATGTCCGCCTCCACGGCGTCGACGGCCCCGCTGTCGGTGATGACCCGGCGCACCGCCTCGACCTCCTCGTCGCCCAGGGTCGGGTCGCCGAGGTACCGGCCGATGAGGGCCCGGCCGTCCGCGTCCGCGCCCGCCAGGGCATGCGCGACCAGGACGGTGCGCTTGCCCTCGCGCAGGTCGTCCCCGGCAGGCTTGCCCGTGGTGGCGGGGTTGCCGTAGACCCCGAGCAGGTCGTCGCGCAGCTGGAACGCGTGGCCGAGGTCGAGCCCGTAGCGCGACAGCGTGGCCAGGTCGTCGGCGTCCGCCCCACCGGCCGTCGCGCCGATGAGCAGCGGGTGCTCGACCGTGTACTTGGCGGACTTGTAGCGGATCACGCGCTCGGCGCGCTCGATCCGCTCGGGAGTGGCGACGCCGTCCCAGGAGCGGGCCGACTCGACGACGTCGAGGAACTGCCCTCCCATGAGCTGGGTCCGCATCCGGTCGAAGACCTCGCGGCCCCGGGCCAGGTGTTCGGGCGCGAGCCCGGACGTGGCGTACAGCTCCTCGGTCCAGTTGAGGCACAGGTTCCCGGCCAGGATGGCCCCGGCGACGCCGAACCGGCCGGCGTCGCCGGCCCACTCCTCGCGCTCGTGGCGGGCGGCGAGCGAGCGGTGCGCCGCCGGCATACCGCGGCGGGTGTCGCTGTCGTCCATGACGTCGTCGTGGATCAGGGCGGCCGCCTGGAAGAACTCCATCGCCGTGGCCACCTGGACGATCGCGTCGGAGTCGGGCTGCCCCGTCCCGCGGTAGCCCCAGTAGAGGAAGGCAGCCCGCAGCCGCTTGCCGCCGGTGAGCAGCCGGGCCACGGCCTCGAGCAGCTCGTGCGCGTCGGGCCCGACCTCGGCCAGGACGCCGTCCTGGCGGGCGAGCACGGCGTCGACGCAGCGCTGCACGCGCTCGCGCAGTGCGGCGGCATCGAGCGGGCTGGCGACCACGGTGCTCCTCCAGATCGTCGGCGGCACAGGGCGTCTCACCCGGTGCTGCTCCTGAGCCTACGGTGTGGGCGCTCGACTAGTCTCACCGCCATGGCACTCGGTCGACCGTCGCGGCTGGCCCGGCCGGAGTCGCAGACCCGGTCGATCCCCGGCATGCTCGCGCGCACCGCGCCCTCGATCAGCTTCGAGTTCTTCCCGCCCAAGGACGACACCGGCGAGGAGACCCTCTGGGACGCCATCCGCCGGCTGGAGTCGGTGCGCCCGGACTTCGTGTCCGTCACCTACGGCGCGGGTGGCACGAGCCAGGACCGCACGGTGCGGGTGACCGGGCGCATCGCCCTGGAGACCACGCTCACCCCCCTGGCCCACCTCACCTGCGTGGGCGCGTCCGTCGCCGCGCTGCGCCAGGTGATCGGGATGTATGCCGCGAGCGGCGTCCGCAACATCCTCGCCCTGCGCGGCGACCCCCCGGGCAACCCGGGCGGGGAGTGGATCCCGCACCCCGAGGGCCTCGACCACGCCACGGACCTCGTCCGGCTGGTGCGCTCGCTGGGCGAGTTCACGATCGGGGTGGCCGCGTTCCCCGACGTGCACCCCAGCTCGCCCGACCTCGACCACGACGTCGAGGTGCTGGTGCGCAAGGCCGACGCGGGGGCGTCGTTCGCGATCACCCAGATGGTCTTCGACGCCGACACCTACCTGCGCCTGCGCGACCGGGTCGCGGAGCGCCGACCGCTGCCCATCACGCCCGGGCTGATGCCGGTGACGAACTTCAAGCAGGTGGCGCGCATGTCCCAGCTCATGGGCACGCCGCTGCCGGCCCCGGTGGTCGCGCGGCTCGAGCGCGTGGCGGACGACCCCGCCGCCACCCGGGAGGTCGGGGTGCAGATCGCCACCGAGCTCGCCCAGCGGATGCTCGCCGAGGGGGCGCCGGGCCTGCACTTCATCACCATGAACCGCTCGACCGCGACGCTCGAGGTGCACCGCAACCTCGGTCTCTGAGGCCGGCGGCTCCTGTGCCGAGCCTCCGGCGTCCGGCCTCCGGCGTCCGGGCTTCCGGCGTTTCCGGCGTTTCCGGGCTTCCGGCGCCCCTCGGCCGAGCTTCCGCAGGCCCATGGCCCAGCCTCCGGTCCGCTCACGTCGTCGCGCGGGGCGCGGGCCCCGGCTCGACCGTCCCCCCGGCCGCCCCGGGCACCTACGCCCCGCGCCGCCACAGTCCCCCGACTGCGGCGCGCCGAGCCTGCCGCCGGTCGTGACCGCCCCGCATCCGTGCGACTACTCAGATGGTCGGCCCGGGCCGGCCAGCGGGCGCAGCTCGCCCACGAGCGGCACGACGTCGGCGATCGAGTCGACCACCCGGGTCGGCTGGTAGGGGAAGGTGTCGACCTGCCCGCGCGAGGTCGATCCGGTGAGCACCAGCACGGTCCGAAGTCCCGCCTCGAGGCCGCTGATGACGTCGGTGTCCATGCGGTCGCCGATCATGACGGTCGACTCGCTGTGGGCGTCGAGCCGGTTGAGGGCGCTGCGCATCATGAGGGGGTTGGGCTTGCCGATGTAGTAGGGCTGGCGTCCGGTCGCGGCACTGATGAGCGCGGCGACCGAGCCGGTCGCGGGCATCGTGCCCTGCTGGCTCGGCCCGCTCACGTCCGGGTTGGTCGCGATGAACCGGGCACCGGCCTCGACGAGCCGGATCGCCTTGGTGATGGCCTCGAAGGAGTAGGTGCGCGTCTCGCCGAGCACGACGTAGTCCGGGTCCCGCTCCGTCATCGTGTAGCCGACCTCGTACAGCGCGGTCGTCAGCCCGGCCTCGCCGACGACGAACGCGCTCCCGTGTGGTCGCTGGTCGTCGAGGAACTGGGCCGTGGCGAGCGCGGAGGTCCAGATCGCGGCCTCGGGCACGTCGATGCCGCTGGCCCGCAACCGGGCCCGCAGGTCGCGCGGGGTGTAGATCGAGTTGTTCGTCAGGACCAGGAACCGTCGACCGTGCTCGACCAGGGCGCGCAGGAACTCGGCCGCCCCCGGGATCGCGGTCTCCTCGTGCACGAGGACGCCGTCCATGTCCGTGAGCCAGCACTCGACCGGCCGGGGTGAGGTCATGGGGCACATTCTGCCCAGCCGGTCTCACCCTTGTGGGGGAGCGCCACGGATCGGGCGGGGCGCATGCTCGAAGGTGGCCTGCGACCGCCGGGGCCGCAGCGCAGCGAGGAGGTCTCGTCATGTCCTTGGCCACGAGCTCGATCGCGACGATGTTGCCCGTCACGGACACCGGTCGCGCACGGGCGTTCTACGACCGTCTCGGTCTGCCGTTCCAGGGGACGAACGACGAGGGCAGCCTGCTCTACGGGCTCGCGGGCGGCGTGGTGCTCATGCTGCTCCCGCGTGACGCGGGGACGCAGAACCCGAGCACGGCACTGAGCTGGGAGGTGCCCGACGTCGCCGCGGAGGTGCGCGACCTCGAGGGCCGCGGGGTCGTGTTCGACGACTACGACCTGCCCGGCCTCACGACGGTGGGCCACATCGCGACGACGGGTACGGACCGGGCCGCGTGGTTCCGCGACCCCGACGGGAACGTGCTCTGCGTGCACGAGGGTCCGCCGCCGGCCTGACGGGCACGGGTGCCGGTGACCCGAGGGAGGTGGGTGAGCCGGCTCCGGGTGGGCAGGGTCAGGCGACCTCGATGGCACGGCCGGCGGTGACCCGCAGCAGCTCCTCGTAGGTGGTGCGGAAGACGGTGTGGCTGTGGCCCGCTGCCGCCCACACGTGCCGGTAGCGGCTCAGCGACACGTCGACGTACGTCGGCACCGCCTGGGTGTGGCCGACGGGCGCGACCCCGCCGATCGCGAAGCCGGTGGTCTCCCGGACGAAGTCGGCGTCTGCGCGCTCGAGGTGCGCGACGTCGTCGACGAGGTCGGCGACCTTCACCAGGTCGACCCGGTGCGCCCCCGACGTCAGGACGAGGACGGGGGAGCTCCCGCCCGCGGCGCAGGTCGCCCGGAACACCAGCGAGTTCGCGATCTCCGCCGGGGTGATCCCGAGTGCCGCTGCCGCGGCTGCCGCGGTGCGGACCGCGTCCGGCAGCGTGACGACCTCGGGCGTGACGTGGTGGACCGCGAGGGCTGCGAGCACGCGCTGGACGCCCGGGTGCCCACGAAGGTCCGGGACCGCGCCGGTGGGGCGGGTCGTCGTCGGGGTGAGCGCCTGCGGCGAGGACGCGTCGGGCGGCATGCTCGCAGACTAGGGCCGGCGGGGGGAGCCCACCAGAGTTCGGGGAGGTCGTCTCACGGGTGGGCGCGCACCGGCGTCGCGGCTCCTCTTGACGCCGTGTCCGAGGCCGGGTGTACCGTTCCGGATATCGAACAAATGTTCGAATGCCGGGGTCCGGACGACCGGCGACCGAGCGGTTCCGGCCCTGGGCCGAGCCGTCCGTCGCCACCGGACCACGGCCGGCCCTGGCCCCGCGGCCGGCGCCTCGACCCCGCCGGTCCGGGCCAGGGCCCCACCTCATCCCATCCTGCCCTGACGAAGGAGCCATGCCGTGGTGCGCCGGTACGAAGAGCCGATCGAGGTCCGCGAGAGCACCGAGGGGGGTGGCACCACCGTGGCCACGCACCCGGACGCGTTCGTCTGGCGTGGCCGGCTCTACGTCGTGCGGGCCGTCCTGGACTCCTGGCAGGAGCGCCGGGCGTGGTGGCGCGACGCCCGCGAGGGCGCCGACGTGCTCACCGACGCCCGGGAGCGCCGGGTGTGGCGGGTCGAGGCGAGCGCCGGTCGCTCCGCCGGGTCGGGTGTCTACGACCTCGGCTCCGACCCGGCCGGTCCAGCCGGCGCGGGCTGGCGGCTGCTGCGGGTCGCGGACTGAAGGCGCCGACCCATGACTCCCACCACCACCCCCGTTCCCCACGCCGTGGCGAGCGCCCTGGACCTGCTCGACCGGTCCCGGCACTCCCTGCTCGAGGCGTGCCACAGCCGCGACATCGCCCAGCGCCACCGGCAGGCCCAGCTCGCGGCCCTGCGCGCCGCCGCCGCCGTGGTCGCCGCCCGCACCAGCCCCGGGGGCCCGGCCGGCCCGCGCAGCCTCTGGGAGCTGGTGCCGTCGGTCGCGCCGGAGCTCGCCGAGTGGGCCGGCTTCTTCGAGCTGGTCGCCGCCCGGCCCGGCCCGCACACCGCCCGCGAGGCCGACGACCTGCTGCGCCAGTCCGAGACCTTCCTCGAGCTGGTCTGCCGCGCCCTCGGCCTGCCGGCCGCCGGTGTCGCCCGCGACGTGCTCGTGCCCACCGTGGCGGCCTCCGGGGCCCCGGCCCGCGCCGGGGGGTCGCCGTGACCGACTTCGTCCACCTCCACGTCGCCTCGGGGTTCTCGATGCGCTACGGCACCGCCACGCCCGAGGCGATCGTCGAGCGCGCCGCCCAGCACCGCCAGCCGGTGCTCGCCCTCACCGACCGCGACGGGCTCTACGGCGCGGTCCGGTTCGTCCGGGCTGCGACCGCCGCCGGCATCTCCCCGGTCCTCGGGGTCGACCTCGCGGTCGGGCCCGACCGGGACCGCTCCGGCGCGTCCGGCGGTGGTCCCGACGACCCCGCCCGCGGTGGACGCCGACCCTTCGACCAGAAGCTCACGGACCGGATGCTCGCCGACCGGATGCTCGCCGACCGGACGCTCGCCGACCGGGCGCTCGCCGGTGCCGCCCGCGGTGGCGGCCACGCGGCATACCTGCCCCCGGCGGCCCGGCCCCGCACCCCGGTGCGCGGCGGTGCCGTGGTCGACCCGCGCCACCCGCGGGTCACCGTGCTCGCCCGCGGCCGGGCGAGTGGGCTGCCCGGGGGTGTCGGGTATGCCGCGCTGTGCCGGCTCGTCACCGACACCCACCTGCGCGGGGAGCGGGGGACGCCGGTGACCTCGCTCGACACCGTCGCCGCGCGCTGCGCGGCCCCCGACGGACACCCCAGCCCGCTCGTCGTCCTGTTCGGCCCCGACTCCGACGTGGGCCGGGCGGTCCTGGCCGGGCGGCCGGACCGGGCCAGGGCGCTGCTCGCCCGGTGGCAGCACCGGCTGCCGCCCGGCGCGCTCGTGGTCGAGGTGGTCTGCCACGGCGGCCCGTCCGGCACCCCGGCCTCCCGCGTCCACGCCGCGCGGATGCTCGGGCTGGCCGACGACGCCGGGCTGCCGGCGGTGCTCACCGCGGCGGTGCGCCACGTCGACCCGGCCGAGTCCGCGGTCGTCGACGTCCTCGACGCCGCCCGCCGGCTCGTCGCCCTCGACACCCGGCACCTCGACCGGGTCACCGACGCGGCCCACCTCGCGGGCACCGACACCATGCGCGAGGTGGCGCTCGCGGTGACCGGTGGCGACCGGACCCGGGCCGACGCCCTGCTCGAGCGCACCCTGGCCCTCGGGCTCGCCTGCGCCCAGAGCGCCCGGCACGACCTGGGCATCGGCTCGGTCCACCTGCCCGAGCCGGAGGTGCTGGGCATCGAGGCGGGGGAGAGCCCGCAGGTCCGGCTCGAGCAGCGCTGCCGCGACAAGCTCGCCTGGCGCTACCCGGGGCTGGGGGAGCGCGAGCTGTCCGCGGTCGAGCGCCGGCTCGTCGACGAGCTCAAGGTCATCGCCGAGCTCGGGTACGCCTCGTACTTCCTCACCGTCGCCGAGGTCGTCGACCTCATCCGGGAGATGGGGGTCCGGGTCGCCGCGCGCGGGTCGGGCGCCGGGTCGCTGGTCAACTACCTGCTCGGGATCAGCGGGGTCGACCCGATCCGCTACGGCCTGATCATGGAGCGGTTCTGCAGCCCGCTGCGGGCCGAGCTGCCCGACATCGACATCGACGTCGAGTCGGCCCGGCGCACCGAGGTCTACGAGCGCGTGCTCGAGCGGTTCGGGGGCGACCGGGTGACCTGCGTGTCGATGATGGACACCTACAAGGTCCGGCACGCGATCCGCGACGTCGGCGCCGCGCTCGGCATGGCCCCGGTGGAGGTCGACGAGATCGCCAAGGCGTTCCCGCACATCCGCGCCCGCGACGCCCGCAGCGCCATCGCCGAGCTGCCCGAGCTGCGCTCCCGCGGGCTCGACAGCCCCCGGCTGCGCGCGCTGTTCGACCTCGTCGAGCGGCTCGACGGCCTGCCCCGGCACATCGCGCTGCACCCGTGCGGGGTCGTGCTCTCCGACGGCAGCCTGCTCGACCGCACACCGGTCGAGGCGAGCTGGCTGGGGTTCCCGATGAGCCAGTACGACAAGGACGACGTCGAGACGATGGGGCTGCTCAAGCTCGACGTGCTCGGCATCCGGATGCAGTCGGCGATGGCGCACGCCGTGGCCGAGGTCGCGCGGGTCGACGGGCAGGAGGTCGACCTCGACGACCAGGCGCAGGTCCCGCTCGACGACGAGGCGACCTTCCGGCTGATCCGCACCAGCCACACCCTCGGCTGCTTCCAGATCGAGAGCCCCGGGCAGCGCGAGCTCATCGGCAAGTTCGGGCCGCAGCGGTTCGAGGACCTCGTCATCGACATCTCGCTGTTCCGCCCCGGGCCGGTGAAGTCCGACATGATCACGCCGTTCCTCGAGGCCCGGCACGGCTGGAAGGCCGCCTCCTACCTGCACCCCACCCTCATCGCCGCGCTGCAGGAGACCGAGGGCGTCGTGGTGTTCCACGAGCAGGTGCTCATGATCGTCGCCGAGACGACCGGCGTCTCGCTGGCCCAGGCCGACGAGGTGCGCCGGGCGCTCGGCACCCCCGGCGGCCAGGTCGAGATCGAGGCGTGGTGGCGACCCGCGGCGCTGGCCCGCGGCTACACCCGCGAGGACACCGACCGCATCTGGGAGGTGCTCAAGGCGTTCGCGTCCTTCGGCTTCTGCAAGGCCCACGCCGCCGCGTTCGCGCTGCCGACCTACCACTCGGCCTGGCTCAAGACCCACCACCCCGCGGCCTTCCTCGCCGGGGTGCTCACCCACGACCCGGGCATGTACCCCAAGCGGCTCATCCTCGACGACGCCCGCTCGCTCGGCATCACCGTGCTGGGCCTGGACGTCAACGCCTCGACCGGCACCTACCGCGTCGAGCGGCTCGAGCAGCTCGACCCCCTCGAGCAGCGCACGCTGTTCCCCGGAGCGCCCGGCGACCGGACCGCGGCCGACGTGCGCACCGGGGACCTGCCCGACGCCAGCGACTACGGCATCCGGCTCTCGCTCGCCGACGTCCGCGGGATCAGCGAGGCCGAGGTGGCGCAGGTCGTCGCCGGCCAGCCGTATGCCGGGCTGTCCGACTTCTGGCACCGGGCGCGGGTGTCGCGGCCGGTCGCCGAACGGCTCGTCCTCGCCGGGGCGTTCGACCGGCTCTACGGCATCGGTGCGGTCTCCGGCGGGGTGCCGGGGCTGACGTCCGGGCCGACGACCGCAGGCCTGGGGCGGCGCGGCCGCACCACCCGGCGCGACCTGCTGCTCCACCTCGCCGAGCTCGACCGCTGGACCCGGGCCGTCGGCCGCTCCAGCCGCCGGGTGGCACCGCGCGGCCGGTCCCGGGGTGAGGCGTCGGCGCCGCCCGACGTGCTCGCGGGGGACCAGGTGCGCGCCCGCGCGGCGGCCCAGTCGCAGGCGGCCGCCCCGGTGGCCGCGGCCGGCCTCCAGCCCACGCAGCTCGCCCTCGACCTCGGTGACCGGCCCGAGCTGACCACCGGCACCGGGCTGCCCGAGCTGAGCGGCCCCGAGCGGGTCCGGGCCGAGCTCGACATCCTCGGGCTCGACGCCAGCGCCCACGTCGTCGAGTTCTACGCGCCGATGCTCGACGCCCTCGGGGTCACCCGCAGCCGCGACCTGCTGTCGGCCCGCAGCCGGTCGACCGTCTGGGCCTGCGGGGTCAAGGTCGCCACCCAGACCCCGCCGATCCGCTCGGGCCGCCGGGTCGTGTTCCTCACCCTCGACGACTCGACCGGGCCGGTCGACGCGACGTTCTTCGAGGACGTCCAAGGTCCTTACGCCGCCACGGTTTTCCACTCGTGGATGCTGCTCGTGCGGGGCGTGGTGCGACGCACCGGCCCGAGGGGCATCTCGCTGCGGGCGACGGGCGCGTGGGAGCTCGCCCCGTTGTGGGAGGCGTGGCAGCGCGGCGGGGTGGAGGCCGTGTGGGCCGCGATGGAGGAGTCCGAGCGGGCGGCTGCCGAGCAGGCGCAGGCCGAGGAGGCGGCGCACCAGCAGGCCCTGCGGGGCGGGCGCCGGGTGCTCGTGCACGCCTCCGGGTTCCGGCAGTCCCCGTACGCCGACACCAAGCCGCCGGGTGAGGACGTGCGGGGCTCGCACCGGCTCGGCCAGGGCACCGTCGTGCCCGGCGGACCGGGCGCGGACCGGCTCGACCCACCGCGCAAGCTGTGGCACTCCAGCCCCGGCAGCTCCGGCCACTGACGGAGGGAGGGTGCCCGTCACGACGATGACGCCGAGGACCGGACGGCGGCGCTGCGGCCGCCGTGGCGCCGGTGCCGGCGTCAGCGCCCGTGCCGGTGCCAGGTGCCAGTGCCGTGCCGGTGCCGGTGCCGGTGGCGGTGCCAGGTGCCAGGGCCAGTGCCGCGGGAGGTACCCCCGGCGTCCCCTCGCGTCAGGCCGAGCGCCACCGGGCGCGGGGGTCCGTCGACGTGGTCCGGCACCGCATCAGCGTGCCCTTGCTGGTGCGGCCGAGGGCTCCCTCCGGGGAGCAGAAGGCGCCCGGGTGGACGCCCTGCACGAGGGACGAGGGAGACGTGCTCGAGGCCGACGGCTTCGGCGAGGCCGTGCCGCCGGCCGTCGAGGAGGTCGGTCGCGGCGCCGACGAGCTCGTCGCGACCGGCCAGCCGCCGAGGGCGACCGGCCCGGCAGCGGGCACTGCCATCGTCGGGCAGGCCCCGAGGACGCGCGCCAGCGCCGCGCGCTCCGCCGACGTGACCGCGACGGCATACCGGGCCTTGACGCCCACCTGCCGCGCGGCATACGCGCACCGGTACCCCTTCGCGGGCGGCAGCCAGGTCGCCGCGTCGCCGGCGCCCTTCGCCGCGTTCACCGAGCCGCCGACGGCGAGGAGGTTGAGCGGGTCGTTCGCGAAGGCGGTGCGGGTGGCGGCGTCCCAGCGCGCGGCGCCCTTGACCCAGGCGTCGGCGAGGGCCACGACGTGGTCGATCTGGACGGCGGACGACGTCGCCGAGCCGCGGGTGAAGGCGATGGTGCGGCCGGTGTACGGGTCGAGCAGCGACCCGGTCAGGACCACGCAGCCGTGCGTGCCGGCGTTGAGCCGCACCTGGCGCAGGTCGCGGCGCAGGACGTCGTTGCGCTGGTCGCACCCGTTGCGGTCGGTGTCGGTCCAGGCGGCACCGAACTGGTCGCGGGCGTACCCCGTCATGGGCCCCCGGCCCTTCACCGTCAGGGTGCCGAGCAGGGCCAGCGCCGTGCCGGGACGCGCTGGCGGGGAGGTGGACGCAGGGGAGGTGGCCGTCATGGCGGTCCGCGCCGGGACAGGGGTGCTCGAGGGGACGGCGGGGGCGGCCGCGGGCGCGACCGTGGGTGACGGACCGGGGCTCGTCGAGGTCGTCGGGCTGCCGGTGGGGTGTGCGGCGGTCGGGACCGACGACGTGGGCGCGGTCGCGCCGCCCGCGACGAGCAGCGCCAGGGCCGCCGCGAGGGCGACGCCCCCCGCGGGACGGCTCCGCAACCGCGCCCAGCCCACCCGACCGCGCAGCAGCGCCACCACCGCGACGACGAGGACATACGCGCCCGTCAGCACCAGGGCACCACTCGGGCCACCCGAGGCGAACCCCAGCCGGGCGACGACGGCCAGGCCGACCCACCCGAGGGCGGCCGCCACCCCGATCCTGCGGGCCCCGGTGGAGGCGCGCGGCGCCCCGGGGGCAGGGGGCGGGAGCGGGGGAAGGGCAGACGACACGGTCGGAGGTCCTCGAGGTCGGGCAGGCGGGGGAGGTTCGCACGCTAGCCGCGCCCCGGGGCCGTGGCGGCCGGTCCCGGACGAAACGGACCGGACGGACGATGCGGTGGCCGCCGGTGGGGTGCGCCGGCGCGGGCCGTCCGCCGTGGGACACGGCCCGGGGTCGTCACCCCTGACGACTACGCTGGGGCGTCGGAGCAGGTCACGGGGGCGTCCACGTCCTCCCTGCTCGTTCCTGATGTCTGTGGAGGAGGACCGCGTGGCCGACGAGCAGTGGCGCACCCGTCGTGGCGGCGTCGAGACCTCGCTGCGCACGTCCGCGGTCTGGGCTGCGGTCCACGACCTCGTCGGGCGCCGGAGCGCAGAGCTCGACCGTCCGCTGCGGGTCCTCGACGTCGGTGGGGGCACCGGCGGGCTCGCCGTCCCCATCGCCGAGCTCGGCCACGACGTCACCGTCGTCGACCCCAGTCCCGACGCCCTCGCGTCCCTGTCGCGTCGCAGCGGCGAGCGCGGGGTGGAAGGACGCGTGCACGCCGTCCAGGGCGATGCCGACTCCCTGCTCGCCGTCGTGGGGGAGCGACCGGTCGACCTCGTCTGCTGCCACGGCACCCTCGAGGTCGTCGACGACCCGCAGGTCACCCTGTCGGCCCTGGCCGCCGCCCTCGCCCCGGGCGGTCACCTCAGCCTCGTCACGGCCCAGCGGCTCGCCGTGGTCCTGGCCCGGGCCCTCGCCGGGCAGTTCGCCCAGGCGGAGCAGGCACTCACCAGTGCCGACGGCCGCTGGGGCAGCCAGGACCCACTGCCGCGCCGCTTCGACGCCGGCACCCTGCGGGCGATGGTGGAGCAGACCGGACTCGTCGTCGACGCCGTGCACGGGGTGCGCACGTTCAGTGACCTCGTGCCGTCCGGGCTCGTCGAGTCCGACGCCGACCGCGTGGCGCTGCTGCACCTCGAGCAGGCGGTCGCCGACTCCCCGCAGTTCGCGTTCCTCGGCCAGCTCGGGACCGCCGTGCACGTCCTCGCCCACCGCCCGCGGTAGGCGCCGTGCCAGCGCACCCTCCGGCGCGCCCGCCGGATCCCCGCGACACCTCCCGGTGCTCCCCACGGAGCGCGTCGTGAGCGCCCCCCGGAGCGCGCGGTGAGCCGCCGCCAGTACGCCCTCCCGCAGCGCGGGTCCGACGGGCCCCCCGACGACACCGGCTGCACCGTGCTGCACGTCGACATGGACGCCTTCTACGCCTCGGCGTCCCTGCTGAGCCGGCCCGAGCTGGTCGGCACGCCCGTCATCATCGGCGGCGGCAACCGCGGCGTCGTGCTCTCGGCGACCTACGAGGCCCGGCGGTTCGGGGTGGCCTCCGCCATGCCCATGTCCCGGGCGCGACGGCTCTGCCCGAAGGCCACCGTCATCGCCCCTGACCACGCCCTCTACGCGCGCATCTCCGCGGCGGTCATGGCGACCTTCGACTCGATCACCCCGGTCGTCGAACCGCTGTCGCTCGACGAGGCGTTCCTCGACGTGTCGGGCTCGGTGCGCCGGCTCGGCAACCCGGCCCGCATCGGCCAGCTCGTGCGCGACACCGTCCACGACGAGCAGGGCATCACCTGCTCGGTGGGGGTGGCGCCCACCAAGTTCGTCGCCAAGCTCGCCTCGGGGCTGGCCAAGCCGGACGGCATGGTCGTCGTCCCGCGTGACGAGGTCGTGGGGTTCGTCCAGCAGCTGCCCGTCGGCGCCCTGTGGGGCGTGGGCGACAAGACGGAGGAGGCGCTGGTCCGCCTGGGGCTGCACACCGTCGCCGACATCGCCCACACGCCGCTCGACACCCTGCGCCGGGCCCTCGGGGACAGCCTCGGACCGCACCTGCACGACCTGTCCTGGGGCCGCGACCCCCGGCACGTCGAGCCGGTCCGGCGGGAGAAGTCGATCGGCTCGGACGAGACCTTCGAGCACGACGTCGACGACCCGGCCCACATCCACCGTGAGCTGCTCAAGCTCAGCGACCGGACCGCCGCGCGCGTCCGGTCCGCCGGGATGATGGGGCGCACCGTGAGCATCAAGGTGCGGTTCGCCGACTTCACGACGATCACGCGCAGCCGGACCCTGCGCGACCCCACCGACGTCAGCCGCGACATCTACGCGACGGCGCGGTCACTGTTCGACGGCCTGGGCCTCCAGCGCGCTCGGATCCGGCTCGTCGGGGTGCGGATGGAGGGGCTGGTCGACACCGAGGGGGCGCCCATCCAGGGCCTGCTGGACGAGCCGGATGCCGGCTGGCGCGAGGCCGATCGGGCGGTCGACCGCGCCAGCGCACGGTTCGGGGCGGGCAGCGTCCGTCCCGCCAGCCTCATCCGTGACGAGGGTCACCGACCGGGTAGTGCAACCCCGCGCGGGGACCTATCCTGAAGACGTCAACACACAGGCCCTGACCGGCGTCGATGTCCCTCGGCGAACGATCCGGCGGGGCTGTGCGTTGGCCGAGGTGAACGCCGACGTAGGAGGTCACGGTGCCGCTGTCAGAGCACGAACAGCAGCTGCTCGAGCAGATGGAGCAAGCTCTGTATGCCGAGGACCCCAAGTTCGCCTCGCAGATGCAGGGCGCGGGGGCCCGGGCCGCCCAGCGCCGGCGGATCATCGTCGCCGTGGTCGGGGTCGTCGTCGGCCTCGCGGTCGTGCTCGTCGGGGTCAAGACGCAGCTGTGGGTGCTCGGAGCCGTCGGCTTCGCCCTCATGGTGGCGTCGGTGACCTTCGCCCTGACCCCCCAGCGACGCCGCGCCCGCCTCGGCAGCGTCCAGTCCGACGGCACCATCCGTCGCACCAGCCCGGCCGCGCGCACCAAGTCCGCCCGCGGCGGCGGCTCCTTCATGGAGCGGATGGAGCAGCGCTGGGACCGTCGGCACGACGGCTACTGAGCCAGCAGCACCCCCGCGACCCACGTCACCGCGATCGCCACGGCCGCGAGCAGCTCGATGCCCATCGACAGGAACACCGCCCGCAGGGCTGACCTCGTCGAGCTCCACGCCGCCCGCCGGTCCCGCGAGTGGCTGAGCTCGACCAGGTAGATCCCGAGCACGAACCCCACGAACGCGCCCACGACGGGGATCACGAAGAACCCCACGACGGCCACCAGCACGGCCAGGACCAGGGTTGACGTGCGCACCCCGGCCGCCTTCATCCGACGCCCGGGCACGGCGTACTGCAACCCCACCCCGGCGCCCCAGAGCACGGCGCACACCCCGAACACCGTCCACCCGAGCGCGGACCGCGCGTCCAGGGCCCACAGGAACACGGCGGCCAGGCACAGGAACAGGCCGGGCAGGACGGGAATGACGATCCCCACCATCCCGATCAGGATCAGGAGGGCGGGGACCCAGGTGGAGGCTTCCATCCCGGAAGCCTAGGGGTGCTTACCGCTCGTCGTCCGGCGCGACGGTGGGCGTCTCGTGCAGACGGTCCGTCTCGTCGACGATGTCGGCGTACTCGCGCAGCTTCGGCAGGTGCTCGCGTCCGTGGTGGGCGCAGAAGAGCAGCTCACCGCCGGCGTGAAGGCGAGCGCGCACGTAGGCCTGGGCTCCGCAGCGGTCGCAGCGGTCCGCCGCGCTCAGGGTGGGTGCCAGTGCAGTGGTCACGTCAGCCTTCCTCCATAAGTCGTGTCTCCGGTGAGACGTCCTACTCCGGTCCGTGGTCGCCCTCCGTGGAGACCTACCCATCCCGGCGCCGGTAGCAACAGTCAAGCATGCGCCGTTCTTCCCGGCCGGCATTGGGTGGTGATGCACGTCATGCATGTCACATCAGGGGATTCGGTGCTCGGGTGTCCGGTGGATGGGAGGAACTGGTCCGGGTGGGGCGCGAGGGGCCCGAGGGGGCTACGCCCGATGCCGTATGCCGGGAGCCCCCGCCGCGTGCCTGCCGTGTGCCTGCCGCGTGCCTGCGCGGGGTGCCGGGCCGGGCGGGATAGCGTGGGGCCCTGCCCGGCGGAGCACGCCAGCCGGGGCCGACCCAGCACAGGAGCAGCACAGATCGTGGCCACCGCCACCGCCGAGACCACCGCCAAGAAGGCCGCGACGACGAAGTCGTCGAGCGACTACAGCGCCCACCACCTGCAGGTCCTCGAAGGCCTGGAGGCGGTCCGCAAGCGACCGGGCATGTACATCGGCTCGACCGACGGCCGCGGCCTCATGCACTGCCTCTGGGAGATCATCGACAACGCCGTCGACGAGGCCCTCGCAGGCCACGGCGAGCGGATCGACGTGATCCTGCACCGCGACGGCTCGGTCGAGGTCCGGGACAACGCCCGCGGGATCCCCGTCGACATCGAGCCGCGCACCGGGCTCACCGGCGTCGAGGTCGTCTTCACCAAGCTGCACGCGGGCGGCAAGTTCGGCGGCGGCTCGTACACCGCCTCCGGTGGCCTGCACGGCGTCGGCGCCTCGGTCGTCAACGCCCTGTCCTCACGGCTCGACGTCGAGGTCGACCGCGGCGGCAAGACCTACGCCATGAGCTTCCGCCGGGGCGAGCCCGGCTACTTCCCGGACGTCGCGAGCGACGACAAGAGCCCCGACCACGAGTTCACGCCCTACGAGCGGTCCTCCGAGCTCGCCGTGGTGGGCAAGGCCAAGCGGGGTGTCACCGGCACGCGGGTCCGGTACTGGGCCGACCGGCAGATCTTCCTCAAGGACGCCGCGTTCGACTACGACCAGCTCGTGGCCCGCGCCCGGCAGACCTCCTTCCTCGTGCCCGGCCTGGCCCTCGTCATCCGCGACGAGCGGCGGCTGCCCGGGACCCCGGGGGAGAGCGGCCCGCACGAGGAGGTGTTCCTGCACGACGGCGGCATCTCGGAGTTCGCCGAGTTCCTCGCCCCCGACGCCGCGGTCACCGAGGTGTGGCGGCTGCAGGGCACCGGCACCTTCACCGAGACCGTCCCGGTCCTCGACGCCAAGGGACACATGAGCCCGACCGAGGTCGAGCGCGAGTGCGCCGTCGACATCGCCGTCCGCTGGGGCACCGGGTACGACTCCAGGGTCTCCTCGTTCGTCAACATCATCGCCACGCCCAAGGGCGGCACCCACCTGGCCGGGTTCGAGCAGGCCCTGCTCAAGGTGTTCCGCAAGCAGCTCGAGGTCAACAGCCGCCGGCTCAAGGTCGGCAGCGACAAGCCCGAGAAGGACGACGTCCTGGCCGGGCTCACGGCGGTCGTCACGGTGCGTCTCGCCGAGCCGCAGTTCGAGGGCCAGACCAAGGAGGTGCTCGGCACCAACGCCGTGCGCGCCATCGTCGCCAAGGTCGTCGAGCAGGAGCTCACGTCGCGGCTGACCTCGACCAGGCGCGGCGACAAGTCGCAGGCCGCGCTGCTGCTGGAGAAGGTCGTCTCGGAGATGAAGTCGCGCATCAGCGCGCGGCTGCACAAGGAGACCCAGCGTCGCAAGAACGCCCTGGAGACCAGCAGCCTCCCCGCGAAGCTGGCCGACTGCCGCTCCACCGACGTCGAGCGCTCCGAGCTGTTCATCGTCGAGGGTGACAGCGCCCTCGGCACGGCCAAGCTCGCGCGCAGCAGCGACTACCAGGCGCTGCTGCCGATCCGCGGCAAGATCCTCAACGTCCAGAAGGCGTCCGTCTCGGACATGCTCAAGAACGCCGAGTGCGCCGCCATCATCCAGGTCATCGGGGCCGGCTCCGGCCGCAGCTTCGACCTCGACGCGGCCCGCTACGGCAAGGTCATCATCATGACCGACGCCGACGTCGACGGCGCCCACATCCGCACCCTGCTGCTCACCCTCTTCTTCCGCTACATGCGCCCGCTCGTCGAGGCCGGGCGGGTGTATGCCGCGGTGCCGCCGCTGCACCGCATCGAGGTCGTGAACGCGGGGTCGAAGAAGAACGAGCTGATCTACACCTACTCCGAGGCGGAGATGCGCAGGACCGTCGCCGGGCTGAACAAGCGCGGCCGGACGATCAAGCAGCCGCTGCAGCGCTACAAGGGCCTCGGCGAGATGGACGCCGACCAGCTCGCGGAGACGACGATGGACCCGCGGCACCGCACCCTGCGCCGGGTACGGCTCCAGGACGCCGAGGCCGCCGAGCGCGTCTTCGAGCTGCTCATGGGCAACGACGTGGCACCGCGCAAGGACTTCATCGTCGAGTCCGCGGCCGACCTCGGCCGCGAGCGCATCGACGCCTGACCCGGGGTCTGCAGCACGCTCGTCCCTTTTGCGGTGTCGCCCCGGGTGCGCCACGGTAAGGGGCAGCAGGGGTCGTGAAGGGCGACCGCCGCGACCCCAGGAGGGTGTGCCGTGAGCACTGCCCAGGACACGCACGAGTGCGCGACGGGGGAGGAGCAGACCGACCTCACGCGGGTGATGGGGCCAAAGCTCCTCCTGCTCTTCATCGTCGGTGACATCCTCGGCACGGGGGTGTACGCCCTCACGGGGCAGGTCGCGGCCGAGGTGGGAGGAGCCGCCTGGGCGCCGTTCCTCGTGGCCTTCGCGATCGCGATGGTGACGGCGTTCTCCTACCTCGAGCTCGTCACCAAGTACCCGCGGGCCGCGGGAGCGGCGCTGTACACCCACAAGGCGTTCGGCATCCACTTCCTCACCTTCATCGTCTGCTTCACCGTGATGTGCTCCGGCATCACGAGCGCGTCCACCGCCTCGCAGGCCTTCGCCGCGAACCTCGCCGAGGGGTTCGGACTCGACCCGGACAACGGTGGCCTGGTCATGGCCGTGGCGCTCGGCTTCATGGCGCTGGTCGCCGTCGTCAACTTCCGCGGCGTCGGCGAGAGCGTCAGGGCGAACGTCGTGCTCACCCTGGTGGAGCTGTCCGGGCTGCTGCTCGTGATCATGGTGGGGTTCTGGGCGCTGTTCGACGGGCGGACCGACTTCAGCCGGACGGTGGTCTTCGACAGCCCGAGCGACAAGAGCGCCTTCCTCGCGGTGACCGCGGCGACGTCGCTGGCGTTCTTCGCGATGGTGGGCTTCGAGGACTCGGTGAACATGGCCGAGGAGACTCACGACCCCGTGAGGAACTTCCCCACGATGATGATCTCCGGCATCAGCATCACCGGGCTCATCTACGTCCTCGTCGCCCTGTTCGCCGTGGCCATCGTCCCCGTCGAGGAGCTCGGCAGGAGCGACACCCCGCTCGTCAGCGTGGTCCGGGCGGCAGCGCCCTCGGTGCCGGTCGACACGCTGTTCCCGTTCATCTCGATGTTCGCCGTCGCCAACTCGGCCCTGATCAACATGCTCATGGCGAGCCGGCTGCTCTACGGCATGGCGCGCCAGGAGGTGCTGCCACCCTTCCTGGGCAAGGTCCACTCGGGGCGCCGCACGCCGTACCTGTCGATCCTCTTCACGACGGCCATCGCCCTCGGGCTCATCGTCCTGGTCACGACGCGCTCCGACAGCGACGTGGTCGCGGCCCTCGGCGGGACCACCGCGCTGCTGCTCCTCGGGGTCTTCACCCTCGTCAACGTCTGCGTCCTCGTCCTGCGCAGGGACGCCGTCGACCGGAAGCACTTCGTGGCGCCCACCGCGCTGCCGGTCGTGGGCGCACTGTGCTGCGCCTTCTTCGTGGGCCCGTGGACCGGTCGCAAGACGGTCCAGTACGAGATCGCCGGCTGGCTGCTCGCGCTGGGCGTCGTCCTGTGGCTCCTCACCTGGGTGGCGAACCGGTCCCTGCGGGCCAAGAAGACCTACCTTCGCGACCCGGAGGCGCTGGCCGACTCCGAGGGCGGGGTGAACTGACGGCTCAGCTCCCCGCGCCGGCCGGGGCGAGCCCCGGCGCGACCGGCGCCCCGACCGGCGCGGTGGAGTCGCGCTCCACGAGGCTGATGCCCAGCACCTCGTCGAGCTGGGGGTCGACGTGCCCGTGGAGGGCGTCCAGCATGATCCGCCCAGCCCGCCGTCCCTGCGCCAGGACGTCCTGGCGGACCGTCGTCAGGCCCATGATGTCGGAGTAGACGTGGTCGTCGATGCCGATGACGGAGACGTCGCCCGGCACGTCGAGGCCGTGGCGCCGGGCCGAGGCCATCACCCCGAAGGCGATCTCGTCGGAGGCCGCGACGACCGCGGTCGGCAGGGGGTGGTCCCCGGCGAACAACAGGTCGGCGTGCGCCATCGCCCCGGAGGCGGTCCAGTCGCACTCCAGCACCCAGGCCGGCGGACAGCTCAGGCCGTGCTCGCGCAGCACGGCGATGAACGTCTCGCGCCGGTCGTACGGCGTCTGCAGGTGGGTGATCGAGGCGGGCACGGTCCCGGCATACGCGATGTCACGGTGACCCAGCCCGATGACGTGCCGGGTCGCCAGTGCCATCGCGGCCCGGTCGTCGATCCGGACCGAGGGCCAGCCGGGCTGGCGGTTGCCCACGGTCACGACGGGCAGGCCGAGGCGGTCGATCAGCGCCCGCTCGGAGGGGTCCGGCGGGACGTTGAGCAGGATGATGCCGTCGGCCCGCTTCCAGAACATGCTCTGGGTGATGGGCAGGCGGGTGTCGAAGGTGTGGCCCTCGAGGTCGCAGAGCAGGACGTGGTGGCCCTTGTCCCGCAGCTCCTTCTCGATCCCGCTGACGACGGTGGCGAAGAACCAGCGGTCGAAGTAGGGCGTGACCACGGCGATGCCGCGGGTACGACCGGAGACCAGGCTGGTCGCGGCCGGTGATGCCATGTAGTTGAGCTCGTCAGCGGCCCGCAGGACGCGGTCCCGCGTCTCCGGGCTCACCCGGTCCAGGCCCCGCAGGGCTCGCGAGACCGTGGCCACCGACACCCCGGCGGCCCGGGCCACGTCCCCGATGGTGCTCATCCATGCCTCCCCTCGGTCCCACGCTCCGCGGCTGCGCGGGCGGTGTCGTCCTCGCGCGCAGCCGCCGGCGGTGCTCAGGCTCCCGTGTTGCGCCGCGCCCGCCAGACCACCCAGCAGGCGAGCAGGAGCACCGCGAGGAGGGCGGCGGAGCCACCCGCCGCCTCCCCGCGGACCTCCAGGACGACGGTCTGCACCGCCGCCATGAACGCGAAGAACCCGAGAATGCCGAGCAGCATGTCGAGGCGCTGTGCCTTGGCGCGGGCGTTGCCGGTGCCGCTGCCCGGGTTGAACAGTCCCATGAGCCGGAGGGCCAGGCGTGCGCCTAGCCCTTCACACCTCCCGCCGTGAGGCCGGAGACGATCGCCCGCTGGAACACCAGGACCATGATGATGAGCGGCACGGTGACGATGGTGCCGGCCGCCATGACCGCGGTGTACGGCTCCTGGTGCGGCTGGGCGCCGGTGAACGACGCGATGGCGACGGTGACGGTCTGGGTCGCCGGCGTCGAGAACTGCTGCGCCAGGAGGTACTCGTTCCAGCTGGCGATGAACGCCAGGATGGCCGTGGTGAACAGGCCCGGCGCCGCGAGCGGCAGCATGATCTTGCGGAACGCCTGACCCGGCGTGCACCCGTCGATCCGCGCGGACTCCTCCAGCTCCCAGGGCATCTCGGACAGGAACGCCGTCAACGTGTAGATCGTCAGCGGTAGCGCGAAGGAGATGTTCGGGATGATCAGCGCCTGGTAGTTCACGCCGCTCAGCCAGCCGAGGCTGGAGAACAGCTGGAACAGCGGTGACACCAGCGCCACGCCAGGGAACATCGAGGAACCCAGGATGATCCCGAGGACGACGTACTTGCCCGGGAAGTTGAGCCGGGCGAGGGCGTACGACGCGAAGACGCCGACGAGCATGGCCACCGCGGTGGTGACGATGCCGATGATGACCGAGTGCACGAGCGCGGCCCCGAAGTGGTTGCCACGGTCGGTGGAGAAGGCGGTCTTGAAGTTGTCCAGCGTGACGTGGGTCGGCCACGGCGTGCTGTCGAAGGTGTAGCCGACGTCGCGGAACGCGGTGACGACCATCCAGTAGAACGGGGCCAGGCCCCAGATGACCAGGACCGCCAGACCGATGTACATGCGGATCTTGGCGTTGCGGTCGCTGCGGAAGTGGATCTCCTGGGCCTCGGTGCGGCCCGCGTTCGGAGGTGCGGTGGTCGCGGTGGTGGCGGTCATGTCAGGCTCCCGTGGAGGTGGCGTTGGCGGCGACGGGGTTGCCGGTCTGCGGCTCTTCCTTGGTCGGTTCGTCCTTCTTCTTCTTGGACTGCGGCGGCCGCTGGATCACGTCGGCGCCACCGAACTTGATGAAGAGGAACGCCACGAACGCGATGAGCAGGAAGACGATCGTCGAGAGCGCGGACGCGTTGTGGAAGCCCTGCCGGATCTGCGCGATGACGAGCATCGACAAGGACGTCGTTCCTCCCGCGCCCTGCGTGAGGATCGCCGGCAGGTCGTAGATGCGCAGCACGTCCAGCGTGCGGAAGAGCACCGCCACCATGAGCGGGGTCTTGACGAGCGGGAGGGTGATCCGCACGAAGGTCTGCCACTTGGTGGCGCCGTCGATCTGGGCCGCCTCGTAGACGTCGCCCGGGATCAGCTGGAGGCCGGCCAGGATGAGCAGCGCCATGAACGGCGTGGTCTTCCAGACGTCGGCGATGACGATCGCGAACTTGGCGGCGAGCGGGTCGCTGGTCCACAGCTGGGGCGAGATCCCGACGACGCCGATGAGCTTGTTGGCGATCCCCTGGTAGGCGAAGATGAAGAACCAGAGCTTGGCGGTGACCGCCGTGGGGATCGCCCAGGGCACGAGGATCGCGGCCCGCACGAGGCCACGGCCGCGGAAGTTGCGGTTCATGATCATCGCGAACCACATGCCGAGGATGACCTCGATGACGACGCTGGTGACGGTGAAGAACATCGTCACCCAGAAGGCATCGTAGAACTGGGCGCCGAGCGTGCCCGGCGGGCAGTCGACGTTGCCGCACTGCTGCAGGAGCCAGTGGGTGTAGTTGGAGATGCCCGCGCTGCCGCCCTCGACGAACAGGCCGGTCGCGGGATCGAGGCCGGCGTCCTTCTGGAACGACAGCTGAACAGCCCGCAGCAGCGGGTAGATGATGATGACCGCCAGGAAGATGATGGTCGGCGCCACGAGCAGCAGCCCCTGACGACCTTGGCCCGCGTTGAGCCCCTTCACCTTGGGCGCCTTGTTCCTGGTGGGGGTCGAACCCTTGGTCGACTCCGCGACTGCGCTCATGCCTGCTCCTTGCCCCGGCTGCGCCGCGCCCTCGGGGGAGGGCGGGTGGTGGACGTCATGCTCGAGTGTTCAGGTGGTGCTGGCGGTCGTGCCGCCGGTGCTTCGCGGGCGGTGGTGCCGCCCGTGCTGCGTGGGCGGCGAACCGCCGGAAACGGGTGTGGGGGTGACCCCCGTGGGGCCACCCCCACACCACTGGGAATGCTGGGACCGTCAGGTCAGCTGCCGGACGCAGCCTGCATCGCGGCCTGCATGTCCTTGACCGCCTGCTCCGGCGACTTCTGGCCCTGGATGGCAGCGAAGCTGTTCTCCTGGATGGCCTTGGTCACGCCGGGGTAGAACGGCGTCACGGGACGGGACACGGCGTTGGAGATGGACTCCTTGAGGACCGGCAGGTACGGGTACTTGGACACCAAGGCCTGGTCGGCGTAGATCGACTCGATGACCGGGGCGAGCGAGCCCTTCTCCATGTTGGTCTTCTGCTGCTCCGGCGAGGTCAGGAACTTCAGGAAGTCCAGCGCGGTGGCCTTGTGGTCCGAGAAGGCGCTGATCGCGGCCATGTGGCCACCCAGCGTCGAGGTGCCCGGGCCGCTGACGCCGGGGAGCGGGGCGACCTTGAACTTGCCCTTCACCTTGGAGGAGGCGTCGGTGCTGGCCAGGTTGTAGACGTACGGCCAGTTGCGCAGGAACAGCAGCTTGCCGTCCTCGAAGGCCTGCCGGCTCTGCTCCTCCTGGTAGGTGATCGCCTGCTTGGGGATGTCACCGTTCTTGTAGTGGTCGGCGAGCACCTGCAGGCCCTTGGCCGCCTCGGGGGAGTCGACCGTCGGCTTGCCGGACGCGTCGACGACCTTGGCGCCGTAGGCGTTCATCCACTCGGTGGCGTTGCAGGTGAGGCCCTCGTACTTGGCGAACTGGCCGGCGAAGCAGTCCATGCCGTTCTTCTTGGCGATGGAGCACATCGACCACATCTCGTCGATTGTCTTCGGCGGGTTGGGCACGAGGTCGCTGCGGTAGTACAGCATCGCGCCGTCCGAGGAGGTCGGGGCGGCGTAGAGGGTGTTGTTGTACGTGGCGGCCTTGACCGTCGGCTCGAGGAACCCGTCGGTCGGGAGGGCGAACTTGTCCTTGAGGGGGGTCAGCCAGCCCTTGGCGGCGAACTCCGCGGTCCAGACCACGTCGACCGAGACGACGTCGTAGCCCGCGTCCTTGGCCTGGAAGTGCTGCACGAGGTCGTCGTGCTGCTGGTCGGCCTGGTCGGACTGCTCCTTGACCGTCACCTTCTCGTTCGGGTGGGTGGAGTTCCACTTCTCGGCCATCGGGCCGAGCAGGTTGCTGTTGTCCTTGCCCTGGACATAGGTGATGGGGCCGCGGCTGTCCGCGCCTGCGGACGAGGAGCTGTTGCTGCTGCTGCCGCCACCACCACACGCCGCGGCGACGAGCGCCACGGACGCGGCTCCGGCCAGCACCGTGAGGGTGCGCCGTGTGTGCATTCGGAGGGCCATGTGCCCGCCTCCATTTCTCGCGTCGTGCTGAGGCGGACACGCCCCCTCAGCGCTGAGGTGAACCGACCCCATGTAAACGTTTACGCCCCCGACCCGCAATCGTTGGGCGTGCTGCTTCGGGTAACGATTGCGTAACTGGGACGCGACCTGCCGGTGACGGCGTCGCGAGCAGTCGGCGGGCCGTGGCGAGGCTCAGCGGTGCATGGGCCCGGACCGGTGCGCCGGTGCCCTCAGGCGAGGGTGCGGGCCACCCGCTGGACGATCGCGACGGGCGCCTTCCCGCACGACTCCGCGAGCTCTCCGGCGCCGTGCTGGTCGACCTGGACCACCCAGGCCCGGCCGTCACGGTGCCGCACGGCATACCGCCCCGCGACGTCGTCGACCGGCTCGGTCACCAGCGCGGCGAGCTCGGTGACCGCGTGCTCGGCCCGCACGTGGGACTCGGCCGCCTGCGCGTCCGGCGCGAGCGCGCTGCGGCCGCGGTCGTGCGACGGACCGAGGACGGCGGCGGGCAGGTGTCCCGTGCCGCCCTCGTCGAGGACGGCGGCAGCGAGCCCGGCGTCGAGCCGGGCGAGGGTCGCGCCGTGGGGCAGCAGCACCCCGGTCGGGGCGAACCGGTGGCCGCCGGTGTGCGAGGCCTCCCAGACCCGGCCCGGCCGCAGGGCCGCGGCGTCCGCCGCGACCGGCCGGCCGCGCACCGCGCAGCAGACGTCACGGCGGCCGTTGGTGCACACGAGCAGCACGGGGTCGGTGGGCACGGCGCCGGGGAGCGAGGCGGCGACCGCGTCGCGGTCCCCGCGGGCGAGCGCGTCGAGGTCGGCCCCGAGGAGGGCGGCCGGGTCCTCGACAGTGACCTCCAGGAGCCAGGGGGCGACCAGCCACGGGTCGGCGCCGCACCACGCGAGGTATGCCGTGTGCCGGCCGTCGTGGTGCTCGTCGGCGTGGCGTCCCGGCCGGCGCAGCAGGGACAGCCGGCCACCGCGGTCGCTGCAGGCCGCCGCCAGCCTCGAGCCGAGGTCGGCCGGGAGGTGCGACTGGGTGGCGGCGTCACGGCCCCAGGGCCCCGGCTGCTCGAGGGCGAGGAAGAACGTCGCCCGGGCCGCGGTGCCGTAGGCGCTCACGTCCGCCCGGTCGAAGCCGACCGAGCAGGCGTCGGGGGCCGAGTGGCCGTGTCCCGACGCGGGCCCGGGGGCCGGCTGGCCGTCGGGCCCGGCGCCCACCGCGGCGGCCCCGGTCACCGCGGTGGTGCCGCGATGCGGGCGATGGGGCTGGGTGCCGGCGTGCCCGAGCCGTCACGGCGGCCGGTCGGCTCGGGCAGCTCGACCGCCACTCCGTTGGCCGCCGCGGCCCGCGCCGGGGTCTCGCCCGCCCAGGCGAGGACGAGGGTGTCCTCGCCCTTGAGGAACCGGTGGCACCGGACGCCGCCGGTGGCGCGGCCCTTGGGCGGGTACTCGGCATACGGCGTCACCTTGAGCGAGCCGGGCTCGGTGCCGGGCAGCGCGCCCGACGAGCCGGAGGAGGTGACGACGACGGCGTCGGCGCCCGCCGCCACGGCACCGAAGAACGCGACCCTCGCCCCGGAGGCGAGCTTGATGCCGGCCATGCCGCCCGCGGCGCGGCCTTGGGGGCGCACGGCCGTGGCGGGGAAGCGCAGCAGCTGCGCGTCGCTGGTGATGAACACGAGGTCGACGGCCTCGGAGGTGAGGCCGACGGCACCGACGACCTCGTCGCCGTCCTTGAGCGAGACGAGCTCGAAGTCGTTGCGGCCGGGGTAGTCGGTCGTGACCCGCTTGACGACGCCCTGGGCGGTGCCGAGGGCCACGCCCGCGCCGTCGGTGCCGAGGGAGACGATGGTGAGCGGCTCCTCGCCGGCGGGCAGGTCGACGTACGCCGCCAGCGGTGCCCCGCCGGAGAGGTTGGGGGAGCCGTTGGTGGGCGGCAGGGTCGGCAGCTCGAGCGCGGACAGCCGGATCATCCGGCCGCGGGAGGTGACCAGGCCGACCTCGCCGCGGGCGGTCGTGCGGACCGCGCCGACGACGACGTCGTGCTTGCTGCGCCCGCCCTCGGTGGGGATCGGGTCCGCGGTCGTGGTGCGGGCCATCAGGCCGGTCGAGGACAGCAGCACCCAGCACGGGTCGTCGGCCACCTCGAGCGGGGAGGTGACCGTCGCCGGGACGCCGGCCGACTCCAGCAGCACGGTGCGCCGGGGGGTGCCGTGGGCCTTGGCCACGTCGGCGAGCTCGGTGGAGACGAGCCTGGTGAGCAGGGCCTCGTCGCCGAGGATCGCCTCGAGCTCCTCGATGAGCCGCTCGAGCTCGGACCTCTCGTTCTCCAGCTCGATGCGGGAGAACTTGGTCAGGCGGCGCAGCTGCAGGTCGAGGATGTAGTTGGCCTGGACCTCGGTGAGGTCGAAGACCTCGATGAGGCGGGTGCGCGCGATGCCGGAGTCGTCGGAGGAGCGGATGACCTGGATGACCTCGTCGATGTCGAGGATCGCGACGAGCAGGCCCTCGACGAGGTGCAGGCGGTCCTTGTTCTTGCCGAGCCGGAACTCGGTGCGGCGGCGGACGACCTGGGTGCGGAAGTCGACGAAGACGCGCAGCAGGTCCTTCAGGCCCAGCGTGCGCGGCTGGCCGTCGACGAGCGCGACGTTGTTGATGGGGAAGGAGTCCTCCATCGGCGTCAGCTTGTAGAGCTGCTCGAGGACTGCGTCGGCGTTGAAGCCGTTCTTGACCTCGATGACCAGGCGCAGGCCGTGCTTGCGGTCGGTGAGGTCCTTGACGTCGGCGATGCCCTGCAGCCGCTTGGACTGGACGTTGTCCTTGATCTTCTCGATGACCTTCTCGGGTCCGACGAGGTAGGGCAGCTCGGTGACGACGATGCCCTGGCGGCGGGGGGTGACCTTCTCGACCCGGGCGGTCGCGCGGGTGCGGAACGAGCCCTTGCCGGTGAGGTAGGCGTCGCGGATGCCGTCGAGCCCGACGATGCGCCCGCCCTGGGGCAGGTCCGGGCCCGGGACGAACTTCATCAGGTCGTCCAGCGAGCACGACGGGTGGTTCAGCAGGTGCCGGGCCGCGCCGATGACCTCGACGAGGTTGTGCGGCGGCATGTTCGTGGCGAACCCGACCGCGATGCCGCTGACGCCGTTGACGAGCAGGTTGGGGTACGCCGCCGGCATGACGTCCGGCTGCATGAGCTGGTCGTCGTAGTTGGGGACGAAGTCGACGGTGTCCTCGTGCAGGCTGCCCGTCATGAGCAGCGCCGCGGGTGCCGGTCGGGCCTCGGTGTACCGGGAGGCGGCCGGGCCGTCGTCGAGCGAGCCGAAGTTGCCGTGCCCGTCGACCAGGGGCAGCCGCATCGTGAACGGCTGGGCCATCCGGACCAGCGCGTCGTAGATCGCGGTGTCGCCGTGCGGGTGGTACTTGCCCATGACGTCGCCGACGACGCGCGAGGACTTCACGTGGCCGCGGTCCGGGCGCAGGCCCATCTCCTGCATGGAGAACAGGATCCGGCGCTGCACCGGCTTGAGGCCGTCGCGGGCGTCGGGCAGCGCGCGGGCCTTGATGACGGAGACGGAGTACTCGATGTAGGCGTTCTGCATCTCCTCCGACACGTCGATGTCGGCGATCCGCTCCACGAAGTCGTCGGGCGGGGGCGGTGCGGCAGCGGTCTTGCGGGCCATGCGGTGGGCGTCTCCCGGCGGTTGGGACAGGGCGGGTGGGGAACCACCCCATCCTGTCCTACCCGCCGGAGGGCCCCTCGCCCGCCACGCCGCTGAGCCCGTGGTCGGCTCCGCCGAACGTGCCCCAGTGCACGACCTCGGCCGCCGGGCGGCGGGGCCGCGTGCGGCTGGAGCCGCCGACGCGGGCGCGTTCGTGGCCGAGCGCCACGACCCCCACGAGCCGCCGGTTGCCCGGTATGCCGTGCGCCTCGCGCACGCGGTCGTGCGCGGCCGCGGGCACGCCGAAGAACAGCGCGCCGAGGCCCTCGTCGACCGCCGCGAGCAGCATCGCCATGGCCGCCATGCCCGTGTCGACGTCCCAGTAGGGGACCGGCCAGCGGGCGGGGTCGCGGTCGGTCCAGCCCTTGTCGGGCTCGGCGTACCGGTCGAGGTAGACGTCGGGGTCGGAGAGGCAGAGCACGAGCACGGGTGCCGCCGACACCCCGCGCAGCCAGGCGTCCGGCTCGCCGGGGGTGTCGGCGGTCTCGGCGGACACTGCCGACCAGAACGCGTCGCGGTCGTCGTCCCCGGCGAGGACGACGAAGTCCCAGCCCTGGCTGAAGCCGGCGCTGGGAGCCCGCTGTGCGGCACACAGGACGGCGTCGAGGGCTGGACGCCCGACCGGGCGGTCGGGGTCGAACCGGCGCACCATCCGCCGCCGGCGCAGCACCTCTCGCAGCTCCACGCACCCATTGTGTCGGCTGGTGCCCGCTGGTGCCGGCGGGTGCCGGCGTCCGTCGGCTTCGGCCGGCGCAGGGCGTCAGCGCAGGGCGTCGAGGGTGGTGAAGCCGTAGCCGGCAGCACGGAGGCCCGCGATGACCCGCGGCAGCGCGGCGGCGTCGAGGGTGGTGTGGTCGTCCGGGTTCGCGCCGACGTGCATGAGCACGACCTGACCCGGGGTGCGCCCGGCCAGCACCCGGGCCACGACCGAGTCGACCGACTGGCCGCCGCTGGTGCCCTTCCACCCGAGCGAGTCGGTGGTCCAGCCGACCGCGCCGTAGCCGGCGGCGTGGACGAGGGCGAGGCTGTGGCTGCTCGAGTCGCCGAACGGGAAGCGGAAGAACGGCCGCGGGCTGCGACCCGCCACCGTGGTCACGGCCGTCTCGGTGCGCGACAGCTCGCTGCGGACGGCACTGTCGGACAGGGCCGGGAAGTGCGGGTGGTCCCAGGAGTGGTTGCCGACCGGCCCGACGGCCGCCATCTGGCGCACCAGGGCGGGGTTCGCGGTGGCGAACTGGCCGGTGACGAAGAACGAGGCGGGCACGCCCTGGCTGCGCAGGGTCGCCAGGATCGACGCGGCGCCCTGCGCGCCCGCCCCGCCGTCGAAGGTCAGCGCCACGACCCGCCGGGTGGTCGGGAGGCGCGTCACGACCCCGTCGGCCAGGGCGGCGGGCAGGGTCGGGCGCGGCGTGGGCGGACGCGCCGAGGAGGTCGTCGAGGTCCGGGACGGCGTGGGGGACGTGGGGCGGGTCGAGGAGGTCGTCCTCGGGGTGGTGGTCGTCCGTGGCTTCGGGGTCGAGGTCGTCGAGGCCGGCGTCGTCGGCGCCGAGGACGTCGTGGAGGACGTCGTGCCGGTGCTGGGGCGAGCGGAGCTGCCGCTCCCCGTGGGGGTGGCCGGGGTGCGCTCCGGCGAGCCGCAGCCGGACCACAGCACCGCGGCCACGAGCCCGGTGGCGACCAGCACCGCACGTGACCTCGCCGGCGACGACCTCATGACCCATCGTGGGCGCCGCGTCGGGCGTGGGCGCAGAGGCCAAGGTCCCGCCCGCACCCGGGGCTGCCAGAATGCTGCCCAACCGCGCGGACCCCAGTGGCGTCACAGGGACATGACCACGTTGGCCGGGCCGATCCCCGCGGTGAGCTGTCGGGGAGTGGATGCGGTGCCTGCGCACGAGTCGGTGGACGTGGAGTCTGCCCTGCGTGAGCTCTACGAGATCCACTACGCACGGCTCGCCGGGTGGACGACCAAGCTCGTCGGCGACCCGGACATCGCCCACGACCTGGCCAGCGAGGCCTTCGTCAAGCTCTACCGCGACTTCGCCAGGGTCGACGAGCCGCGCCCGTGGCTGTACACGGTGACGGCCAACCTCGTCCGCGACCACTGGCGCAAGCGCGGACGCGAGGCGGCGGCCTACCAGCGCCACGAGGCGGGGCGCGACCCCGTGACGCACGCCCCCGACCACGCCACGACCCTGACGGTGCGCGACGCGGTCCAGGCCCTGCCGGACCGCCTGCGGGTGGTCGTCCTGCTGCACTACTTCGCGGACCTGCCGGTCGCGACGGTCGCCCGGCAGCTGGAGAAGTCCGAGGGCACCGTCAAGCGAGACCTGTTCGACGCGCGCCGACGGATGGCGCAGACGCTGGGAGAGACCCGATGAGCCGCGACCTGACCGACCTGCCCGGGTCGGGCGACCAGCACGACCCGGTGGAGGAGTTCTTCGCCCGCGAGCGTGCCGAGGTCCGGGACCTGCCGGCCGGGCGCGAGCACTGGGAGGACATCGTCCGCGAGGCCCGCCGGCCCGCCCGTCGCCCGTGGCTGCCGTACGCCGCCGCGGCCGCCGTCGCGGCGGTCGTCGCCGCGGGGGCCTGGGCCGGTCTCGTGCACGGCCCGGGCGACCGCACCAGCCCTGCGACCGCGTCCTCCTCGCAGCGTGCGCTGGAGACGGTCACCCGGACCGTCACGGCGCCCGCACCCTCACCCTCGGCCGCCACCACGCTGGGCGGCACGACGCCCGTGCCGCCGGTGTCGACCCCGCCGGGCCCGCTGCCCGTCGCCACGTCGTTCAGCCTGGTGTCCATGACGAACGCGGGCCGGGGCGTCCTCTACGCGCTCGGTTCCGCGACCTGCCCCGGCGGCAAGGCCTGCACCCAGGTCGTGACGTCGCGCGACGACGGCCGCACCTGGACGGCGCTGTCCACCTTCACGACCCTGACCACGCCGGGTGCCCGCAGCACCCCGACGGGCCCCCACCAGCTGGTGGGCATCCGGTTCGCCTCACCCGAGGTCGGCTACGTCTTCGGGAGCACGACCAAGCGCACCGTCGACGGCGGCCGCAGCTGGCAGGACGTCGACGTCGACCGGCGGGTCGTGCTCTCGCTCGAGACCGACGGCGACCGGGTCTGGATGGCCACCGCGCGGTCGTGCACGGCCACGGACACGTACACGCGGACAGGCTGCACCGACCTCGAGCCCCGGACCGGGAAGGCCGGGGACACCTCGACCTCCGTGGTCTTCGCCAACCACACCCCGGTCGATGCCCTGGCGGCCTGGATCACCATGGACGGCCACGACGCCTACCTCAACACCTCGCTCTCCGACCCGGCCCGTCTGCAGGTCGCCCACCCGGGTCCGCTCGTCCGGCTCACGGGTCCGGCCGGCGCGGTCGAGCCGGTCGCCGGCTGCGACTTCGGCCTGTGGGCGTCGGGGTCGGCGGCCGCGCGGGGCACCCTCGTCGGCCTGTGCCCGACGAAGGGCAAGGCGCAGGACGAGTGGTCGGTCGTCGTCTCCACCGACCGCGGCATGACCTGGACGGCCACGCCGTCGCCGGGGCTCGGGGCCCCCACCGCACCGGGGCCCTGGCTCACGAGCACGGATGCCCAGCGCCTCGTCGCCGTCACCGGGGGAGCGCCGACGAGCGCGTCCGGTGCGCCCGCGTCCAGCTCGCTGCTGGTGAGCACCGATGGGGGGCGCACGTGGAGCGACACCGGGCCCGGTCGCGGGGGAGCGCCCGCCTGGGCGGGGGCCGCCGGCGGGTCGCTCGTGTACGCCGTCGAGGGCGGCCTGTCGTACTGGCGCAGCACCGACGCCGGCCAGCACTTCAGCCAGGTCCCCCTGCGGCGCTGACGCCCTCCGGTCGGTCGTGCCGGTCTGCCATGCTTGGCGCCATGACGCAGGCCGCGGCCCCTCCACCCGGGTACCCGGCGTGGTGGGAGGCCGACGTCGTGCTCCGCGACGGGTCGGTCGCCCACCTGCGCCCCATCACCCCCGCCGACGCACCGGCCGTGCACCGCTTCCACGCGGGGCAGTCGGACGAGTCGATCTACATGCGCTTCTTCGCGCCGCTGCGCCAGCTCAGCGAGCGTGACGTCACCCGCTTCACCACGGTCGACTACCACGACCGGGTCGCCCTGGTGGCGACCGTGCGGGGCGAGATCATCGGCATCGGCCGCTACGACCGGGTCACCCCGACGAGCGCCGAAGTGGCGTTCAACATCTCGGACTCCTTCCAGGGCAAGGGCATCGGCTCGGTGCTGCTCGAGCACCTCGCGGTCATCGCGTGGGAGTCCGGGATCGAGGAGTTCACGGCGGAGGTGCTGCCGCAGAACCGCAAGATGATCTCGGTGTTCGGCGACGCCGGGTACGAGGTGAGCCGGCGGTTCGAGGACGGTGTGGTGTCGCTGCGGTTCGACATCCAGCCCACCGAGCGCTCCGAGGCCGTGCGGCTGTCGCGCGAGCACCGCGCCGAGTCGGTGAGCATGCACTCGGTCCTGTTCCCGGACTCCATCGCCGTGGTCGGCGCCAGCCGCCGCACCGACTCGATCGGCCACCGGATCCTGGCCAACATCCTCGCCGCCGGCTTCCACGGCGCGGTGCACGCCGTCAACCGCGAGGCGATGGAGGTGCTCGGGCTGCCGAGCCACACGCGCGTCTCGGAGATCCCGGACGACGTCGACCTCGCGGTCGTCGCGGTCCCCTCGGACGAGGTCCTCGAGGTGGTCGCCGACTGCGCCGAGGCGGGGGTGCGGACGCTGCTCGTGGTGAGCGCCGGTTTCGCCGAGGCCGGACCGGAGGGGGAGCAGCGGCAGGCCGCGCTCCTCACCGCGGCGCGGGACGCCGGGATGCGGGTGCTCGGGCCCAACTCCTTCGGCGTCATCAACAACTCGCCGCACGTGCGGCTCAACGCCTCGCTCGCCCCGGAGCTGCCGCCCGCCGGTCGCCTGGGCCTGTTCGCCCAGAGCGGCGCCCTCGGCATCGCGGTCCTGGCCTCCGCCGCGCGTCGCGGCCTGGGGATCTCGGTGTTCGCGTCGGCCGGCAACCGGGTCGACGTCTCCGGCAACGACTTCATGCAGTACTGGATCGACGACCCGGACACCGACGTCGTCGGCCTCTACCTCGAGTCGATGGGGAACCCGCGCAAGTTCTCCCGGATCGCCCGGCGCCTCGCCCTCACCAAGCCGGTCGTCGTGGTGAAGTCGGGGGTCTCCTCCTACGGCGTCCCCCCGGGGCACCGGGCCCGGACGACCAGGGTGCGGCCCGAGGCCTTCGACGCGATGCTGCGCCAGGCCGGCGTCATCCGCGTCGAGAACGTGCACCAGATGTTCGACGTGGCCCAGCTGCTCGTGCACCAGCCCCTGCCCGGCGGGAACCGCGTGGCCGTCGTGGGCAACTCCGACGCCCTCGGCGCCCTCACCGCGGAGGCCTGCGTCAGCTGGGGGCTCGAGGTCACCCACGGCCCGGTGTCCCTGCCGAGCGACGCGCGGGGCGAGCTGTTCGCGCAGGCCCTCGCGGACGCCTTCGCCGCCCCCGACGTCGACAGCGTGCTCACCTGCTTCATCCCGCCCCTGGTCACCCTGGACGAGGACGTCGCGACCGCCGTCCGAGACGCCGCGCTGGAGTCCGACAAGCCGTGCCTGGCGACGTTCCTCGGGATGCGCGGCGTCGTCGAGCGCCTCGCCGGCACGACGAGCGACGGGCGCGAGGAGGTGGTCCCGGCATACTCCATGCCCGAGGACGCGGTGCGCGCCCTCGCCGCCGCCACCCGGTATGCCGCGTGGCGCTCGCGCGACCACGGCGTCCCCGTCCGGCCGGTGGGCATCGACCGCGAGGCGGCCCAGCACCTCGTCGACGAGGTGCTCGAGCGTGACCCGGAGGGACGGCGGCTCACGCCGGCCGAGGCGGGCCACCTGCTGCAGGCGTACGGCATCGAGATGTGGCAGAGCCTGCCCGCCACCACGGCGGACGAGGCCGTCGCGGCGGCGGAGGCGGTCGGCTACCCCGTCGTGGTGAAGTCGGTCGCGCCGCTGATGCAGCACTCGCCCGGCCTGTCCGGCATCCGTGTGGACCTGCGCACCGAGGCCCAGCTCCGCGGGGCGTTCGAGGCGCTCAACGAGCTGCTCACCCCGCTGGCCGCGAACGCGTTCGTCGTGCAGCGGATGGCCACCCAGCCCGGCATCTCCTGCGTCGTGCGCAGCGAGGAGGACCCGCTCTTCGGGCCGGTGGTGTCGTTCAGCATCGCCGGGGCTCCGACCGAGCTGCTCGGCGACATCGGCCACCGGATCCCGCCCCTGACCGACGTCGACGTCTCCGACCTCATCTCCTCGGTGAAGGCGTCCCCGATGCTGCACGGCCACCGGGGCGCCGCCCCGGTCCACCGGGCCGCGCTCGCGGACCTCATCGCCCGGGTCTCGGTGCTCGCCGACAACCTCCCCGAGGTCGCGAGCCTCGTGCTCAACCCGGTGAACGCCCACACCGGTGGGGTCGAGGTGCTGGGGGCCGAGGTGACCCTGTCGCCGATGCCGCGGCGCAAGGACCCGGGCCGGCGCACCCTCACCTGAGCGGCCCGCGGGCCCCGGCGAGAGGCTGACCTGCGGGGATGCCGGGGCCCCGGCCCAGTCCGGCGAGGTGTCCCGCGCTAGGGCAGGATGGGCTCATGGGTCCGACCTCGCCGTCCAGCGCGTCCACGCCGCTGGCACCGCTCCCCGACGACCTCACCAGGGCGATCGAGCGGGCCGGCTACTACCCCGCCCTCGTGGGTGACGTCGTCCAGGCAGCGCTCGCGGGGGAGGACGTCGTCACGCACCTGGTCCACCAGGAGACGACCTTCGACCACGACGTGGTGCGCCGCCACATCACGGTGCTCGCCGTGACCGCGACCCGGCTCGTCATCGCCCACGCCGACGACCACACCGACGAGAGCCCCGAGCACGAGGACACCGCCACCGCCACCACCGAGAGCGTGCCGCTGTCGGCCGTGCGCGGCGTGATGGTCACCCACGTCGTCTCCAACCCACAGGAGTACCGCCCCGGCTCGCTCGGCCGCGAGATCACGCTGACGCTCGGCTGGGGTGCGGTGAGCCGCGTGGACCTCGTGCCGGCCTCGTGCGCCGACCCCGACTGCGACGCCGACCACGGCTACGAGGGCAGCATCGCCTCCGACGACATCTCCCTGCGGATCAGCGCCGACGCCGAGGGCGAGGCAGCACTGCGACAGGCGCTGGGCTTCGCCCGCGACCTGTCCGCCGGCATCGGACGGTGACGTCGTGCCCGTGCTGACTGCCCCGGACGTCGGCTAGCCGATGCCGCACGAGGGCCTGACCCAACCCCGCTACGACGACGCAGGCCTCGCCGGCGTGCTCCCGTCCGTGGCCGCCGCCCTCGGCGTCGCCGGGTATGCCGGGCGGGCACCGATCGAGCTGCCCCCGGCCCGGCGCGCCGTGGTCGTCCTCGTCGACGGCCTCGGCTACGAGCTGATCCGCCGCCGGGGCGGTCACGCGCCCTACCTGCGGTCCCTGCTCCCCGCCGCCCACCGGCTCACCGCCGGCTTCCCCTCGACGACCGCGACGTCCATGGCGACGTTCGGGACCGGCGCCCCGCCCGGCGTCCACGGCCTGCTGGGGTACGAGGTGCTGGTGCCGGGGGAGGACCGGCTCGTCAACGAGCTGTCCTGGGAGGACGGCCCCGACCCGCGCGTCTGGCAGCCGGTCGAGACCGTGCTCGAGGCCGCCGACCGCGACGGGGTCCGCGTCACCCGGGTCGGGCCGGCGTTCTTCGACGGCTCGGGCCTGACCCGCGCCGCGGTGCGCGGGGGCCGCTTCGTCGCCGCCGACAGCCTCGCCGCCCGGGTCGACGCCGCCCAGGCTGCCCTGCGCCGCGACCCGCGCGCCCTGGTCTACGTCTACTGGGGCGACCTGGACAAGGTGGGCCACGTCCACGGGTGCCAGTCCTGGGAGTGGGGCGACGAGCTCGAGGCGATCGACGCCGAGATCTCCCGGCTCGTCGGCGGCGTCCCCTCGGACACCGCCGTGCTCGTGACGGCCGACCACGGCATGGTCGACGCGCCCCACGCGCTGCGGATCGACCTGGCCCACGACGTCGAGCTGGCCGCCGGCATCCGGCACGTCGGGGGCGAGCCCCGCGCCCTGCACCTGTACTGCCAGCCCGGTGCGGCGCGGGACGTCGCCCACATCTGGCGCGAGCGGGTGGGCGAGCGGGCGTGGATCCGTACGCGGGACGACGCGGTCGAGGAGGGCTGGTTCGGCGCGGTGGCCGACCGCAACCGGCCGCGGATCGGGGACCTCGTCGTCGCGATGCGCGACAACTTCGCCATCGTCGACTCGCGGCGGGCGCGTCCGAAGCTGCTGGCGCTGCTCGGCCTGCACGGATCCCTGACACCGGAGGAGTCCGCGGTGCCGTTGTTCCACGTCCCGGCCCGGATCAGCGCCTAGGGTGTCCTCTCGTGGCTGAGCTCGTCTTCTTCTCCGGGACCATGGACTCCGGCAAGTCCACCCTCGCCCTCCAGATGGACCACAACCACCGGACCCGGGGCCGGCACGGGCTCATCTTCAGCAAGCTCGACCGGGGTGGCGAGGACCGCCTGTCCTCGCGGCTGGGCCTGTCGACGGCGGCCCACGAGGTGCACGACGACCTCGACTTCTGGGAGACCGTGGTGTCGCAGGCCACCTCGGGCCGCCGGGTCGACTACCTCATCTGCGACGAGGCCCAGTTCTACTCCGCCGAGCAGGTCGAGCAGCTCGCCCGGATCGTCGACGAGATGGGGGTGGACGTCTTCGCCTTCGGCATCACCGCCGACTTCCGCACCCAGCTGTTCCCGGGCTCGCAGCGACTCATCGAGCTCGCGGACAAGGTGCAGGTGCTCCAGGTGGAGGCCCTGTGCTGGTGCGGCCGTCGTGCCACGCACAACGCCCGCGTCGTCAACGGCGCCATGGTGGTCGAGGGCGAGCAGGTCGTGGTGGGCGACACCCAGCCCGGCGGCGAGGACCTGGTCGAGTACGAGGTGCTGTGCCGCCGGCACTTCATGCGCCGGATGAACTCTGCTGCGGCTCGGGCCGCGGCGAGCTCTCCCGACGTGCTGCCGTTCGACCTCGACGTCTGCCCGGTGCCGCAGGGCTGACGCCGCCCGGCAGGCGTCACTCCCGGGGCTTGGCCCCGAACATGACGTCGTCCCAGCTCGGCACGCTGGGCCGGCCCGCACGCCGCTTCGCCGGGCGGGTCGCCGGCGTCGGCTCGGGCGTCGGCTCGGGCGCTGCCTTCGGCGCACGCGCGGGCGTCGGCTCGGCTGCTGAGTTCGGCTCGGGCGCTGCCTCCGGCGCACGCGCTGGCGTCGGCTCGGCTGCTGACTTCGGCCCGGGCGCTGCCTCCGGCTCTCGCGCCTTCTTCGGCGCAGGCGTCGCCGTCGGCACACGGGTCGCCGTGGGCTCCGCCGTTGCCTCCGTCTCCGGCCCCGCCTCCGGTTCTCGCGTCTCCTCCGGCGCCCCCGCCGGCGTCGGCTCGGGCGCCGTCTCCGGCTCGGCCGCGGGGAGCACGTCCAGGCCGACCTCGGCGCCGTCGTCGTCCAGCGGGTGGCGACCCTTGGCGGAGGGCGGTGGGGGCATCGTCTCGGGGTCGTAGGCCAGGTCCTCCAGCGGCAGGGCGTCCTCGCGGGGTGCCTCGTCGACGGGGGTCTGGGCCGGCGTGCTGCGCCGTCGCCGCGGCCGGCCCCGGTGGGCCGCACGCTCGCGCATCGCCGACATGAGGTCGAGCGGCTCGTCGGGAACCGGGGGAGCGGCCTGTCGCCGGGGCGAGCCGACACCGCCCTCGGCCTCGACGTCGTACACCGTCGTCGCCCGGACCGGCGTCGACACGAGGTGGGGGGCGGGCAGTGGCGAGGCCGGCGTCGCGGCCTCCTCCTCGCTCAGCCAGCGCGCCTCGTCGTCGGCGGCGGTGACGGTGCGGGCCGGCACGTCGAAGGACCAGCGGGCCTGGCGCTCGCGGCCGCCCGCGGGGAAGGTGACGATGACGGTCCACTCGCCGCTGTCGTTGCGGGCCGAGTCCCACTCGGCGAGGCCCGGGTCGACGCCGCGACCCGAGAGCCGCTGGCTGACCCGGGCCACGAGCGTCGTCGTCCCGGAGGCGCCGGCCCCGCGCCCGCGCATCCGGACCGTCCGGGCCAGCCCGGCGACGTACTCGCGCTCGGCGAGGATCGGTCCCTCGTACCTCGCGACCTTCTCCACCGTCCAGCCCGACCGCTCGGCCACCTCCTGGGCGGAGTACCCGGCCCGGATCAGGGCCTGCACCTCACGGGGACGCATGCCGCCGTCGATCTCGATCTGCAGCTGTCCCAGGCGGGGACGGTCGCGGCGCACGGCCGCCCGCAGGGGCTCGTCGAGCGGGACGCGGAACCGCTCGCCCGCGCTGTCGGACAGCAGCAGGTGCTGCCCGTCCTCGTGGACTCCGATGAGCCGCAGGTCTCGCATTGCCTCTCCCGTACCGCCCCGGTGGGTGCAGGGCCTCGTCCGTCGACTCTGCCATCCGTGAGGTCACCACGAAAGCGCCCACGCCGCACGGGTACTTTTGACCTGCGATGCTCACCCTCGACACCCACCTGCAGCTGGTCCTCGACCTCGTCGGGGTCTTCGCGTTCGCCCTGTCGGGGGGCCTGGTCGCGGTGAAGAAGCGGTTCGACCTCTTCGGGGTGCTCGTGCTGGCCGGTGCGGCGGCGCTCGGGGGAGGCGTCCTGCGCGACCTGCTCATCGGGCACGTCCCGCCGGTCGGGATCTCGGACTGGCGCCTGGTCACCTGCGCCGTCGTCGCCGGGCTGGTGACCTTCGTCTACCACCCCGGCGTCGAGCGCATCTCGCGCTTCGTGCGCGTGCTCGACGCCGCCGGCCTCGCCGTCTTCGCGATCGGCGGCTCGCTCAAGGCGCTCGGCGCCGGCATGGACCCGCTCACCTCCGTGCTCGTCGGCGGCATCACGGCCGTCGGGGGCGGCATGCTGCGCGACCTGCTGGCAGGGCAGGTGCCGGAGGTGCTGCGCCGGGAGATGTACGCCCTGCCCGCGCTGTTCGGCTCCGCCCTCATCGTCACCGCCCACCACTTCGACCTCGCCACCCCGTTGGTCATCTGGTCCTGCGTCGCCCTCGTCTTCGCGGTCCGGATGGTGGCCGTCGTCCTCGACGTCCACGCACCCCGCCCCCTGCGTACCGAGCTCCCCCAGTAGAGGATCTACCCGTGAGCACTCCTGAGAACGCCCCCCAGCCGGCACCCGAGAGCGCCGTGCACCCCCTCGCGCCGTACGACGGCATCCTCCTGCTCTCCTTCGGCGGCCCGGAGAAGCCCGAGGACGTCCTGCCGTTCCTGCGCCGGGTCACGGCCGGCAGGGACATCCCCGACGAGCGGCTCGAGGAGGTCGGTGAGCACTACTACGGCTTCGGCGGCCGGAGCCCGATCAACGACCAGAACCGGGCGCTCATCTCCGCCCTGCGCGACGAGCTCGACCGCCGCGAGATCGACACCCCCATCGTGTGGGGCAACCGCAACTTCACCCCGTTCGTCGCCGACGCCCTCACCGAGGCGCACGAGCGCGGCATCCGACGGCTGGTGACGGTCATGACCAGCGCCTACTCCTGCTACTCCTCCTGCCGGCAGTACCGCGAGGACCTCGCGGCGGCGCGCGAGCAGGTCGAGGCCGCGGGAGTCGACGTGCAGGTCGACAAGATCCGGACCTACGCCAACCACCCGGGCTTCTCCCGCACCAACAGCCGGCTCGTGACCGAGGCGGTCCGCGAGGTCCTGCGCACGGGGGAGGACCCGGGCGCCGTGCGCCTGCTCTTCGTCACCCACTCGATCCCCACCGCCATGGACGACACCTCGGGTCCGGGCGACGGCGAGGGCAACGCCTACTCCCGCCAGCACCGGGCCCTTGGTGCGGCAATCACCGACGAGGTCAACGCGACGCTGGACACCGACCTGCACGGCGAGCTGGTCTTCTGCTCGCGGTCCGGGCCGCCCACCCAGCCGTGGCTCGAGCCGGACGTCAACGACCGCTTCGAGGAGCTGGCTGCCGAGGGCGCGCGCGCCGTCGTGGTCGCCCCGATCGGGTTCGTGTCGGACCACATGGAGGTCGTCTACGACCTCGACACCGAGGCGGCAGAGACCGCCGAGCGGCTCGGGCTGCGGATGGTGCGGGTGCCGACCGTCGGCGTCGACCCCGAGTTCGTCTCGGGGCTGGCCGACCTGCTGCTGGAGCGGGCTGCGCTGGCGCGCGGCGAGGCGCCCGCCCAGCCGTCGTGGCCCGGCCGCGAGCCGCTGAACTCGGTCTGCGCCCCGGGCTGCTGCCCCAACCTCCGGGTGGCCAAGCCCGCCCTGTGCGGTCGGGACTGACGATGGGGGTCGAGGGCCTCGGCGCGCACGAGCTCGAGGAGCTGGAGCAGGTCGCCATGGCGGTGGCCGTCGAGGCCGGCCGGCTCATCGTGCACGAGCGCCCGGGCGACCTGCGGGTGGCCAAGACCAAGAGCACTGCCACCGACATCGTCACGGTGATGGACCAGCGCGCCCAGGACCTGCTGCGCAGCCGGCTGGCCGAGCTGCGCCCCCAGGACGGCTTCCTCGGTGAGGAGGAGGGCGGCGCGGCGGCTCGGTCCGCCGTGACCTGGGTCGTCGACCCGATCGACGGCACCGTGAACTACCTCTACTCCCTACCCGCGTATGCCGTGTCCGTGGCGGCCGTCGTGGGCGACCCCACGACGGCCGGCGCCTGGGAGCCCGTCGCGGGAGCGGTGGTCAACCCGGTCACCGGCGAGCTGTTCCACGCGCGCAGCGGCGGCGGCTCGTGGCTGCGGGCGGCCGGCGCCGAGCCCCTCCGCCTGCAGCTGGGGGAGCCGCCGGTCCTGGGGCAGGCGCTCACGGGGACCGGGTTCGGCTACGACCCGGCCCGTCGCCGGGCGCAGGCGGAGCTGCTCGTCGAGGTGCTGCCGCAGGTCCGTGACATCCGTCGCATCGGCAGCGCCGCGCTCGACATCTGCGCGGTCGCCCACGGCACCCTGGACTGCTACTTCGAGTGGGGCCTCAACGCCTGGGACATGGCCGCCGCCTGGATCGTGCTCACGGAGGCGGGTGGGGCCTTCACGGGCCTGGACGGCAGGCCGCCGACCCCGGACATGGTGGTCGCCGGCGCCCCCGCGCTGCACCGGGAGCTGGAGCGCGCCGTCAGGGCGGCGTGGGCGGCCCTGCACCACTGAGGGCAGCGTGGGCGGCCCTGCACCCCTGAGGGCAGCGTGGGCGGCCCTGCACCCCTGAGGGCGGCACCCCTCCGGCCGGCGCGTCGTCCGCTCGTCGGGACGTGGGTGCTCAGGCGGAGGCGAACCCCGCCAGCTCGGGGATGCGCAGGCCGTGCTCGGCCGCCAGGCGGGCCAGGTTCTCCAGCTCGGCCTCGCGGACCGAGGCCAGGTAGTCGTCGCCGGTGTCCTGCGCTCCCCGCAGGGACTCGATGGCGCTCACCGCGTGGGCTCGGATCTCATGGTGGAACTCGGTCATCGTGCACCCCTCTCTTCGTCTGGGACGAGGCGTAGGTCGGGCTCGGGCCGGGCCAGTGACTCTATGCACCGGAACGCACGGGGAGGGAACCGGGTTGTCCGTCTTGGCTGAACCGTGGGTGAACGCAGACCCTTCCTTGGTGTTGCCCCGGTGCCCGGATCGGTGTTGCCCCGGTGCCCCGGATCGGGGCCGCCGAACCGGCACGATCCGGGCCGAAGGGGGCAACCGCCCTGCCGTTGCACGACGGCCGCCTCGACGGATCTGGACCCGGAGGTGACTCCTCGGGCTGCATGGGGCACAATCCCGGCCTGCGGTGGGCACAAAACCGCACGCACCCGCGTTGACACCGGCGAACTGACTTCCCGGCGAGCGGGAGGCCAGCAGTACCGAGCAACAGGAGAGCGACAGCGACCATGGCGACTGACTACGACGCGCCGCGCAAGACCGATGACGAGCTGTCCGAGGACTCGATCGAGGAGCTGAAGTCCCGACGGGTCGACAAGAGCGCCTCGAGCGTGGACGTCGACGAGGCCGAGCAGGCCGAGGGCTTCGAGCTCCCGGGTGCCGACCTGTCGGGGGAGGAGCTCTCGGTGCGGGTCATCCCACGCCAGAGCGACGAGTTCACCTGCTCGCGGTGCTTCCTGGTGCACCACCGCAGCCAGCTGGCCAGTGAGGCCGGCGGGGTGCTGGTGTGCCGGGAGTGCGCCGCGTAGGTGGCCCCGACGTCCGCACGGACGGCAGCAGGGCCGGACAGGGATAGGGTCAGTCCACGTGGCTGACCCTTCCCGCGTCCCGGCGCCTGCCCTGCCCGCGACCGCTGTACCGGTGCCCCTGCGCCGGCTCGACCCGGACCTCCCGGTGCCCTCGTACGCCCACCCGGGCGACGCCGGTGCCGACCTGCACGCGGCCCTCGAGGTGGTGCTCGCGCCGGGGGAGCGCACCCTCGTCCCGACCGGCGTGGCCCTGGCCCTGCCCGAGGGGTACGTCGGGCTCGTGCACCCCCGCTCCGGGCTCGCCGCCCGCCACGGCATCACCATCGTCAACGCGCCGGGCACCGTCGACGCCGGCTACCGGGGCGAGGTGCTGGTGAACCTGGTCAACCTCGACCCGACGGAGCCGTTCACCGTGCGCCGCGGCGACCGCATCGCCCAGCTGGTGGTGCAGCAGGTCGCGCGGGTGGAGTTCGTCGAGGTGGATTCGCTCGACGACAGCTCCCGGGGCGACACTGGACACGGGGCCAGTGGTGGCTTCGGGCACCACACCACGACGACGAAGGACTGACGACAGCAGTGGGAATCTTCCGACGAGGCAAGCAGAGCGACGAGACCGACCAGGCCGTCCCGGCTGACGGCGTCGACGACGCCCGGGCCGACGAGCAGTCAGCCGGCCTCTCGGCCGCGACGGCGGGCGAGGCGGACCCGGCCACGGACGAGTCGGGCCCGGCGACCGACGACGCAGCGGTGGAGACGGACGACGCGGCGGTGGACAGTGCTGCGGGCTCGGGCGCCGGACCGCGCACCGGCCGTCGCGAGGAGGTCGGCCCGTTCGACGCCTCCGAGGTCGACGCCGAGACGGACGGCCGGCTCGACCTCGGGGGGCTGCGCATCCAAGGGATCCCCGGCATGGAGCTGCGGCTGGAGGTCGACGAGGAGGCCGGCCAGGTGGTCGGCGCCACCGCCGTCATCGCCGACTCGGCCGTGCAGCTGCAGGCCTTCGCGGCTCCCCGCACCGCCGGCATCTGGGACGAGATCCGCAGCGAGATCGCCGAGTCCATCCTCGACCAGGGTGGCACGGCCGACGAGGCGCGAGGGCAGCTCGGCATCGAGCTGCGCACGCGGATGCCCTCGGCCGGTCCTGACGGCCGGACGGTGTTCGCCCCCGCCCGGTTCGCCGGCGTCGACGGCCCCCGCTGGTTCCTGCGGGCGGTCTTCTCCGGGCGCGCCGCCATCGACGACGAGGCCGCAGCCCCGCTGCTCGAGGTCGTGCGCAGCACCGTGGTGGTCCGCGGTGACGCCGCGATGGCCCCGCGCGAGATGCTCGCGCTCCAGCTCCCCGCGCAGGCGGCAGGGCCCGAGACCCCGCCGTCGGGCGAGGCCCCCGCGCACGCCGACGACCTCAAGCCGTTCCAGCGCGGTCCCGAGATCACCGAGGTCAGGTAGGCAGTCATGGCGCACCCCACCGCCACCCCGCGGGCAGGAGGCCCCGGCACGAAGGAGCGCCGCTCGGCGCTGTCACGGCTGGGCGAACGGCTGACCAAGTCCGTCACCCAGCTGGAGGCCGACGAGCTCCAAGAGGACGCGGCCCGCATGGGCTGCACCCCGATGTGCGACCTGGTGGACCGCCAGGAGGCCACCGTGTCGGGCACGGTGCGCGCGGTGACGTTGCGCCCGCGCGTCAACGTCCCCGCGCTGGTCGTCGACCTGTACGACGGCAGCCGCACCATCAACCTGGTCTGGCTCGGCCGGCGCACCATCGGGGGGATCTCGCCCGGCACGTACCTGCGCGCCAGCGGCCGGGTCACCTGGACCCGCGGTGTCCCCACCATCTTCAACCCGTCCTACGAGATCGTGCCGCCGCGTGGGCACTGACCCCGCCGTCACCGGGACGGCGACGGTCGAGGAGGTCATCCGGCACCGGCTGTCCGCCGCGCTGGGCGGGTGGCGCGGCTCGCTCGAGACCGCGCTGCCCACGCTCGCCTTCGTCGTCGCGTGGGTGGTGCGTGACGACCTGCGCACCGCCGTCGTCGCGGCCGTGGCCGTCACCGTCGTGCTCGCGCTCGTGCGGGTGGCCCAGCGCCAGAGCGTGAAGTACGTGCTCCAGGCCGTCCTGCCCACGGCCGTTGCCGCGGTCTTCGCGCTGCGCTCGGGCCGGGCCGAGGACGCGTTCCTGCCCGGGATCCTCTGGAACGCCGTGATGGGCGTCGTCGCGGTGGTCTCGGTGGCCACGCGCTGGCCCCTCGTCGGCTTCATGGTGGCCGCGGGAGACCCGGACCTCGCCGAGGACCCCCTGGGCTGGCGTCGCGACCGCGGGCTCGTCCGGGTGTGCCAGCGCCTCACGCTCGTGCTCGTGGCGATCTTCGCGATCCGGCTCCTCATCATGGTGCCGCTCTACCTCGGCGGCGCCGTCGCCGCGCTCGGGGTCGCCAAGATCGTCCTGGGCTGGCCGCTGTGGCTCGGCGCGGTCGCCGTCATGGGCGTGCTCCTCGTCCGGGGCCACACGCCGCAGGACCTCCAGGCCGCGTCGGCCGCCCTCGCGTCCCACCAGCACGCAGCGGAGGCGGCCGAGCGGGGGACCTCGACGGATACCGAGTCCGCCGCGCCCTAGCCGGACCCGGCGCACCACCCCGTCCGCACGCGCTGGTCCGAGCGCCCCGGTCCGAGCGCCCCGGTCCGAGCGCCTCGGTCCGAGCGCCCGCTCCGCGAGCCTCGCTCAGCGATCCCGCTCAGCGGCCCACGGTCCGTGGTGCCTCGGTCCGTGGTACCTCAGCCGGCGGTACCTCAGTCGGCCGCGCGGGGGTGCCGGTCGCCCGGGCTCAGCATCGCCTCGAGCTCGTCCTCGAACTCGGGAGTGGTGATGAACAGCAACTCGTCGTGCGGCTCGAGCGAGTCGTCGCGGCTGGGGGCGATGGGGTGGTCCTCACGGATGATCCCCACCAGCACGGTCTCCCCGGGGAAGGCCACGTCACCGGCGCGCTTGCCGGCATACGGGCTGTCCGCCGGCAGCGTGAGCTCGACCATGGTGGCCTGGCCCTGCTGGAACTGGAAGATCCGGACGAGGTCACCGACGCTCACGGCCTCCTCGACGAGGGCCGTCATGAGGCGCGGCGTGGAGACGGCGACGTCGACGCCCCAGGCCTCGTCGAACATCCACTCGTTCTTCGGGTTGTTCACCCGGGCCACGGTGCGTGGCACGCCGAACTCGGTCTTGGCGAGCAGCGAGACGACGAGGTTGACCTTGTCGTCGCCGGTGGCCGCGACGACGACGTCGCAGTCGGCCAGGCCGGCCTCGTGCAGCGCCGTGATCTCGCAGGCGTCGGCGAGCAGCCAGCTGGCCTCGGGGATCCGGCTCTGGATCTCCTTGCGCTCCTTGTCCATGAGGAGCACCTGGTGGCCGTTGTGCAGCAGCTCCCGGGCGATGGAGCGGCCCACGCTGCCGGCGCCGGCGATGACGACACGCATCGATCTTCTCCTGGGTCGGGTGGTTCTCGGGGGCGCGGTGCGGAGTGCCTCGGGGCCGGTGCGGTCAGTGCTCGCCGGGCGCCGGGGGCGCGTCGAGCGTGCGCTCCACCGAGGGCAGCTCGCTGACGAGGGTGGCGACGTGGAGGAGGTCGCCCTCCTGGAACACCGTGTCGGCCTCGACGAGGATGCCCGAGCCCAGTCGCGTCAGGTATGCCGTGCGGGCGCCCGTGGCCGCCTCGAGCGCACTGATGCGGTGGCCCACCCAGGCCGGGTTCACGGTGACCTCGGCGATGACGACCTTCCCGGAGGGATCGACCAGCTCGGGCACGTGGCCCTGGGGGAGCAGGCGGCGGATCATCTGGTCGGACGTCCACTTGACCGTCGCCACGGTGGGGATGCCGAGCCGCTGGTAGACCTCGGCGCGGCCGGGGTCGTAGATGCGGGCGACGACGTGCTCGACGCCGAACGTCTCGCGCGCGACCCGGGCGGCCAGGATGTTGGAGTTGTCACCGCTGGAGACGGCCGCGAACGCGTACGCGTCGTCGATGCCGGCCTCCTTGAGCGTGTCGCGGTCGAAGCCCACACCGGTGACCCGACGCCCCTCGAACGAGGACCCGAGCCGGCGGAAGGCCGACTCCTCCTGGTCGATGACGGCAACGTCGTGGCCCTGGGCCTCGAGGCTGTGCGCGAGGGAGGACCCCACCCGCCCACAGCCCATGATCACGAAATGCACGTCGCCGACGCTACACCGCCGGCCGAGCCCGGGTGCAGGGCGGCGCGCAGGGGCCGGTCCGGCCCGTGACCAGCGGTGCAGGGCGGCGCGCACCGCCCGCTGGGGCCCCATAGAGTGTTCGCCGTGCCAACCTCTGGACGCGTCCTCAAGCGGGTGCTCGTCGGGCGCGCGATGCGCAGCGACAGGCTCGGCGAGACGCTGCTCCCCAAGAAGCTCGCGCTGCCGATCTTTGCCAGCGACGCGCTCTCGTCCGTCGCCTACGCCCCGGACGAGATCTTCCTGACCCTGGGCCTCGCCGGCGGGGCCCTGGCCCTGACGCACTCCTGGCAGATCGGCCTGTGCGTCGTGGCCGTCATGCTCGTGGTGGTCGCGTCCTACCGGCAGAACGTCCACGCCTACCCCTCCGGCGGCGGCGACTACGAGGTGGCCAACACCAACCTGGGGCCGAAGGCGGGGCTCACCGTCGCCTCGGCCCTGCTCGTCGACTACGTCCTCACCGTCGCGGTGTCGATCTCCTCGGGCGTGCAGAACGCCGCGGCCGCCCTGCCGTTCATCCGCGGGCACGAGGTGATCGTGGCCGTGGGCCTGGTCGTGGTCCTCACCGCCATGAACCTGCGTGGCGTGCGCGAGTCGGGGAGGACCTTCGCCATCCCCGTCTACGCGTTCATGTTCAGCGTCATCGGCATGGGTGTCGTGGGGCTCGTCCGCGAGGTGAGCGGGACCCTGCCGCAGGCCGAGAGCGCCCGGCTCACCCTGGCGCCGGAGAGCGGGTTCGAGACGCTCGGCGGCTTCGCGCTGATGTTCCTGCTGCTGCGCGCCTTCTCGTCGGGATGTGCGGCGCTGACCGGGGTCGAGGCGATCTCGAACGGCGTGCCGGCGTTCAAGAAGCCCAAGTCCCGCAACGCCGCGACGACCCTGCTCATGATGGGCCTGGTCGCCATCACCATGCTGATGTCGATGCTCGTGCTCGCCAAGTGGACGGGCATCAAGTACGCCGAGAACCCGGCGACCCAGCTGCTCGACAACGGCAGGCCCGTCGGCAACGGCTACGTCCAGGACACGATCATGGGCCAGGTCTCCAAGGCCGTGTTCTCCGGCTTCCGCCCCGGCGTGGTCATCGTGTCGATCGTGGCCGGGCTCATCCTCGTCCTCGCGGCCAACACCGCCTTCAACGGCTTCCCGGTGCTGGGCTCGATCCTGGCCAAGGACGGGTACCTGCCGCGCCAGCTGCACACCCGCGGCGACCGGCTCGCCTTCTCCAACGGAATCCTCATCCTCGCCGGCGCCGCCGCGTTCCTCATCGTCCTGTACAACGCCGAGGTCACCAAGCTGATCCAGCTGTACATCGTCGGCGTCTTCGTCTCGTTCACGCTGAGCCAGACCGGCATGATCCGGCACTGGAACCGGCACCTGCGACTCGAGCGCGACCCCCGCGCCCGCGCCCGCATGATGCGCAGCCGGGTCATCAACGCGATCGGGGCGACGATGTCGGGCCTCGTCCTCGTCGTCGTGCTGCTCACCAAGTTCGTCCACGGCGCGGGCTACGCCATCGCGGCCATGGTGGTGCTGTTCTTCATCATGCTGCGCATCCACAAGCACTACGAGCGGGTCCGCGAGGAGCTGCGGGTGATGGAGGACGACAGCGAGGCCCAGCTCCTGCCGAGCCGGGTGCACGCGATCGTCCTGGTCTCCAAGATCCACAAGCCGACGCTGCGGGCGCTCGCGTATGCCCGCGCCACCCGTCCCAACCGGCTCGAGGCCATCACCGTCAACGTCGAGCCGGACGAGACCAAGGCCCTGCAGGAGGAGTGGGACCGGCGCCGGATCCCCGTGCCGCTCAAGGCCCTCGACTCGCCCTACCGCGAGATCACCCGGCCGGTCGTGGAGTACGTCAAGTCCCTGCGCTCGGGCCACCCGCGTGACGTCGTGGTCGTCTACATCCCCGAGTACGTCCTGGGCCGCTGGTACGAGCAGGTCCTGCACAACCAGAGCGCGTTGCGGCTCAAGGGCCGGCTGCTGTTCACCCCTGGGGTCATGGTCGCGAGCGTCCCGTGGCAGCTCCGGTCCTCCGAGGGCGTCGAGGAGCGGCTCGACGGCCCCACGGCGGGCTCGGTCCGGCTCGGCCAGTGAGCGGCGGCAGCGAGCCGACGGTGCGCGCCAACCCCGGCGACCTGTCCGTCGGGGACGAGGTCGAGGTGGAGGTCGGGCCGGTCGCCCACGGCGGCTTCTGCGTCGCCCGGCACGAGGGCCGCGTCGTGTTCGTGCGACACGCGCTGCCGGGGGAGCGGGTGGTCGCCCGCGTGACCGAGGCGCGGGAGGGGCAGCGGTTCGTGCGGGCCGACGCCGTGGCCGTGACCACCGCGAGCCCGCACCGGGTCCAGCCACCGTGCCCGTATGCCGGGCCGGGACTGTGCGGCGGGTGCGACTTCCAGCACGTGGACCCGGCGTACCAGCGCGAGCTGAAGACGGCCGTCGTCCGCGAGCAGCTTTCCCGCCTGGCCGGTCTTGACGTCGAGGTCGTGGTCGAGGAGCTGCCCGGTGCGCCGGACGGCCTCGGTTGGCGGACGCGGGTCGAGTTCGCCGTCGACGAGTCGGGGCGGGCCGGCCTGCGCAAGCACCGGTCGCACGACGTCGTCCCCGTCGACACCTGCCTCATCGCCGATCCGCGCGTGCTCGCGACGGGGGTCCTCCAGCGCGACTGGCCGGGGGAGACCTCGGTCGACGTCGTGGCGCCGTCGGAGGGCGAGGCCGTCGTGGTCCCCGTGCCCGGCGCGGACGCCGTGCCCGTGGTCACGGAGGCAGTCCGCGGCGAGCACTTCTCCGGCGAGTTCGAGGTCTCCGCGCGCGGGTTCTGGCAGGTGCACCCCGCCGCCGCCCCCACCTTCGTCGACACGGTGCTCCGCCTGCTGGCGCCACAGCCGGGGGAGACCGCCCTCGACCTGTATGCCGGCGTCGGCCTCTTTGCCCGCGCGCTGGCCGAACAGGTGGGCCCGACCGGCCGGGTCGTCGCGGTGGAGTCCGACCCGCGGGCCACGGACGAGGCCGAGCGCAACCTGGCGGGGCTCCCGTCCACCCTGGTCGTCCGCGGTCGGGTGGACGACGTCTTCGGCGTGCCGCGACCCAGTCGCAAGGGCGCGGGCGGCAACCGCCGCGCCACCCGGGGCCGCAAGCTGCGCCGCCACCCGATGCTGCCGCCGACGGCCGACCTCGTCGTCCTCGACCCACCTCGCACCGGGGCAGGCCGCGACGTCGTGGCGCAGGTCGCGGCCCTCCGGGCGAGGGGCGTCGCCTACGTCGCCTGCGACCCCGCGGCGCTCGCGCGCGACACGGCATACCTCGCCGAGCACGGCTACGCGCTGCAGAGCCTGCGTGCCTTCGACGCCTTCCCCATGACCCACCACCTGGAGTGCATCGTGCTCTTCGAGAGGACCGGCCCGTGAGCACCACCGACCAGACCGACCTGACGAGCGCCCCGGGCAAGCCTGGTGCGAGCGGGGCTGGGTCGGCTGCCGCAGGGGCGGCCGACCCGTTCGTGCACCGGGTCGAGGTGCACTTCTACGAGGTCGACCAGGTCGGGGTCGTGTTCAACGCGTGGTACCTCGCCTGGTGCGACGATGCCCGCCTCGCCTACTGCGACGCCCGCGGCTACGGCATCGAGGAGGCCAAGGCGCACGACGCGATGCCGCTGGTGCGGCACGCCGAGATCGAGTGGCTCGCGAGCCTGTCGGCGGGGGACCACGCGGAGATCGTCGTGCGACCGGTGCGCGTCGGCACGACGTCCTTCACGCTCCGGCACGAGATCCACCGGGCCGGCGACGGGCAGCTGTGCGCCGTCCTCACCATCACCTACGTCGCGGCCGGTCTCGCCGAGCGGACCAAGCGAGACCTTCCGCTTCCGCTGCGTCGCGCCCTGGAGCAGGATCGAGAGCAGAGCGCTTCCTGACGTGATATCTTGACATCAAGATAAATCGGACGACGACGTCGACAGTATCGAAGGAGCCTGCAGTGGCCAGCACGAACAGCTTCAACGCCCACGGTGAGCTGAAGGTCGGTGACAGCTCCTACGAGATGTACCGGCTCTCCGCGGTCGAGGGCGCCGAGACCCTCCCGTACAGCCTCAAGGTGCTGCTCGAGAACCTCCTGCGCACCGAGGACGGCGCCAACATCACCGCCGACCACATCCGGGCCGTCGGCGGCTGGGACGAGAACGCCGACCCCGACACCGAGATCCAGTTCACCCCCGCGCGCGTGATCATGCAGGACTTCACCGGCGTGCCCTGCGTCGTCGACCTCGCCACCATGCGCGAGGCCGTCGCCGACCTCGGCGGCGACCCCACGAAGATCAACCCGCTCAGCCCGGCCGAGCTCGTCATCGACCACTCGGTGATCATCGACGTGTTCGGCCGCAAGGACGCCTTCGAGAAGAACGTCGAGATCGAGTACCAGCGCAACGGCGAGCGCTACCAGTTCCTGCGCTGGGGCCAGACCGCGTTCGAGGACTTCAAGGTGGTCCCGCCCGGCACCGGAATCGTCCACCAGGTCAACATCGAGCACCTGGCCCGCACGGTCATGGTCCGCGACGGCGTTGCCTACCCGGACACCTGCGTCGGCACCGACTCCCACACCACCATGGTCAACGGCCTCGGTGTGCTCGGCTGGGGCGTCGGCGGCATCGAGGCCGAGGCCGCGATGCTCGGCCAGCCCGTGTCGATGCTCATCCCGCGCGTGGTCGGCTTCAAGCTGTCCGGCGCGATCCCGTCCGGGGCCACGGCCACGGACGTGGTCCTCACCATCACCGAGATGCTGCGCAAGCACGGGGTCGTCGGAAAGTTCGTCGAGTTCTACGGCGAGGGTGTCGCCCAGGTCCCGCTGGCCAACCGCGCGACCATCGGCAACATGAGCCCCGAGTTCGGCTCCACCTGCGCCATCTTCCCGATCGACGAGGTCACCCTGGAGTACCTGCGCCTGACCGGCCGCTCGGAGGAGTCCGTCGCCCTCGTGGAGGTGTATGCCAAGGAGCAGGGGATGTGGCTGCAGCCCGGGCCGGACCAGCCCGAGGCCCGGTACTCCGAGTACCTCGAGCTCGACCTGTCGACGGTCGTCCCGTCGATCGCCGGCCCGAAGCGACCCCAGGACCGCATCGCGCTCACCGACGCCAAGTCGGCGTTCCGCAAGGTCCTCCCGACCTACGTCGCCCACCACGAGGGCGACCCGGGCGCGGCGTCCTCGTTCCCGGCGAGCGACCCGCAGTCCGGTGGCGGCTCGGGTGACGGCTACAACGGCGGCGACCAGCCGGCATACGAGGGCGACGGCGTCGACCGCCCCTCGCACCCGGTGACCGTCACGACGGGGGAGGGCGCGTCCTTCGAGATCGACCACGGCATCGTGTCGATCGCCTCGATCACCAGCTGCACCAACACCTCCAACCCCTCGGTGATGATGGCCGCCGCGATGCTGGCCAAGAACGCGGTCGACCGTGGGCTCACGGTGGCACCGTGGGTCAAGACCTCGATGGCGCCGGGCTCGAAGGTGGTGACCGACTACTACGAAAAGGCCGGCATGTGGCCCTACCTCGAGAAGCTCGGATTCCACCTCGTCGGCTACGGCTGCACGACCTGCATCGGCAACTCCGGCCCGCTGGCCGACGAGATCTCCCAGGCCATCAACGACAACGACCTCGCCGTCGTGTCGGTGCTGTCGGGCAACCGGAACTTCGAGGGCCGGATCAACCCGGACGTGAAGATGAACTACCTGGCGTCGCCGCCGCTGGTCATCGCCTACGCCCTCGCGGGAACGATGGACTTCGACTTCGAGACCGAGCCGCTGGGGCAGGACACCGACGGCGCGGACGTGTTCCTCAAGGACATCTGGCCGACCCCGGAGGACGTCGAGCGGACGATCGCCGAGTCGATCAACAAGGAGATGTTCACCAAGGACTACGCCGACGTGTTCGCCGGGGACGAGCGCTGGCAGTCGCTGCCGACGCCCGAGGGCAAGACCTTCGAGTGGGCCGAGGACTCCACCTACGTCCGCAAGCCCCCGTACTTCGACGGCATGCAGATGGAGACCACCCCGGTGGAGGACATCAGCGGCGCGCGCGTGCTCGCCAAGCTGGGCGACTCGGTCACGACCGACCACATCAGCCCGGCCGGCTCGATCAAGGCCGACAGCCCGGCGGGCAAGTACCTCGCGGAGCACGGTGTCGAGCGCAAGGACTTCAACTCCTACGGCTCGCGGCGCGGCAACCACGAGGTCATGATCCGCGGCACGTTCGCCAACATCCGGCTCAAGAACCTGCTGCTCGACGGCGTCGAGGGCGGCTTCACGCGCAACTTCCTCGCCGGTGGCGAGCAGACGACGATCTTTGACGCCTCCGTCGCCTACCAGGAGGCCGGCGTCCCGCTGGTCATCCTCGCGGGCAAGGAGTACGGCTCCGGGTCGTCGCGCGACTGGGCCGCCAAGGGCACCCGGCTGCTGGGCGTCAACGCGGTCATCGCGGAGAGCTACGAGCGCATCCACCGCTCGAACCTGATCGGCATGGGCGTCATCCCGCTGCAGTTCCCGCAGGGGGAGTCGGCGGAGTCGCTGGGCCTGGACGGCACGGAGACGTTCTCCATCACCGGCATCACCGAGCTCAACGAGGGCCGGACGCCGAAGACGGTCAAGGTCCGGGCCGAGAAGGACGGCGGGGCGCCGGTGGAGTTCGACGCGGTCGTGCGGATCGACACCCCGGGCGAGGCCGACTACTACCGCAACGGCGGCATCCTGCAGTACGTCCTGCGGTCCCTGGTCAACAGCTGAGCTCGCCGCTGGCGCAACCTTCCGAGGGAGGGGTGTGCCGCGTGGTCACCACGCGGCACACCCCTCTCGTCGGTCTGCGGGGCGTCGGTCTGCGGGGCGTCAGGAGCGGGCGTCGGGAGCGGGCGTCCGCAGCGGGTGGGGAACGCGACGGCACGATCGCAGGACCGTGCTCCCGTGGGGGCGGCGACCGTCGGGACCCGGTGGCACGGCTGTGGCCCCGTCCGGGTGGGCGGGGTCTGGAGCGGCGTCATGGTCGTGGGGGTGGCGAGGGGTCGTCCGGGTCGTGCGGGTCGGCCGGGTCGTGCAGGTCGTCCCGGTCGTCGGGGTCGGGCGACTCCGGCGCCACGGCCCTGAGGCGGCTGCGACGCAGGGCCTCCACCTGGTCGTCGTAAGACCCGGGGACCAGCTCCCACTGGACCCGTGGACCGTGCTCACCCTCGACCACGGCGCCGGCGTACCGCTCTCGGTGGACCACGGTGTGGTGCGCGCGGCACAGGAGGGCTGCGTTGCCGACGTCGGTCGCGCCGCCGTCGGCCCAGTGGACGAGGTGGTGCGCGTCGGTCCAGCGTGCGGGCTTCGAGCACCCCGGGAAGGTGCACCGACGGTCTCGCAGCCACAGGTGCCGGATCTGGCCCCGCTTGAACAGCCTCTTCGCCTGGCCCTGGTCGAGCACCTCGCCGCGTGAACCGAGGACGACCGGCACCACCTCGGCGTCGCAGGCCAGGCGCCGCACGGTGTCGGTGGTCAGCACCTGGTCGCCGAACGTCAGGCCGGCACCCCGGCACCGTCGGGTCAGCGCGTCCAGACCGATGGTCACCACGAGGCTGGTCTTCGCCTGCCGGGGGACCCCGTCGGGCGCCTCGACGGCGCGGCGCACGAGGTCGAGCAGGGCGTCGGCCCGGCGGGCGGCCGGCGTGCGCAGGTCGAGCTCGCCGGTCTCCTCGTCGCGCGAGGGCTTGGCGAGCACGTCGACGGCGGCGTCGACGACGGCGGCACCCTCGTCGTCGAGCAGCAGCGTGTAGCGGGACAGACCCATCGGCCCCGGGCACTTCACCAATGAGCGGTGGGCCCGACGCACGTCGGCGTCGCGCTCGACGAGGCGGTCGGGGCGCAGCAGGTCGCCAGTGTGGCGGAGGGCCACCGCCAGGTCGCTCTCCGACAGCCCGCCGTGTCCGCGAGCGGAGTCGAGCAGGTCGTCCATGACGGCCTCGAGCTGGTACGGGTCTGCCAGGCCGCGGACGGAACGGTGGAACCGGACCAGCTGGGCTGCCTTCGCGACGGGCAGGCTCGAGGTCGTGGCGCCGGAGGCGGCTTTGGTGGCGGCGTCGACGACCTCGGCCAGGCGCGGCTCGTCGGCCGCGTCGGCCACTGCGTCCGCGGCGAGCACGGTGCGCTGGGGCAGCTCCGGGGCCGTGGCCCGAGCCCAGTCCACCGGCCCCCAGCCGTCGCCCTTGTCCAGGCTGCGCCGCTTGGCCTCGGCCAGCACCGAGACGAGGTGGGCGTCGACGCAGGCGGAGAGGCGGCCGAGCAGCTGCAGCGCCGCCGTGATCTCGCCCTCGCCGAGGGCCCAGAGCCGCTCGGGGGAGGACGAGGTCATCGCCTCGAGGGCCGCCGCGGTGGCGGCCAGCACCGGCCGCGGGCCCGCAGGCCCTCGCCAGGTGAAGTCCTCGGGTGCGATCGACATGACACGACCCTAGGGGCGACCACTGACAACGCAGTCAGCAGCGGACGGACCGTGTACAGACGGAATCGTCTGCGCGGCAACGGCTCCGCCTCCTCACCGAGACCCTCGGCGCGGGTCCTGGGCGCGGGTCCTGGGCCGCATCCCGGTGTGGGCGCCACGCCCTGGCATCCTCCACCGAACGGTCGGCTTCGGGCCGTCACCCACTCCACACGCCCGGCCGCGTGCCACCCTCCCGCCATGGGGATGGACGTCTACGTGGGGCCGCTGGCCCGGTACCTGGCACGCGACTGGATGACGACCGTGCAGCAGGTCGGCGCGGCGACGGGGCGACCCGTGCAGGTCCTGCGGCCGGACGACGAGCCGGCTCCCGACCGAGGGTCTGCCGACGCGATGGCTGCCGCCTGGCAGCGCGAGCTCCTCGAAGCGCTCGGGAGCGACACGCCGTGGGCCGACCGCTGCGACCTGCCGTACTGGACGGACAAGCCGGACTGGGACGGGTACGGCGGGCTGGTGCTGCTCGCGGCATACCTCGAACGACCGGACCTCGAGCCCTCACCCGCGCGCGGCCTCCTGCGCCGCGCCCGCGGCGACGAGCCGCGGGACTTCGGTGAGGCGGAGGCCTACCGCGCCGCCAGCGCGGCGCCGAAGCGGTTCCCCAGCCTGCTCGGTGCGACCCAGTGGTGGCTGCCGGTCGAGACCGGCGGCCGCGTGTTCCGGGCGTCACGCCCCGACGGGCCACTGACGACGATGGCGCCCCTGAGCCGGCTGCTGCTCGAGCTCAAGGACCTCGCCGAGGCGATCGGTCTCGCCGACAAGGACGAGCGACTGGCGATCCGCGCGGCCGGGCCGCCGGACCGGGGCGCGGACGTGGCCACCTGCGGCCGGTTCGGGTTGTCGGTGTTCCTGCCGTTGGCGGCCCATGCCTACGTCGAGCGCCAGCCGCTGGTCCTGGACTTCTGAGCCCGACTCCCTCCTCGCGCGGCCTCCCGGACCCCACCCCGACTCAGTCGTCGACCCAGAAGCCCCGGCCACCGCCGAACCAGTCGCCGAACTGGTCCCGGTAGGACCCGCCCCGGCCGCCCGCGCGCGACCCGAGGTAGCTGCCGACCACGGCCGCCCCCAGGTCGTCGAGCTCGGGTGCCACGACGTGTCCCTCGACCCGCCGCGCCATCTGCTCGACGAACCGCGCCAGCCCCGGGTCCTCGCCGAGCCGGAAGAACGTCGCCTGCGCCCCCAGCCGCGCCACGTTGTCGAGCTCGCGCACGCTGTAGGCGATGGTCAGGGGGTGCGGCGGGTAGTCGAAGTAGACGTCGCCGTCGGGCTCGAGGTGGGCGGTCGGCTCGCCGTCGGTGACGACGAGCAGCACCGGCTGCGCGCTCGGGTGCTTGCGGAAGTGCCTCTGCGCCAACAGGAGTGCGTGGTGCAGGTTGGTGCCCTTGGCCCACTCGGCGTCGAGCGTGGTGAGCTCCTCGATCTCCATCACCTGCGCGTGCCGGCCGAACCCGATGAGCTGCAGGTGGTCGCCGCGGAACCGCGTCCGGACGAGGTGGTGCAGCGCGAGCGCCGTGCGCTTCATCGGCACCCACCGCCCGTCCATCGCCATCGAGAACGACGTGTCCACCAGGAGCGCCACCGCAGCCTGGGTCCGAGCCTCCGTCTCGGCGACCTCCACGTCGCGGAGGTCGAGCCGTATGCCGGGTGCTCGCCGCGTGCTGCCCGCAGCGTCCCGTGCTGGTCCAGCGAGGCCGGAGCCCGACGACGCCGTGCGCAGGACGGCGTTGGTCACCGTCCGCGTGACGTCCCACGGCTGGGTGTCGCCGAACTGCCACTCGCGGGTGGCGCCGCTGGGCTCGGCCGCGGCGCCCGACTGCCGGACGTCGCGCTGGCCCTGCCGCCCCGAGAGACGCCTCGCCACATCGCGCAGCAGCGCCCGGCCCAGCTGGCGCATGGCCTTGGGGGACAGGCGGAGCTGTCCGTCGGAGGTGCGGTTGAGGTAACCCGAGTCGCGCAGCGCCTTCTCCAGCCGTGACAGCGTCCGGGCGTCGACGGCCGCTTCGTCCCCGACGAGCCGGGCGAGCGCGTCGACGTCGATGTCGTCCATCCGGGCACCAGGGTAGGACTGCGAGAGCTGCTCGCTCAGCTGGTCGAGCGCCGCGAGGTCCTGCAGCGCGCCGGTGCCGTCGCCCAGCCCGAGCCCCTGTGAGCCCTCGAACTGCTCCGACCCCGACCAGTCCTCACCGGGACGCAGCGCCTGGAGGTTCGCGTCGAGGTCGGCGAGCGCGCCCATGAGGTCGGGGCTGCCGAACGCCTGGGCCGACAGCTCCATCAGCTCGGCGCGCTGCTCCGGTGTCATCGAGTTGAGCATCCGCTGCGCCGCGGCCGCCCGCTGGGCCAGGCTGTCGACGAGCTCCTCGACCGACTGCGGGTTGTCCGGGAAGTAGTCGCCGTGCTGCTCCATGAACTCGCGGAACTGCTCGGTGGTGTCCTCGCCCCGTCGGTGGGCCGCCAGCAGGTCGTTGAGGTCGGATAGCATCCGCCGCACGTCCTCGCGGTCCTCGTCGGTGGCGTTCTCCAGCGCCTGCTTCAGGCCGGCGAACCGCTGGTCGAGCGCCTCCCGCCCCAGCAGGTCCTTGATCCGCTCGTAGTCCTCGCGCGCGGACGGGCTGCGCCACTGGTAGTCGGCGAGCTCGCTCACCGCCCCCGCCGTCGACGGCGGCAGGTTCTCCAGCCGCATCTCCGCGAACCGGGCGTCGTCGTCGAGGTCGCGGGCCAGCTGCTTGCGCTCGGCCAGGACGGCGCGGTCGAGCAGCTCCTTGACCTCCTGCAGTGTCCCGTCGAGCGAGTGTCGCTGGAGCAGCTCCTGGCGTTTGCGCGCGACCTGCGCCGCGAGGTCGTCCAGACCGGTCTGCTGGCGCGAGCCTCGGCGCAGGTACTCCCGCATCGCGTGCTCGGCGGAGTAGCCCGCCATGACGTCCTCGCCGATGGCGTCGAGCGCCTCGGCGAGGTCGACCGGGGGGGCGAGCGGGTCGGGACCACCCGAGTACCGGGCGTAGCGAGCCCGGTGCCCGCGGGCCACTCCGTGCGGACCGCGCCCACCCGGCATACCGGAGGACTCGCTCATCCGTAGACCGTCTCGCCGTCGGCGCTGTCCTTGTCGACCCGGCGCGCGAGGTAGAGGGCCTCGAGGGCCAGCTCGACCGCACCGGCCCGGCCCCCGTCCGTCGTCGCCCCGAGCCGGTCGGCCAGCTGGTCGTAGAGGTCGGACTCGCCCAGCACCGGCAGTCCGGTCAGGACGTCCCGCGCCGACACCTGCTCGCCGGTCGTCACCGTGGCGCCGTTCTCCAGCGCCGAGACGAGCAGCCCGAGGTCGATCCCCCCGAGGTGCCGTCGCGCGGTCTCCGCGACCGCGGTGCGCAGCAGGTGGGTGAGCACCTCGGTCTCGCGCCCCTCCTCACCGGTCTCGAACTCGATCTTGCCGCCGAGGACCTCGACGGCGCTGTCGAGGTCGACGACGCGGGCGACCGCCGCGTCCTCACCCTGCCGGGTGGCACGGTGCAGGGCGGCGGCGGCGACCGTCTCGGCGCCGGCGATCGCGAACCGGGCGGAGACGCCCGAGCGCTGGTCGACCGACGAGGACTCCCGCAGACCGCGGGTGAACCGCGCGAGGACCTCGACGAGGTGGTCGGGCAGCTCGGCGACGAGGTCGGCCTCCTGCCGGATCACCGCCATCTCGTCCTCGAGCTCGCGCGGGTAGTGCGTGCGGATCTCGGCCCCGAACCGGTCCTGCAGCGGCGTGATGATCCGGCCGCGGTTGGTGTAGTCCTCGGGGTTCGCGCTCGCCACGACGAGCACGTCCAGCGGCAGCCGCAGGACGTACCCGCGGATCTGGATGTCGCGCTCCTCCATGACGTTGAGCATCGCCACCTGGATGCGCTCGGCGAGATCGGGCAGCTCGTTGATCGCGACGATCCCCCTGTGGCTGCGGGGGATCAGGCCGAAGTGGATCGTCTCCGGGTCGCCGAGCGAGCGGCCCTCGGCCACCTTCATCGGGTCGACGTCGCCGATGAGGTCGGCGACGGAGGTGTCCGGGGTGGCGAGCTTCTCGGCATACCGCTCGTCGCGGTGGCGCCACGACACCCGCAGGTCGTCGCCGAGCTCGGCCGCGCGGCGGATCGACCCCGGGGAGACGGGGTGGAACGGGTGCTCGCCGAGCTCGGACCCCTCGATGACGGGGGTCCACTCGTCGAGCAGGCCGACGAGGCTGCGCAGCAGGCGCGTCTTGCCCTGGCCGCGCTCGCCGAGCAGGACGACGTCGTGCCCGGCGAGCAGCGCCCGCTCGAGCTGGGGGATCACGGTGGTCTCGAAGCCGTGCAGGCCGGGCCACGGGTCCTCGCCGGCGGCGAGCTTGGCCAGCAGGTTGTCGCGGACCTCCTGGCGCAGCGGCTTGTGCTGGTGGCCGGAGGCGCGCAGCTCGCCCACGGTGCGGGCGGCGGGGGCGGGAGTGGGGGTGGTGGTCGCGGAGGAAGGGTGCGTCACCGCCTCACGCTAACTCCGCTGCCGCGGATTGGGTATGCCGGGCGTCCACCCCGTGGTCCGCGCCGGCGTCCGGCGGTCGTCCCGGCCCTGTCCGGTCGGCCGGACGCGGTGCGGCGAGCGGTTCAGCCCATGGTCTTCTGGCCGTCGAGCGCCTCGCGGATGATGTCGGCGTGGCCGGCGTGCTGCGACGTCTCGGCGATGACGTGCAGCGCCGCCCGCCGGACCGTCCACGTCGCGCCCGGCTCGAACCACGGGGCCTTCGGTAGCTCGTACGCGGTGTCGAGGTCGAGGGTGCGGACGAGCTCGTCGGTGTGGGCGGCGACCTCCTCGTAGCGGGCGAGCTGCCCGGCCAGCGTCTCGTCCTCGGTGAGGCGGTGGGAGTCGCGGAAGGCGGCCACCTCCGGCGGCGGGTTCTGCCAGTCGATCGACGCCCAGTCGACGTCAGGTGCGGTGCGGGCGCCCTCGGTCATGAAGGTCGCCCAGTTCGCCTCGGTCTCGGCGACGTGCTTGATGAGGCCGCCGAGGGTCAGCTCGCTCACCGTGGTCCTGGTGCGGGCCTGCTCGTCGGTGATGCCGCGGACGGTGAACAGCAGGAAGCCGCGGTGACGGCGCAGCGTCTCGACGATGTCCTCGCGCTCGCGCGAGGCGGGGGAGGCTGGGTACTGGGACGGGGGCGAGGTGGTGTCCATGGATCCAGCGTAGGAGCGCCTCCGGCCAGTTCCTGGCCTGTTCTGCTCGTCGTTCCGCGGCCGGTCGGAACCTGTCCTACACTCGAACATGTGTTCGATAGACAGCCCAGGACGGCAGCCGTGCCGCCGGGCTGGCCGCCGCTCGTCCCACCCCCGGAGGCCGACGGCTGGCAGGTCCCGGCGGTGTCGTGGCTGCTCGACTTCTGCCCGGCGGACTACCGGCTCTACGCCTCGTGGCGTCGCCAGCCGGTCGCGCTCGCGTGGCTGGCCACCCGGCACATCGAGGCCCAACTCGTCGCGATGCGCCAGGCCTACCGCGAGGTCCGCGTCGAGCTCGGCGAGCACCTCACCGACGAGGGCCTGGCGCAGGTGCTCGCCGACCTCGAGGCCGAGGGCGTCCGGCTGCTCGCCGCCCGACGCAGTGCCGGCCTGGTCTACGACGCCTTGCAGGGCAAGCGCTACGTGCCGCGTCTCTGAGCGCGTGCGTTCGCGCAGTCGACGCGTGCCTTCCCGTGGTCCGCGACGCCGATCGCCGGCGTACTGCGTTGGATTCGGTCGAAACACTTGCGACCCGGACGACATGATCAGCGTGTGAGGGACACAGGGGAGTGGTTCGTCGAGGTGTTCGAGGCCACCTACGCCGATCTGGTGAGGTTCGCCGCGCGGCGGACCGACCCGCAGCGGGCAGAAGACGTCGCGGCGGAGGCCTTCGCCGTCGCGTGGCGACGGTCGGCCGACCTGCCGCGTGGGCTGGGTGACGCGCGGGCCTGGCTGTTCGGCATCGCCCGCAACCTCCTGATGGCGAGCAACCGCCGGGACCTCGCCCTGCGTGTCCGGGTGTGCGACCCGACGGACCTGGATGCGACCGAGGTCGGGCACGAGGACGCGGTCGTCGGCAGCGTGGACCTTGCCAGGGCTTGGGCGCGCCTGAGTGGTCTGCACCAGGAGGCCTTGAGCCTGACCGTCTGGGAGGGCCTCACCGGCGCTCAGGCGGCTGCAGTCCTCGGCATCTCGCCCGTGGCGTACCGCATCCGGCTCAGCAGGGCTCGCAGGGCACTGGCCCTGTTCGCGGGGACCGCCACCCCCCGTCCGCGCCACGAACCACTGGCTCTCGTCGAGAGGGGACCGATCCATGAGTGTTGAGGCGAAGCTGAAGGAGCTCGACGCGGCGCACGGTGTCCCCGACGATCTGGGGAGTACACCGCACGCGCGTCAGGTCCTGGGCCGGATCATGGACGAGACGCAGCTGGCTGCACCGCCGGCCCGTGTGTCCCCGCGCCGGGCGCTCAAGTACGCCGTTGCGGCGGGAACGGTGCTGGTCGGGGGTGCCGTCCTCGTCGACTTCGCGAGGGGCGGCACGGCATACGCCTCGTGGACGCCGACCGCACGAGTGGCCAGCCCCGAGCAGCAAGCCCGGTTGGGCTGGGACTGCATGTCACACCTCAGTGGGCACGGATACCGCGTCAGGCTCGTCGAGCTCCGCGGCAGGTACGCGTACACGGTGCTACAGGGGAGTGACGGGTACGAGGCCACGTGCCTGGCGCAGGACCCCGACACGAGCCCGCTCACCATGGTGCAGGGCTTCGAGGGCCCCTTGGCAGAGGAGCCACCGTCGGCCGGCCTGATGACGAACAGCGTCCGCTCGATGACCGACGACAACGGGGACGTCGCGTTCGAGGTCACCGGCAAGGCGGGGGCCGACGTGGTCTCCGTGTCGATCGTCACCGACTTCGGCGACGTCCAGTCGACCCTGGAGGACGGCTACTTCGCCGCGTGGTGGCCCGGTCGGAAGTCGTTGATCCCCTCGTTCGGGCCCCCCAACCCCACGGTGCGGATCACGCTGAAGGACGGCACGACCCGACAGGCACCCATCCAGGACTTCGACGTCTCTCCCATGTGATCCGGCTACCTGGCCGGCAACCCACGCAGGCGCGACCAAGGCTCGGTCGGCCTCAGCGGTCCGGGTCGGCCACCAGCTCCACCTCGACCTCGTCGCCCGCGGCGCGCCCCGTCTGCCTACGGGTCTCGGCGTTGAACGAGATGAGGTAGCGGCCCCCCATCACCCCCGACGGTCGTCCTGTACGTGTATCCACCGTCGATCGTCACGACGACGGGTACTCGCTTTCTACGGTTGAAGGAGAGCACCGTCGCCTCGGGAACGACGATGCCCACGTTGTTGCCACCCGTCGCCTGGAGCACTGTGCGGAAGGTCGTCATGCGCCCCACGATAGGTCTCGCGCTGCACTCGTCTGGCGCAATCACGTCGGGTCCCGCGGTTCGAACCAGCACGTGACCGTCCGCTGGGGCGCCGGAACCTGAGGCGGGACAACGCATACGCGGCCAGGCTGTCGAGGAACGCCTGTCACCTGAAAGGGTGGGATCGCCCGTCCGCGCCCGCCGGCGCCCAGGCGCTGCACCGCACCCCGAGCCCAAGGAGCCGCCCGCATGGCCACTCGAAGCCGCCAGCCGTGGCTGCACGACCTCGTCATCGCCGTCGACGGCAACGCCACCGTGCTGTCGGGCGCCGGTGGCGACATCGCCCTCGGAGGGGTGCAGGGGCTCTGGGTCGACGACGAGCGAGTGCTCTCCCGGCTGGAGCTGGAGGTCGCCGGCGAGGAGCCCAGCCCGGTGGCGGCGGAGGCCCGGGGCGCGACCGCCGTGTTCCTCGGCGCGGCCCGCGGGCTCGGTGACCCTGGCGCCGACTCCACCGTCGAGGTGCGCCGCCTGCGCACGGTCAGCGGCACGGGCCTGTGCGAGCGGGTCGTCGTGACGTCGCGCGCGTCGCAGGCGGTGCGCGCGGTGGTGCGCACGACCCTCGCGGCTGACGGCGCGCAGGTCGCCGAGGTCAAGTCCGGGCCGACGGACGGCGCGCAGCTGGTCCCCTCGGCGCAGGACGGCCGCGCCACGTGGCAGACGTCCCGCCATGCCGTGGCCGTCACGGCCGAGCCCGCCGCCCAGCGCCTCGGCGCCGGCGCCGACCACGCCGTCCTCGAGCACGAGCTGGTCCTCGAGCCCGGCGGCGAGGCCGAAGTGGTCCTCACCGTGCACGTCGAGCGGACGACCCGGTCCCTCTTCGACTCCGACCCCGGCGCCGAGGCCGTGTCGTGGGCGGGCATCAGGGTGCAGTCCGACGACCCCCGGCTCGCGCCGCTGGTGCGCCAGTCGCTCGACGACCTGCGCCACCTGCTCCAGCGCGACCCGGAGCAGCGCGAGCACGTCTTCGCCGCGGCCGGCTCGCCGTGGTACCTCACGCTGTTCGGCCGCGACTCGCTGTGGACCGCCCGGATGCTGCTCCCCTTCGGCACCGAGCTCGCCGCAGGCACGCTGTGGTCGCTCGCCCGGCGCCAGGGCGCGAAGGACGACCCGGCCACGGCCGAGCAGCCGGGCAAGATCCCGCACGAGGTGCGCCGCACGGCCTACGACGGCGGCCGCGCGGGAGGGCTGAGGCTGCCCCCGCTCTACTACGGCACGGTCGACGCGACCGCGCTCTGGGTGGTGCTGCTCGTCGAGGCGTGGCGCTGGGGCCTGCCCGAGCGCGAGGCGCGAGCCCTGCTCCCTCACCTCGAGGCGGCGCTCACGTGGCTGACGACCGACGGACAGCCGGGCGACGCGGGCCTGCTCACCTACGTCGACCCCACCGGCCACGGCCTCGCCAACCAAGGCTGGAAGGACTCGGCCGACTCGATGCGCCGCCTCGAGGGCAGCATCGCGCCGGCTCCCATCGCGCTCGTCGAGGCGCAGGCGTATGCCGTGCAGGCCCTCGCGGCCGCGGCCGACCTGCTCGACGCACTGGGGGCGGAGGGGGCCGACCACTGGCGAACCGAGGGGGTTGCGCTCGCCGACCGGCTGCGGGAGCGGTTCTGGGTCGAGCGTGGTGGCCACCGCTACCTCGCCATGGCCCTCGACGCGACCGGCGCACCGGTCGACGGGCTGGGCTCGAACATGGGCCATGTGCTGGCGACCGGCGCCCTCACCCCCGAGGAGGCCCGCAGCGTCGCCGACACCCTCACCGGGCCCGCGCTGCTCGACCGGTTCGGCGTGCGGAGCATGTCGACCGACACCGGCGGGTTCAACCCGATCGGGTACCACACGGGGTCGATCTGGACGCACGACACCGCCATCTGCGCGCTGGGGCTGAGCCGTGAGGGCTTCGGCGACCTGGCGGGCACCCTCGCACGAGCGCTCGTCGCGTCCGGTGAGGCGTTCGACCTCCGCTGGCCCGAGCTGTACTCGGGAGAGGTCCTGCTCGACCGGCCGACCCCCTACCCGGCGTCCTGCCGCCCGCAGGCGTGGTCGGCCGCCTCCGCCGCCGCCCTGCTCACCGTCGCCCTGGGGCTGGACGCCGACGTGCCGGCCGGCGAGCTGCGCCTGGCCCCGGTCCGCCCGGGCCCGTTCGGGGCGCTGCGGGTCGACGGGCTGCGCTGGGGCGACGTGACCTTCTCGGTGGCCGTGGCCCGCGACGGCAGCACGCGGGTCGAGGGGCTGCCCGACTCGGTGTCCGTGGTGGTCACGGAATAGACTCGGGCGTTCCCCCCAGGACGCAAGCACGAGTCCACCACGGACGCAGCACGGCGAAAGGACCCACCCTGTGGAACTGCTCGAGACGATCGCGGGCCCGGCAGACCTCAAGGCGCTGACGCCTGACCAGCTCCCGGCGCTGGCCGAGGAGATCCGCACCTTCCTGGTGAGCGAGGTCTCCAAGACCGGAGGCCACCTCGGCCCCAACCTCGGCGTCGTCGAGCTGACGATCGCGCTCCACCGCGTGTTCGACAGCCCCCGGGACGCCATCGTCTTCGACACCGGGCACCAGTCGTACGTCCACAAGCTGCTCACCGGCCGGCACGACTTCAGCCGGCTGAAGAAGAGCGGCGGCCTGTCCGGCTACCCCAGCCGCGCGGAGTCCGAGCACGACGTCGTCGAGAACAGCCACGCGAGCACCGCCCTGTCCTGGGCCGACGGCATCGCCAAGGCGCGCCGCCTGCGCCGTGAGCACGGTCGGCACACCGTCGCCGTCATCGGTGACGGCGCCCTCACCGGCGGCATGGCCTGGGAGGCCATCAACAACATCGCCGCCGACAAGGACCTGCCGCTCACCATCGTGGTCAACGACAACGAGCGGTCGTACGCCCCCACCATCGGCGGCCTCGCCGAGCACCTCGCGACCCTGCGCACCACGCGTGGCTACGAGCGTTTCCTCGACTGGGGCAAGAGCACCCTGTCGCGGACGCCGGTCGTCGGCGGTGCGATGTACGAGACGCTGCACGGGATGAAGAAGGGCATCAAGGACATCGTCGCCCCGCAGGGGATGTTCGAGGACCTCGGCCTGAAGTACCTCGGCCCGGTCGACGGCCACGACGAGCAGGCGGTCGAGCAGGCGCTGCGCCGGGCCAGGGCGTTCGGCGCCCCGGTGCTGGTCCACGTCATCACCCAGAAGGGCCGCGGCTACGCTCCCGCGCTCAACGACGAGGCCGACCGGATGCACGGCATCGGCAAGATCAACCCCGAGACCGGCCTGCCGTTCGAGGTGAGCGGGCGGATCTGGACCGACGAGTTCAACGACGAGATGGTGCAGGTCGGCAGGGAGCGCGACGACGTCGTGGCACTGACCGCCGCCATGCTCATCCCCGTCGGTCTCGACGGCTTCGCCGCCGCCTACCCCGACCGGGTGTTCGACGTCGGCATCGCCGAGCAGCACGCCGTCACGATGGCCAGCGGCCTGGCCTTCGGCGGGATGCACCCGGTCGTGGCCGTCTACGCGACGTTCCTCAACCGGGCGTTCGACCAGCTGCTCATGGACGCGGCCCTGCACCACGCCGGCATCACGTTCGTGCTCGACCGGGCCGGCGTGACGGGCTCGGACGGCGCCTCGCACAACGGCATGTGGGACATGACCCTCGCCTCGATCGTCCCCGGCCTGCGCCTGGCCGCCCCCCGCGACGGCCAGCAGGTGCGCCAGCAGCTGCGCGAGGCGCTCGAGGTCTCCGACGCCCCGACCGTCCTGCGCTTCCCCAAGGGCGACGTCGGTGCGGGCGTGCCCGCGCTGCGCCGCCAGGGGAGCGTCGACGTCCTGCACGAGACGGCCTCCGACTCCTGCGAGCTGCTCGTGGTCGGTGTCGGGGTCTTCGCCTCGATGGCGGTCGACGTGGCAGCCAAGCTGGAGGCGCAGGGCCACACCGTCACGGCGGTCGACCCGCGGTGGGTGCTCCCCGTGAGCGACGACCTCGTCGACCTGGCGCGGACGGCCGGGGCCGTCGCCGTCGTCGAGGACAACCTCGTCAGCGGCGGCATCGGGGCGGCCGTCACCCTCGCCCTGCGCGAGGCGGGCCTCGAGGTGCCGGTGCACGTGCACGGCATACCGAAGCAGTTCCTGCACCACGCCTCGCGCGGTGAGCTCCTCGAGGAGCTCGGCCTGACGGCCGACGCCGTCGCTACCTCGCTCGCCGAACGCCTGCGCTGAGCCGGCGGAGCCGCAGCGCGAGCTGCAGCTCGAGGGCGGCGTCGGGCTGTTGCCACGAGGCGCCCAGCAGCGCGGTGATGCGCTCGAGGCGCTGGCTCACCGTGTTGACGTGGACGTGCAGCGTCGTGGCCGCGTGCCGGGGGCTGCCGCCGGCGTCGAAGTACGCCTGCAGCGTCTTGACGAGCTCGGAGCCGCGACGGGCGTCGTAGTCCAGCAGCGGGCCGAGCTGCGTGCGGACGTAGCCGTCGATGTCGGGGGTCGACCCGACCACGAGACCCGCGAACCCCAGGTGGGCGGAGCCGGCACCGCGCCCCTGCAGGCCGAGGGCGACCATGGCGTCCAGGGTGCGCACGGCCTCGCGCCAGCCCGCGGGGACGTCGCCCCCGACGGTGACCGGCCCGGCTGCGCCGACCGTGACCGAGCCCAGCCGTGCCAGCCGGGCGGCGAGCTGCCCCGCCGCGGCGTGGGGGTCGTCGGCCGGCAGCAGCGCCACCACGTTGCCGTCGTGCTCGCCGACCACCGAGCCCGGGCCGGCGGCCGCATGCGCTGCGAGGAGCAGGGTGCGCCGAGGCGTCTGGTCGCTCGCGTGCGCGACGAGGACCGCGAGCGGCGCCGACGGGTCCACGCCCTGGGACCTGGCCCGGGCAGCCAGGCTCTGCGGGTCGCCGCGCCCGCTCACGAGGTCACTGACGAGGTCCGTGCGGACCCGCTGCTCGGCCTCGGCCGCCGTGCGCTCGAAGAGCAGGACGAGCGCGCAGACCACGGCAGCGCGCTCCAGGGTGCGCCGGTCGGCGTCGTCGAGCAGGCCTGCGCCGCCCAGGACCAGCGCCCCCAGCGGCGTCTGCGGCGCCTTGACCGCGATGGCCCACTGGTCCCGGTCGGGGTCGTGCGCGAGCCGGCCGGTGCCGGAGGTCTCGACCACCGCGCGGGAGCCGGCGAGGGCCGCGGTGTCCTTGTCGCCCTCGGAGGGCACCGGCCCGTGGCTGCTCAGGGCCTCGCCCTCGGAGTCGAGGAACACGACCCAGCCGCCGAGCAGGTCACCGAGAGCCCTGGTGATGTCGTCGACCCCACCGCCGGCGAGGACGAGCTCGGCGAACCGGTCGTGCGCGGCTGCCGCACGTTCGACGCCTGCCGTGTGCCGGCGGACCTCCTCCGCGCTGCGCGTCTGCACGATCGAGACGGCGGCCAGGGCGGCGAGCGAGCCGAGCAGGGCCACCTGGTCGGGGGAGAACGGGCGGGGGGACCGGTTCGCTGCGAACAGCACGCCGACGAACTCGTCCTCGACCACCAGCGGCGTGCCGCAGATCGAGACCAGGCCCTCGTCGCCGACCGCGCTGTCGATGGTCCCCGTGTGCTGGAACCGGTGGTCGTGCAGGTAGTCGGCGCTCCAGTAAGGCTTGTGCGTCGACGCGACCAGGCCCCCGAGCCCGTCACCGAGGGAGAGCCGGACGTTCTGGAACTCCACGCTCACCGACCCGTCCGTGGCCCGCATGAAGGTGTCGCCCGCGTCCGGGTCGTACAGCGTGAGGTAGCTGACGTCGGTGCCGAGCAGCGTGCGGGCACGGCGCACGATCGCCTCGAGCAGCCCGCCGGGGTCGCGCAGCGAGGCCAGGTCGCGCGCCGTCTCGACGAGCGCAGTCAGCTCGGCCTCGCGGCGGCGCCGCGAGTCGAACGCGGCACGCACCCTCAAGGCGAGCTCGCGGGCCTCGCCGGTCTCGTCTCGGACGCCACCGAGCTCCGCCGCCGGCGCCCCCTCGGCCAGCAGGCGCAGCAGGGTCATCGCCGGGTCGTCGCGGTCCGCAGCCATCGCCCGGGATCCTAGGGGAGCGGGCACGGTCAGTGGGCCGTCCACCCGCCGTCCATCGCGAACGACGCGCCCGAGACGGAGTCCGCGGCGGGGGAGCAGAGGAACGCCACGAGCTCGGCCACCTCACCAGGCTCGACGAGCCGCTTGACCGCCACGGGGTCGAGCATGACCTTCGTGACGACCTCGTCCTCGCCGATCCCGTGGGTGCGGGCCTGGTCGGCGATCTGCCTCTCCACCAGTGGGGTCCGCACGTAGGCAGGGTTGACGCAGTTGCTGGTGACGCCGTGCCGTCCGCCCTCCAGGGCGGTCACCTTGGACAGCCCCTCGAGGCCGTGCTTGGCGGAGACGTAGGCCGCCTTGAACTCGCTGGCGCGCAGGCCGTGGACGCTGGAGACGTTGACCACCCGACCCCACTGCTGCTCGTACATGTGCGGCAGCACCCGCCGCACGAGGCGGAACGGCGAGGTGAGCATGAGGCGGACGATGAGGTCCCAGGTCTCGGTGGGGAACTCGTGGATCGGGGCGACGTGCTGGATCCCGGCGTTGTTGACGAGCACGTCCACGTCGTCCGGCAGGGCGTCGACGGCGTCGGGGTCGCTGAGGTCGGTGGTGAGGGCCACGACGTCCCTGCCCCCGAACCGGGCGAGGCCGGCCTCGTCGCGGTCGACCGCGTAGACCTTGGCCCCGGCCGCGGCCAGCCGCTCGACACAGGCGGCGCCGATCCCGCTCGCGGCGCCGGTCACCAAGGCCGTGCGTCCGGACAGGTCGAGCAGCGCTGGCGTCGTCGGCATGACCGCGAGACTAGGAGCGCGCCGGACGGTCGAGCATGTGGTGGCCGACCACAGTTCTGCGCCGTCCTGTGTGGCGCTCCCGGATGACCGCCACCGGGATGACGACCCGATCAGGAGGGGTAGGGGCGAACCGGGTAGGGGTAGCCGGCCGAGTCGTCGGAGGCGCCGGTCCGCAGCGAGGTCCACGGGGTGGCCGAGGAGAGGGCCTCACCGGGGGCGAGCACCACCAGCCCGCGACGGTCGACGCACAGCTCCCCGTGGTCGGCTGCTCCGCCGCCCGCTGAGGGCTTCTCTCCCTCGAGGGCAGCGAGCGTGCCCGGGTCGTCGGTCACGACCACACAGGCCAGCGTGCCGAGCGGGGACTCCACGGTCGCCGTTCCCAGGACCAGGCCGTGCCCGCGGACCGAGTCGAGGAAGGCCGGCCCGCGGGCCTGGGCGGTCATCGCGGCCGCCGCGATGTAGACGAAGGAGTCTGTCAGGGTGTCGAAGAGGTGCGGCCGGTCACCGGCGGGCTCCTTGCCCGTGATCGTGAAGCAGCTCCTCTCCGCGTGGGGGCACACCGTGAGCGGTACGACGAGCAGGCGCTGCGGGTCGGGGTCCGCCAGGGCCGTCCGGTCGGCGTACACGTCCAGGAAGGGACGGTCCTGCAGCGCGAGCCGGACGTGGGAACGGGCCGGGCTGCGGGTGAGCGTGTACTCGCCGAACGGGCCCTGGACCGTCGCGGTGAACGGCCGCTCGAGGACCGTGCGGCTGCGGCGTGCCACGGACTCGACGTCGTCCTCGCCGGCGGGCCGCACGTGGCGCAGGACGGGTTTCCAGCTGGTCCAGGCGGCCGCCGGCACCCGGAAGTCGGACCACTGGCCACCTGCGGGAGCGACGGGTGCAGGGCCGGAGGAGCCGTTCGTGGCGGCCGTTGCCGTGGTCGCCGTTGCCGTGGTCGCCGTTCCGGCGCTCGCCGGGACGGCTGTTCCCGAGGGCGCCCGGAGGCACGCGGCGGTGGACCCGCCGACCGCGACGGCGGTGACGGCGGCGAGGACCACGCGACAGGGACTGGGCACGCAGGGGACTGTGACAGGTCCCGCTCCGTCGCGGGCCGGGATCAGCCAGGTCCAGCCGGAAGGGCGAGTCGGACACTCCCGGGACCGCGGCTCCCGGGTGCTTCGAGGTGCTTGCCGGTGCTCAGGCCAGCACCGCCTCGACGTGCGTCGACGACAGCCACGGGTATGCCGCGTGTGCCGGTGACGCGTCGAACGTCATGTCGGTGGTGTCCATGGCCAGGGCGGCCTCGGCGAGGCGCGCGAGCTGCGGCTGCACCGGTCGGGCGAGCACGCGCATGAGGCGCAGCGCCGTCCGGGGCACGTGGCGCGGCTCCGTCCCGGGTGCGACGAGGTGGGCGAGCTCGTCCAGGGTCAGCTGATCGGGGCCGCCGACCTCGATGACCTCGCCCCGGAGTGTCGGGTCGACCGCGGCGCGAACCACGGCAGCAGCCATGTCGGTCACCGACACGAAGTTCACCGGGTTCCGGCCCGTGCCGAAGACCTGCACCCGACCCGCCCGGTTGGCGCTCGCGCGAAGGATGTCGCTCCAGGTCTCGACGAAGGCGGTGCCACGCACGATCGTCCACGGCACGCCGCTGGACCGCAGGTACGACTCGGCCGCGCCCTTCATGCGGTGGAGCTCGACGGGGTGGCCGGGCCCGGCGCCGACGACCGACACGAGCACGACCGCCGCTCCGGCAGCGGCTGCTGCGTCCACGACGTTGCGGTTGCCGTCGCGGTCCACGGAGGCGGGGGAGGGCTTGCCGGTGCCCGCGAGCCCCTGGGCCGCGCTCACGACGACCGTCGCTCCCTCGACCGCCCGCGCGACGGCCGCCGCGTCACGGATGTCGCCCGGCACGAGCTGGGCGCCTGTGGCAGCGAGGTCGGTGGCGGACGCGGCTCCCTTGGCGTACACGCGGACCGCGTTGCCGTCCGCGAGCAGGCGTCGCACCACCTCACGTCCCAGGTGGCCGGTCCCGCCGACCACGGTGATCACGGCGCACCGCCCGCGACTGCCTGGGCCACGGCGTCGTCCGCCGTCGAGCCGCTCTCGTCGACCGGCTCCACGTAGAAGCGGAGCCGCCGCACGAGCCCGTCGCCGACGGTGAAGACGAGCACGCCCCGGGCCAGGTGCCTGCTGCCGTCGCCCCGCGTGCCCGACATCTCGACCTCTGCCCAGACGTCGTCCCCCTGGGTGACCTGCGCTCGCACGCTGAGCGCCATGTCGGGCAGGCCGGCGAACAGCTGGGTCCAGTTCGTGCGCACCTGTTCCGGGCCCCGGAAGCCGCGGTCGGGGTGGGCGGGCGTCTCGTTGACGTAGTCCGGGGCGAAGCAGGCGACCAGGGCCTCCAGGTCGTGCGCGTTGGTCGCTGCGAAGAGCCTGTCGATGGTGCTGGCGGGCGTGGCGTGTGTCGTGTCCATGGTGCCTCGATCCCTGTATTGGTTACAGTGATTCGTAACCAATACAGGGATGGTGCTCCTTGCCCGAAGCGGTCGTCAAGAGGCGGCGCTCCTACGACTCGTCGGGGCGCCGTGCCGCGGCTGCCCAGCGGCGCCGGGCCGTCGTCGACGCGGCCGCGGCGAGGTTCGCGGCGCAGGGCTACGCCGGCACCACGGTGGCCGACGTCGCAGCGGACGCCGGGGTGTCCGTGGAGACGGTCTACAAGCAGTTCGGTGGCAAGCCCGGCCTGGTGCGGGCGCTGTGGCTGCAGGCTCTCGAGGGCGCCGGGCCCGAGCCGGCGGAGCGCCGGTCGGACGCGGTGTCCAGCACGGCGACCGATGCCCTCGTGGTCCTCGATGCGTGGGCCAGGCTCAGCGCCGAGGTGGCACCACGTGCCGCGCCGGTACAGCTCCTCGTGCGCGCGGCGGCCGCGAGCGACCCGGCGGTGGCCGCCCTGCACGAGGAGCTCGAGGCCGCTCGCCTGGGTAGGATGGCCCACAACGCCAAGGCGATCCGCCGCTTCCTGCGACCCGGCCTGTCCACACGCAGGGCGCGTGATGTGCTCTTCGCGATCACCGGCGCCGGCCTCTACGAGACCCTGGTGCTGCAGCAGGGGTGGTCACTCGACGACTACGCCGACTTCGTCCGCCGGACCCTGGTGGCGCAGCTGCTCGACTGACGCCGGAGGGGCGGTACACGACCGGTGTCGTGTACCGCCCCTTGGGGGAGTGACGTGCTCGCTCAGGCAGGGACGCTGGCCACGCCCGGGGGCAGGAAGCGCTTCCCGGTGACCTTCTCCGAGACGCCCTCCCGGTCGAGCAGCGGCGTGAGGCCGCCGTTCCAGAACTGGAAGCCGGCGCCGGTGATCATCGCCAGGTCGAGGTCCATCGGCGCCTGCGCGACACCCTCGTCGAGCATCCGGCGCGCCTCGTCGGCGAGCACGCCGAGGACGCGCTCGCGCACCTCCTCGGTGGTCAGGACGACCGGGTCGGCGGGCTTGTCGAACAGCGCCTCGACCTCGGGGTCGACGACCGGCTTGCCCTCGGGCCAGGCGTAGATCGCCGGTTTCTTCGCGGCGACGACCTTGCGCAGGTTCTCCGACACGTAGAACCGGTCGGGGAACGCCTTGGCCAGGGTCTCGTTGTTGTGCAACGCGATCGCCGGCCCGACGAGGCCGAGCAGGATGAACGGCGGCATCGGCGCGAGGCCGGCGAAAGCGCGGTCCGCCACCTCGATCGGCGTGCCCTCGTCGACGACCCGGGCGACCTCGCCCATGAACCGGCCGAGCAGCCGGTTGACGATGAAGCTGGGGGAGTCCTTGACCAGGATCGTCGTCTTCTTCAGCCCCTTGCCGGTGGCGAACGCCGTGGCGAGGGTGGCGTCGTCGGTCTGCTCGCCCTTGATGATCTCGAGCAGCGGCATGACCGCGACCGGGTTGAAGAAGTGGAAGCCCACGACCCGCTCCGGGTGCTCGAGCCCCGAGGACATCTCGGTGATCGACAGCGAGGAGGTGTTGGTCGCGAGGACGCACTCCTCACCGACGATCGCCTCGACCTCGGCCCAGACCCGCTTCTTGACCGACATCTCCTCGAAGACGGCCTCGAGCACGAAGTCGGCGTCGGCGAAGCCGTCCTTGGAGGTCGAGCCGGTGACCAGGCCCTTGAGCCGGTTCGCCTTGTCGTTGCCCAGGCGGCCCTTGGCGAGCAGCTTGTCGACCTCGCCGTGGACGTAGCCCACGCCCTTGGCGACGCGCTCCTCGTCGAGGTCGGTCATCATGACCGGCACCTCGAGGTTCTTCGCGAACAGCAGCGCGAGCTGGCTGGCCATGAGGCCCGCCCCGACGATACCGACCTTGGTGACCTTGCGGGCCAGCGCCTTGTCCGGAGCCCCGGCGGGCCGCTTGGCGCGGCGCTGCACGAGGTCGAACGAGTACAGCCCGGCGCGCAGCTCGTCGCCCATGACGAGGTCGGCGAGGGCCTCGTCCTCGGCGGCGAAGCCCTCGTCACGGGTGGCCGTGCGGGCCGCCTCGACGAGCTTCAGCGCACGGTACGGAGCGGGAGACTTGCCGCCGGTCTTGAGGTCGACCACACCCTTCGCGGCCTTGAGCGCGGCCGCCCACTCGGCCTCGTCACGGCGGACCTCGGGTCGCTCGACCGTCGTCTCGCCGGAGACGACCTTGGCCGCCCAGAGCAGGGACTCCTCGAGGAAGTCGGCCGGCTCGAACATGGCGTCGGCGATGCCCAGCTCGAAGGCCTGCGGGCCCTTCAACATGCGGTTCATGTTCATCGGGTTGTCGATGATGACCTTGAGCGCGTTCGCGGGGCCGACGAGGTTCGGGAGCAGCCAGCAGCCGCCCCAGCCGGGGACGAGGCCGAGGAACGTCTCGGGCAGCGCGATCGCCGGCACCCCCGAGGAGATGGTGCGGTAGTCGGCCGACAGCGCGATCTCCACACCACCGCCCATCGCCGCGCCGTTGACGAAGGCGAACGTCGGCACGGGCAGGTCCATGATGCCGGCGAAGGCCGCGTGACCGGCGCGGGCGACCTCGAGAGCGTCCTCGCGGGTGCGGGCCTGGGCCACGGCCTTGAGGTCGGCGCCGACGGCGAAGATGAACGGCTTGCCGGTGATGCCGACGGCCTGGATCTCACCTGCGTCGGCGCGCCGCCGCAGCTCGGCCACCGCCGCGACGAGGCCCTCGATCGTCTTGGGCCCGAAGGTGTTTGGCTTGGTGTGGTCGAAGCGGTTGTCGAGGGTGAGGAGCGCGAGGGTGCCCGCCCCACCGGGGAGCGCGATGTCGCGGACCGGGGTGTGGGTCACGACCTCCTCGAAGCCCTGGGCGGTCTTGTCCGCCGGGGCCTGCTGCTTGGTGTCCGTGCTCACGCTGCGTCCTCCTTGCCGTAGTCGGCGTGGTTGGGGTTCTCCCAGATGACCGCGCCGCCCATGCCGATGCCGATGCACATGGCAGTCATGCCGTAGCGCACCTCGGGGTGCTCCTCGAACTGGCGCGCGAGCTGGGTCATCAGCCGCACCCCGGACGAGGCGAGCGGGTGGCCGGTGGCGATGGCGCCGCCGTACTGGTTGACCCGCGGGTCGTCGTCGGCGATGCCGAAGTGGTCGAGGAACGCGAGCACCTGCACCGCGAACGCCTCGTTCAGCTCGAACAGGCCGATGTCCTCGATCGACAGGCCGGCCTTGCCGAGCGCCTTCTCGGCGGCCGGCACCGGGCCGATGCCCATCACCTCGGGCTCGACACCGACGAAGGCGAAGTCCACCAGGCGCATCCGCACCGGCAGGCCGAGCTCCTCGGCGGCCTCGGCAGAGGCGAGGATGCAGGCGGTGGCACCGTCGTTGAGGCCGGCGGCGTTGCCCGCGGTCACGTTGCCGTGGGGACGGAAGGGTGTCTTCAGCTGGGCCAGGTCCTCGACGGTCGTGCCGGGACGCGGCGGCTCGTCCTCGGTGGCCAGGCCCCAGCCGAGCTCCTCGTGGCGGGTCGCGACCGGCACGAGGTCGGGCTGCACCTGGTTGTTGGCGTACGCCTTCGCGAGCTTGTCCTGGGAGGCGACGGCATACGCGTCGCTGCGCTCCCTGGTCAGCTGCGGGAACCGGTCGTGCAGGTTCTCCGCGGTCGAGCCCATCACGAGCGCGGAGGGGTCCACGAGCTTCTCGGCGACGATGCGCGGGTTGGGGTCGACGCCCTCACCCATCGGGTGGCGGCCCATGTGCTCGACCCCGCCGGCGATCGCGACGTCGATGGCGCCGAAGGCGATCGAGGACGCGGTGGTGGTCACGGCGGTCATCGCGCCGGCGCACATGCGGTCGATGGAGTAGCCGGGCGTGGTCTTCGGCAGGCCGGACAGCATGGCGGCCATGCGGCCGAGGGTCAGGCCCTGGTCGCCGATCTGCGTGGTCGCGGCGATGGCGACCTCCTCCACGCGCTCCGGCGGCAGCTCGGGGTGGCGGCGGATGAGCTCACGGATGCATTTGATGACGAGGTCGTCGGCGCGGGTCTGGGCGTAGATGCCCTTCTCCCCGGCCTTGCCGAACGGCGTCCGGACACCGTCGACGAACACGACCTCACGCAGGGTGCGGGGCACGAGTGGTCTCCCTTGGAAGGTGGGGTGACACCGGTATGCCGGTGCGTACCGCTCGATGCTACCCGCGGGTAACTGCCCGGTCACGGGAGGCCGGGGGTGAGCGGCGTCACCCGGCGGTCCCGCCGTCGTCGGGCGGGTCAGCCCGCGTCGGCCCCGGCGCCGGCTTCGGCGTCGGCCTCCGCGCCTGCTCCCGCCTCCGCGCCGGTGCCGGCCTCCTCGCCGGCGCCGACTGCGGCGCCTCCGCTGGCATCGGGGTGGTCGGCGAACGCCCGGGCGACCATCGGCGCCACGATGTCGGTCTGCCAGCGGCGGGCACCGAGCCGCGCGAGCGCCTCGGCGAACCCGTCGGCGCTGCGGTCGGCCGGTGGTGTCCAGATGACCCGGCGCAGCGGGTCGGGGGACAGGACGTTCTCGACCGGCACCTGCCGGTCGGCCGCGAGCTCGGTGAGCTCGGCCCGCGCCTGGGACAGCCGGGCCGCCGCGACCGGGTCGCGCTCGGCCCAGGCCCGGGCCGGAGGGGGGCCGTCGGAGCGCAGGGTCATCGGGGGCAGCTTGTCGTCGGGGATGGCGTTCGCGCGGTTCACGGCGTCGAGCCACTGGCGCTGGTAGCGCCGGACCGCGCGGTGCCCACCGGGGAGCTGGTCGGGGCCGGCGGGGGCGGCCATGGCGATGTCGACGATGGCGCCGTCCGGCAGGACCCGGCCGGGGGACACGTCACGGTCCCGGGCGATGGCGTCGCGCGCCTCCCACAGCTCGCGCACCATGGCGGCGGTCCGGCGGTGCCGCACCTTGTGCATGCCCGAGGTCCGGCGCCACGGGTCGACGCGCGGCGCCGGACCGGTGAAGTCGAGCAGGGCCTCGAACTCCTCACGCGCCCAGCCGTCCTTGCTCTGCCGGGCGAGGTCGACGCCCATGAGGTTGCGCAGGTCGACCAGCACCTCGACGTCGAGCGCGGCGTACCGCAGCCAGGGCTCGGGCAGCGGGCGGGTCGACCAGTCGACGGCGGAGTGCTCCTTGGCCAGCGACAGGCCGAGGTAGTGCTCCACGACGGCGGCGAGGCCGACGCGGGGCAGCCCCAGCAGCCGCCCCGCCAGCTCGGTGTCGAAGAGCTGCCGTGGTCGCAGCCCCACCTCCGCGAGGCACGGGAGGTCCTGGGTCGCGGCGTGCAGGATCCACTCGGCGTTGCCGATGGCCTCGTCGACCGGCGACAGGTCGGGGCAGGCGATGGGGTCGATCAACCAGGTGCCGGCGCCCTCGCGACGCAGCTGGACGAGGTAGGCGCGCTGTCCGTAGCGGTAGCCGCTGGCGCGCTCGGCGTCGAGGGCCACCGGCCCCTCGCCGGCGCGGATGGCGCGGGCGGCCTCCATGAGGGCGCGCTCGGTCTCGACAACGGGGGGCACGCCCTCGGCCGGCATGTCGAGGGGGACCAGCGCATCGGCCGGGGCCGCGTCGGGCGCCGAGTCCAGCTCGGCGTCGCGCTCGGCGTCGGTGTCGGTCACCGGCCCAACCTACCGGCTGGGTCCCTCAGCGGCGTGGGCCAGGCAGGGCGATGACGCCGTCGGGCAGGGGCGGCAGGCCCGCGATGGTGCACAGCAGGTCCGACCAGGCCAGCAGGTGGGCGCCGAGGTTGCCGGTCACCGGTGTCCACGAGGCCCGCACCTCCATCTCCACGCTCGCCGGGCGGTCCGACAGACCGGCGAAGCTCTCCGAGACCACCCGCGTGACCGTGCCGGCCTCCGCGGTGTAGCCGATGTGGTGGCTGTCGAGCGCGTCGACCAGCCAGGACCAGCCCACCGCGCCGAGCATCGGGTCGGCGGCCAGCTCGGGCTCGAGCTCCGCCCGCGCGAACGTCACGGCGCGCCAGGCGCCGTCCCACGGGTCGGGGACCGACGGGTCGTGCAGGAGGACGAACCGGCCCGAGGCCAGCTCGTCCTCGTCGGACGCGGCGCCCACCACCTCGGCGGTGAGGGCCACGGCATACGGAGCGATGCGTTGCGGAGCCGGCACCTCGGTGAGCCGGATCTCGGGGCGCAGTCGCGCTCCACGCAGATCGGCCAACGCCTGCGCGAACTCGGGGGATTGGTCACCGGGGACCGTTCGACTGCCCACCGTCAGAGCGTATGCCGCGGCGTCGCGTATCACAGGCAACGGCACGCCGCGCGGGGTGTCGGGCCGCTCCCGCGCCGCGCGGACACGCCGTCCGGGACGGGATCGGGGGCCGGTACGGTGCGCCCCATGGTGTCGCTGCTCGCCCTCGCGTCGAGCGTGGTCTGGGGAACCTCCGACTTCTTCGCGGGGCTCTTCTCACGCCGTCGTCCGGCCGTGGCGGTCGTCGGCTGGACCCAGGGGCTGGCCTTCGTGGTCATCAGCGTCGTCGTGCTCACCCAGCTCGGGAACGTGCCGTGGCACGGGTGGCCGCTGTGGTCGGTCGCCGCGGGCCTGTCGGGGCTCTCCGGCCTGCTGTGCTTCTACACCGCACTGTCGACCGGGACGATGGGCGTGGTCGCGCCCATCGCCGCCCTCGGCGTCGCCGTGCCGGTGCTGCTGGGGGTGGCCACGGGCGACGAGCCGGGGCCCTGGACCTGGGTCGGCATCCTCGTCGCCGTCATCGGCGTCACCCTGGCCTCCGGGCCGGAGCTGAGCGGTGACGTCTCGCCCCGGCCCGTGGTGCTGGCGGCGGTGGCCGCCATGGGCTTCGGGTTCGCGCTGTTCTGCATCGACCGGGGCGCGCGCACCTCGACCCTCATGACGCTGTGGGGGATGCGCGCGACCTCCGTCGTCGTCTTCGTCACGGTGGCGGTCGTGGCCCGGTCCGTCGGCGGGGTCGTCGTGCGCGAGCTGCCGGCCCTGCTGGTGATCGGGTGCGGCGACATGCTCGCGAACATCCTCTTCGGTCTCGCCAGCAGCCGGGGCCAGGTGAGCGTCGCCAGCGTGCTCGGCTCGCTCTACCCCGTCATGACCATCCTGCTCGCCCGGGTCGTCCTCAAGGAGCGGCTGCGGGCGATCCAGAAGGTCGGCGCCCTGCTGTCCCTCGCCGGGGCCGCGGTCATCGCGCTCTGAGTCGACGGCCGCGCCCTGGCGGCCGAGGCCGCGTCCACGACGGACTCGGCCCCGAGGCCGCGGCCCCGACGGGGGGGGGGGGGGTCACGGCGGTGAGGTCACCGGCACCGGGTCACCAGGGGGAGACGCCGTACCGGTCGAAGTGGGGACCCGGCACCGTGTCGGCGGCCGCAGCCGTGACGATCGCGTCAGTGCCCTCGCGCACGGTCCGGGTGCCGGAGTGCCCGTTGAGGTCGGTGGCGGTGTACCCGGGGTCGACGGCGCAGACCCGCACCCCCGGCAGCGCCTTGGCGTAGAGGGTCGTCACCATGTTGAGCGCCGCCTTGGACGACTGGTAGACGAGGCCCGGCACCCTCGACTCGGTCCGTGCCGGGTCGTTCACGTGCTGGATCGAGCCCAGGCCGCTGGACACCATGACCAGCCGCGGACGGGACGACGCCGTGAGCAGGGGCAGGAAGGCGTGCGTCACGCGGACCGGCCCCAGCAGGTTGACGTCGAGGACGGGCAGGAAGTCGGCGGGCACCGTGTCGAGGGCGGGGCGTCCGGGGCCGAGGATGCCGGCGTTGTTGACGAGGACGTCGAGCCCGGTGCCGGAGCCGTCGACCGCCTCGACCGCCTTGGCGACCGAGTCGTCGTCGGTCACGTCGAGCTCGACGAACCGGACGTCGGCACCGGGGTGGGCCTGCGCGACCGCGCGGGCGGCGGCCTCGCCGGCCGCCGCGTCACGTGCGCCCATCCAGACGGTCCAGCCGAGGTCGGCGAGCCGGTGCGAGGTCTCCAGGCCCAGGCCCCTGGTGGCGCCGGTGACCAGGACGGAGGTTGCGGGCGTCGTGGTGGCGGTCGCGGACGTGTCGCTGGTGGAGGTGGCGGTCGTCGTGATGTCGGTCGCGGAGGTGGCGCTGATGGAGATGTCGGTCATGGCACCACCGTGCGGCCGCCGAGGGACCCGCGGAAGGGACGGTTCGTCGTGGGACCGGCAGTCCTACCCACCGCGGCGCCTGGCGGGGGATGCTGGGCCGGTGCCACCCAACCGCCCGCAGCTGGCCTTCGTCCTGCGCCGTGCCCGCGAGGCCGTCCGCCCGGAGGACGTCGGTCTCGCGGCCGGGTCGCGCCGCCGGGTGCCGGGCCTGCGCAGAGAGGAGCTCGCGCTGCTCGCCGGGATCAGCGTCGACTACGTCGTCCGGCTGGAGCAGGGCCGCGGACCCCAGCCGTCCACGCAGGTGCTCGGCGCCCTGGCGCGCGCCCTGCGCCTCGACGTCGACGCGCGCGACGAGCTGTTCCGGCTGGCGGGCAGCCCGCCACCCGAGGCGGGAACGATCGACCTGCACGTCCGTCCCTCGGTGCTGCGGCTGCTCGACCGGTTCGTCGACCTCCCCGCCTTCGTCCAGAGCGCCAAGGGGGACGTCCTGGCGTGGAACGCGATGTCGGCGGCGCTGCAGGGGGACTGGTCCCGCCTGCCGCCCGAACGGCGCAACTTCGCCCGCCTGCGGTTCCTGCCGGAGCCGGCCGAGGAGCAGGTGACCCCCGTGGGGGGCACGCCCGAGGACCGTGCCGCGTCCGCGCGCCACAGCGTGGCCAACCTGCGCCGCGCCGCTGCCCGCTACCCCCGCGACCCCGACCTCCAGCGGCTGCTCCACGACCTGCGGACCGGCTCTGCGGAGTTCGTCGCCCTGTGGGAGGACACGTCCGCCGGCCTCTGGCGCAGCCACCGCAAGACGCTGCTCCACCCGACCGTCGGGCCGCTCACGCTCGACTGCGACACCCTGCACGTCCCCGACTCCGACCAGCTGCTCGTCGTCTACTCGGCGGCGCCCGGCACCCCGGAGGCCGGTGCCCTCGCCCTCCTCCGGGTGGTCGGGACGCAGCAGCTCGACGAACGGACCGCTGCGTCAGGGGGCGACCTGCAGCCCACCTAGGATTGCCGCGTGACCTCGCTCGAAGACTCCGCCCTCGTCCGCGCTGCCCGGCGCCAGCCCGTGCCGCACACCCCCGTGTGGTTCATGCGCCAGGCCGGGCGCTCGCTGCCGGAGTACCGCAGGGTCCGCGAGGGCGTCGGGATGCTCGATTCCTGCCGCCGTCCCGACCTGGTCACGGAGATCACCCTCCAGCCGGTGCGCCGGCACGGCGTCGACGCGGCGATCTTCTTCTCCGACATCGTCGTCCCGCTCGCCGCCGTGGGGGTCGACCTCGACATCGTCGCGGGGGTCGGGCCGGTGGTCGCCAAGCCGGTGCGCACCCGCGCCGACCTCGACCGGCTGCCCGAGCTCACCCCCGGCCACGTCCCCTACGTCACCGACGCCGTCCGGCTGCTCACCGCCGAGCTGGGGCAGACGCCGCTCATCGGCTTCGCGGGCGCGCCGTTCACCCTGGCCAGCTACCTCGTCGAGGGCGGTCCCAGCAAGAACCACGAGCACACCAAGGCGCTGATGTACGGCGACCCCCAGCTCTGGCACGACCTGTGCGCGCGGCTGGCGCAGATCTCCGGCGCGTTCCTGGACGTGCAGGCGGCTGCCGGCGCCTCCGCGGTCCAGCTGTTCGACTCGTGGGTCGGCGCGCTGCCCCGCGCGGACTACGAGCGGTTCGTCCAGCCGCACTCCGCCGCCGCCCTCGGCGCGGTCGAGGCACGCGGCATACCGCGCATCCACTTCGGGGTCGGCACCGGTGAGCTGCTCCCGTCGATGGGGGCCGCCGGCGCCGAGGTCGTGGGGGTCGACTTCCGGGTGTCGCTGACCGACGCGATCGCCCGGCTCGGCGACGCGTATGCCGTGCAGGGCAACCTCGACCCCGCCCTCCTCTTCGCTCCGTGGGAGGCGCTCGAGGCCAAGGTGCGCGAGATCGTCGAGCAGGGTCGGGCCGCCCCAGGGCACATCTTCAACCTCGGCCACGGCGTCCTGCCCGACACCGACCCCGACGTCCTGACCCGCGTCGTCGAGCTCGTCCACGAGGTCAGCGCCCGCTGAGGGACGCCCTCACTCGGGCTGAGGGACGCCCTCACTCGGGCAGCGGGGCCGGCGACGGCGCGAGCGGCCGGCGTCGCCGCATCCAGACCGCAACGGGCACCCCGACCAGCGCGAGCAGCACGGCGAACGGGAGCACTGCGCCCACCACGGTCAGTGCCACGGCCGCCGAGCCGGTGAAGGCGTCCCAGCCACTGCGCAGCCCGGCGAGGAACCCGGTGTCGGCCTTCCTCGGCTGCACGACCTCGGGCTGCGTGGTCAGGCTGACCTGCACCGGTGACATGGCCACGCTGTCCTTGAGCGAGGCGAGCTGGGCCTCGAGCGCCTCGAGGTCGGCCTGCCGGCGGGTGAGCTCGGCCTCGAGGCTCACGACCTGGTCCAGGCCCTTGGCCTGGTCGAGGAACGCCCGGACGCGGGCGACGCTGACGCGCATGGTCTCCAGCCGCGACTGGGTGTCGACGATCTGGGAGCCGACGTCCTCGCTGGAGGTCGTGGACCGCAGCACCGTCCCGATCGAGCCGAGGTCGGCGACCACCGCGTCGAGCTTGGTCGACGGCACCGAGATGGTGATCTCGCCGTAGGTGGTCGGGCTCACCTTCGAGCGCTCGGCCAGGGGTGCGGCGCCGTCGGTGGCACCGATGTTCTCGGACAGGATGATCCCGTCGGAGGTCGCCGTCGTGGCGCGGACCCGCGCCACCGCCTGGGAGATGTTCTTCACCTCCAGGGCCACCGTCGCCCGGCGGGCGAGCTGCTGCTGGGCGGCGCGCAGGCTCGCCGGCGAGACCTGCTGGGCCGCGGACCCCGAGGCGCCCGACGCCTTGGCGCCGGACGAGGGCTGGGCCGGTGAGCCGGCCCGCGAGCCCGAGGACCCCGAAGAGCCGCCGGCCCCGTCGGTGAGGGACTTCGGCCCGCTCCCTCCGGCGACGCCGGCGGAGTCGGACCGGGCGGCGCCGCTGGAGCTGTCGCTGCTCCCGCCCGCACACCCGGCGAGGACGAGGACGGCGACGGCGGCAGTGAGCGCGGCCGTGGCGAGGACGGTGGGACGGTGCTTCGGGACTGGCATGACGACCCCCTACGGGCTGCACGGTGGAACGAACGGACACCGGTGCGACTGGCGCTGGAGTCGCGACGTTCCCAGCCCCCGGTATCGGAACAGTCACGGTCTTGACAGCATGTGGACATGCTTCGGTCACGAGTCGTCGTCGTCGGGGGCGGGATCACCGGGCTTGCCTGCGCCTGGGCCCTGGTGCGTGCGGACGCCGCCGTCTCGGTCACCGTCCTCGACGCCGGTGACCGCCCGGGCGGCAAGCTGCGTCGCGAGCCGGTGGCGGGGGTGGCCCTCGACGTGGGGGCCGAGTCGGTCCTCGCGCGACGCCCCGAGGCCGTGGCCCTCATCGACGAGGTGGGGCTCGGCGCGGACCGGGTGCACCCGGCGACGACCTCGGCCGCGATCTGGTCCCGCGGTGAGCTGCAGCCGATGCCCAGGGGGACGCTCATGGGCATCCCGTCGACCCCTGCGTCCGCAGCCGGCATCCTCAGCCCCGCCGAGGTCGCCCGGCTGGCCGACGAGCAGCCGTGGGGCGGCGGGGAGTTCGACGACGTCTCCGTCGGCGACTACGTCGCGGCGCGGCTCGGCGACGCCGTCGTCGACCGGCTCGTCGAGCCGCTGCTCGGGGGCGTGTATGCCGGGCAGGCGCGTTCGCTGTCGTTGCGCGCCTGCCTGCCGCAGGTCTTCGCCGCGGCCCAGCGGGGCGCGTCGCTCCTCGCCGAGGCGCGCGCGGCCGCGGACCGGGCGGCCGCCGCCAACGCCGAGGCCGTGACCGCCAGTGCGTCGTCGGGCTCCGCGCCGGTGCCCGCCGCCGCGCCGGTGCCCGGCGCCGCGTCCGTCCCCACCCCGGTCTTCACCGGGCTGCAGGGCGGCATCGGCCGGCTCGCGGAGATGCTGACCGAGCTGCTCCGCTCCGAGGGGGTGGAGATCCGCAGCGAGACGATCGCGCGGCAGGTGGCCCCGCGAGCGGATTCGGAGGGCGGTGGCTGGTCGGTCGTCGTCGGGCCGACGACGGCACCTGAGCGCATCGTCGCGGACGCGGTGGTCCTCGCCGCGCCCGCCGTCCCCACCGGCAGGCTGCTCGCCCCCCACACGCCGGCCGTCGCGCGCGACCTCGCCGACATCCCGTACGCGTCGATGGCGATCGTCACCCTCGCGGTCGGCGTCGAGGACGCCCGGGACGCCGTCCGCCACCTGCCCGGCTCCGGCTTCCTCGTGCCGGCCACCGAGGGGCGCACCATCAAGGCGAGCACGTTCACGTCCTCCAAGTGGGGCTGGGCGGCGCAGGCCGCGGACGACCTGGTCTTCCTGCGTGCCTCGGTCGGCCGGTACGGCGAGACCACCGACCTGCAGCGCCCCGACCAGGAGCTGGAGGCGCTCGCGGTGACGGAGGTCAGCGAGGCGCTCGGGCACCCCCTGCCGCGCCTCGTCGAGGCGCACGTGCAGCGGTGGGGCGGCGCCCTGCCGCAGTACACCGTCGGGCACGTCGACCGGGTCGGGCGGATCCGGGCCGGCGTGGCCGGCCTGCCCGGGCTGGAGGTGGCCGGGGCGGCATACGACGGGGTGGGCATCCCCGCCTGCGTCGCCAGCGGGCGGGCGGCGGCCGAGGCGGTCCTGACCCACCTGAGAGGGCGCGCCGAGCAGGGGTGACAATGGCTGCATGAGCAGCAAGCCCTCCCCGTCCCGCATCCGTGAGATCAACGACTCGATCCGGTATGCCATGTGGTCCGTCTTCTCGGTCACCGCACCGCTGGGCGAGAACCGCGACGTGGTCGCCAAGGAGGTCGAGGAGCTGTTCGCCTCGCTCGAGGAGACCGGCGTGGTCGTCCGCGGCGTGTACGAGCTGGGCGGCATGCGCGCCGACGCCGACTTCATGGTCTGGTGGCACGCCGAGCGGATGGAGGACCTGCAGGCGGCCTACCGCGCCCTGCTGCGCACCGAGCTCGGCCGCCAGCTCGAGAGCACCTGGTCCGCGGCCGCGCTGCACCGCCCCGCGGAGTTCAACAAGAGCCACATCCCGGCGTTCCTGGCGGACGAGCACCCCAAGGACTGGATCTGCGTCTACCCGTTCGTGCGGTCCTACGACTGGTACCTGCTCGACGACAAGGACCGCCGCGACATGCTGCGCGAGCACGGGCAGCAGGCCCGCGAGTACCCCGACGTCCGGGCGAACACCATCGCCGCGTTCGCGCTCGGCGACTACGAGTGGGTGCTGGCGTTCGAGGCCGACGAGCTGCACCGCATCGTCGACCTGATGCGCGAGCTGCGGGCCTCCCGCGCCCGGATGCACGTCCGCGAGGAGATCCCCTTCCACACCGGCCGCCGGGTCGAGGTGGCCGACCTGGTCGCGTCGCTGCGCTGATGTCGTTCCCGGTGACCGACCTGCTCACCCGCTGGGTCGTGTCGCCGTTCGGGACGGCGCTCGCTGTCGCGCTCGCCGTGGGCTACGTCGTCGCCCTGGGCGCCGGGCGGGCGCAGGGGCACCGGGTGGGCGTGCTGCGCACGCTGGCGTTCCTGGGTCTCGGGGTGGGCTCCCTGGTCCTCGCGACCGACGGCGGGCTGGCCGCCGACCGTGGGCAGTCCTTCGTCGCCGCTGCGGCGCAGTCGGCGGTGCTCGCCGCGATCACACCGGTCGGCCTCGCCCTCGGCGACCCGGTGGGGGTGACGCGGCGTGCGCTCGGTGGGGGAGTGCATCGGCTCGACCGCGTGCTGTCCGGGCGCGTGGCCCGCGTGGTGATGTTCCCGCTGCTGGCGTCGGTCGTCGCCACCGCCGTGCACCTGCTGCTCTTCGTCACGCCGTGGCTCGCCGACAGCCTGCAGGACGCCTGGCTGCGTGAGGCGACGTATGCCGTGCTGCTCGGCACCGGTGTCCTGTTCACCCTGCCGCTGCTCGCCGACGAGCTGGTGCCAGCCTGGTGCACGGCCGGGGTGCGGGTGCTCATCGGCTTCGCCGACGGGCTGTTCGACGCCGTGCCCGGCGTGGTCGTGATGGCCTCGCCCGCGCTGCTCGGTGCGCCCGTCGCGGCGTACCTCGCGGCGTCGGACCCGTTGTGGCAGCAGCGGCTCGGCGGTGGCGCCATGTTCGGCGTCGCCGAGGCGGTCGGGCTGCCGCTGCTCGCGGCGACGGTGCTGGCGTGGGTGCGCGCCGACGCCCGCGAGGCGGTCGCCGTCGACGCCCGCCTCGACGCCGAGCAGGCCCTCAGGGCGGCCCGGGCCGGAGGCGATGGTGGCGACGTGACAGCGCCGGGGCGGGGTGCCGTCGCCCCGGGACAGGCCGCGGCCGAAGCCGCCGAGCCGCTCCTCGACCGTCCCTGGTGGGAGACCGACCCGCGGTTCGCGCACCGGCGGCCGCGGCCCTGAGCCCTGCCACTGGCCCGGGCCCTGCGACTGCGCGGCGACGGGCCCACGGGCACGATGGGGGGATGACACCCACCCACGACCTGACGCGCTTCGTGCGCGCCCAGGACGACGCAGGCGTGTACGCCACTGCGCTCGGCGAGCTGCGCGCCGGCCGCAAGCGCAGCCACTGGATGTGGTTCGTCTTCCCCCAGGTGGCCGGGCTGGGCTCGAGCCCGATGGCCCGCGAGTACGCCGTCTCGGGTGTCGACGAGGCCCGCGCCTACCTCGCCCACCCGGTCCTGGGCCCGCGGCTGGTGGAGTGCGCGCAGGTGCTCAGCGACCTCGGCGGCTCCGACCCCAAGGCCGTCCTCGGCGGGATCGACGCGGTGAAGCTCCGCTCGTCCATGACCCTCTTCGCGCACGCAGCCGAGCACGACGAGGACCGCGCGGTGTTCCGCGCGGTCCTGTCGCAGTACTACGGCGGCGAGGAGGACCCCGCCACCATCATCCGGCTCTGACCGGGACCGTCACCTCAGGCGTCGGCCTTCGGGCGCAGCGTCAGGCTGATCGAGTTGATGCAGAAGCGCTGGTCGGTCGGGGTGTCGTAGCCCTCGCCCTCGAAGACGTGCCCGAGGTGGCTGCCGCAGCTGGCGCAGCGGACCTCGACCCGCTTCATGCCGAGGGACCTGTCCTCGATGTACTCGACCGTCTCACCGGCGAGCGGGGTGTAGAACGACGGCCAGCCGCAGTGGCTCTCGAACTTGGTGTCCGAGGTGAACAGCTCGGCGCCACAGGCGCGGCAGGCGTAGACGCCCTCGGTGGTCGTGTCGGTGTACTCGCCGACGAAGGGACGCTCGGTGCCGGCGCGGCGCAGGACGTCGTACTCGGCGGGGCTGAGCTCGGCCCGCCACTGCTCGTCGCTCTTGCTCACGGCATACGTGCGGTCGGTGCTCTTCATGCTCACGGTTCGTGGCCCTCTCGTGTCTCGGATGGGTGGGCACTGGGTGCAACGCCACGGGCCCCCGAAATGGTCCCGGGGGCACGGAAATGGTCCGGGACCCGCGCACCCCGCGGACTAGGCTCGGGCCATGGCGGCGGCGAAGGCGACCGAGATCGAGGTGCCCGGGGGGCCGGACGGCGGACGGACGGTGCGGATCTCGAGTCCTGACCGGCTGATCTGGCCCGACGACGACGCGACGCCCGGGGGGATCACCAAGCTCGCGCTGGCGCAGTATGCCGTCGACGTCTCGGACGGCCTGATGCGCGCCCTCGTCCACCGCCCCGTGACCCTGCAGCGGTTCCCCGACGGCATCGTTGGCGAAGAGTTCTGGACCAAGAACCCGCCCAAGGGCATGCCCGACTTCATCGACCCGGTGATGTGCACGTACCCCAGCGGGCGCAGGCACCTCCAGGTCGTCGTCGACGAGCCTGCCGCGGCCGTCTGGGCCATGCAGATGAACACCGTGACCTTCCACCCCTGGCCGGTCCGCACGAACGACGTCGACCGGCCCGACGAGCTGCGGATCGACCTCGACCCCCAGCCCGGTCGTGACTTCGCCGACGCGGTCGAGGCCGCGTACGCCCTGCGCGAGGTGCTCGCCGGGATCGGGCTCACCGGCTGGCCCAAGACCTCCGGCAACCGGGGGGTCCACGTCTTCGTCCGGGTCGCGCCGACCCGTGAGTTCCTCGACGTCCGCCACGGTGTCATCGGCATCGCCCGTGAGCTCGAGCGCCGCCTGCCCGACCTGGTCACCACCTCGTGGTGGAAGGAGGAGCGGGGCGAGCGGGTCTTCGTCGACTTCAACCAGGCCTGTCGTGACCGCACCATCGCCTCGGCCTACAGCCCCCGGCCGCTGGCCGGTGCGCCGGTGAGCATGCCGGTCACCTGGGAGTCGCTGCGCGACGTGCAGCCCGGTGACTTCACCGTGCGGACCGTCCCCGGCATCCTCGCCGCGGACGGCGACGCGTGGGCCGGGGTCGACGAGGCAGTGGGCGACGTCGATGCCGCCATCGCCCTGTGGGACGAGGACGTGCACGTGCGGGGCCTCGGTGAGCTCAACTTCCCGCCGGACTACCCGAAGATGCCCGGCGAGCCCCCACGGGTGCAGCCGAGCAAGCGGCGCAAGGACAAGGCGGACGAGGAGTACATGGGCCCCAAGGCCGACCGCGACGCCGACCTCACGGCGCTGTGGGGGCCGGTCGTCCCCCCGGTCGCGCCGATGCTGGCCAAGCCGGTCAAGGCCATCCCGCGCGACGGCGGCTACCTCTTCGAGCCGAAGTGGGACGGCTTCCGGTCGATCATCTTCCGCTCGGGTGACACGGTCGAGATCGGCAGCCGCAACGAGAAGCCCATGACGCGCTACTTCCCCGAGGTCGTCGAGGCGGTCCTCGCGAGCTTCCCCGAGAAGGCCGTCATCGACGGCGAGATCGTGCTCGTGAGCCCGGACAGCGGCGACCGGCTGGACTTCGAGGCCCTGCAGCAGCGGATCCATCCGGCGGCCAGCCGGGTCAAGCGGCTGGCGGGGGAGACGCCGGCCAGCTTCGTGGCGTTCGACCTGCTGGCGCTGGGGGACGAGGACTGGACGGGTCGCCCCTTCGCCGAGCGGCGAGAGGCCCTCGAGAAGGCGCTCGCCGGCGCCCAGCCGCCGATCCACCTCACCCGGGCCACCGACGACCCCGACGTGGCGCAGGAGTGGTTCCACCAGTTCGAGGGGGCCGGCCTCGACGGGGTCATCGCCAAGCCGCTCGACCTCGCCTACGTCCCCGACAAGCGGGTGATGCTCAAGGTCAAGCACGAGCGCACCGCCGACTGCGTGGTCGCCGGCTACCGCACGCACAAGAGCGGCGACGACGTCGTCGGCTCCCTGCTGCTCGGGCTCTACTCCGACGACGGCACCCTGCACAGCGTGGGCGTGATCGGGGCGTTCCCCATGGCGCGGCGCAGGGAGCTCTTCGAGGAGCTCCAGCCCCTCGTCACCGACTTCGAGGACCACCCCTGGGCGTGGGCGCAGGAGGACATGGGCAGCCGCACCCCCACCAGCGGGGCCGGCAGCCGGTGGAACGCGGGCAAGGACCTGTCGTTCACCCCCTTGCGGCCCGAGCGGGTCGTGGAGGTGCGCTACGACCACATGGAGGGCAGCCGGTTCCGGCACACCGCGCAGCTCTCCCGCTGGCGACCGGACCGCGAGCCCCGCTCCTGCACCTACGAGCAGCTCGAGGAGCCGGTGAGCTTCGACCTCGCCGAGGTGCTCGGCGGGACGGACGCCTGATGGGGCCGGGCAGGCCGCCCACCACGCAGGCCGCGGCCGGCGGGGGGAGCGCCGTGGAGCGCACGGCGGCCCGCCGGGCGGGCGCGGCTGCTGCCCTCGCCGGAGGCGCCGTGGTCGCGACCGGGCTGGCCGGCTCGCTGGGGGCCGCGGCGTACGTCGCCCGCCGGGCCCTGACCCCGGACCCGCGCCGCCCCGACGACACCCACCTGCTCACGGTCGACGACGGCACCGTCACCCTCGGCGTCACGCCGGAGACGGTCGTCCCCGGACGCTACGGGCTGTGGCTCGACCACGAGAGCGGTCACGTCCGGCTCGGCGACGTCGTCGACCTCGACGAGGCGAGGGGGCGGGTCCGCCGTCGCGTCCTCGGCACGGACTTCGGCCACCTCGCGGCCGGCTACGGACGGTGGAACCAGTACTACTTCTCGGGGCCGCCGGACCGCTCGCTCGGCCTGCGCACCGAGTACGTCGACGTCGAGACCGAGCTGGGGACGATGCCCGCGTGGGTGGTGCCCGCGGCGGCGCAGAGCGACCGCTGGGCGGTCCTGGTCCACGGGCGCGGCGCGCGACGGCACGAGTGCCTGCGTGCCATCCGCCCGTTGCACGACAACGGGATCAACGTCATCGTCCCCAGCTACCGCAACGACGTCGGCGCGCGTCGGGGCCCCGACGGCCGGTACAACCTCGGCCTGTCCGAGTGGCGTGACATCGAGGACGCCGGGACGTATGCCGTGCGGCGCGGGGCGCGCGAGCTCACCCTCGTCGGCTGGTCCATGGGCGGTGCCATCGTGCTGCAGACGCTGGCCCGGTCGTGGCTCGCGGACCACGTGGCCCGCGTGGTGCTCGACGCCCCCGTCATCGACTGGGCGGACGTGCTCGCCCACCACGCTGCCCTCAACGGCGTGCCGCACGCCATCGGCGAGCTGAGCCGGGCCCTGATGGGCCGTCGCGCGGCCCGTCGGCTGGTCGGGGTGCACGACCCGCTGGACGTCGCCCAGACCAACTGGGTCGCACGCGCCTCGGAGCTGCGGCACCCCGTGCTGCTGATCCACTCCGTCGACGACGAGTTCGTGCCGGTCGGGCCCTCGCTGGAGCTGGCCCGGGCGCGGCCCGACCTCGTGACGATGGAGCACTGGGACACGGCCCGGCACACCAAGGAGTGGAACACCGACCCCGAGCGGTGGGAGCGCTCGGTCGCCGAGTTCACGGCGAGCTAGCCGCGCAGCACTTCCCAGCGACCGATCACGGTGCCGTCCTCCTCGAGGAGCGTCATCGGCCGCAGCGCGACGTCGAGGTCGCCGGCCCGGACGATGCGGTGGTGCTCGCCACCGACGAGCGCGGGTGCCCACGTGAGGTCGACCTCGTCGACGACACCGGCCGCGAGCATCGACCCGAACAGCCCGGGCCCTCCCTCGCTGAGGATCTGCCGCAGCCCCCTGTCCTCCAACGCCTTCCGCGCCTGGACGAGGTCCACCTCGTCCTCGCCGGCGAGGACGACGTTGTCCTTGCCGAGCACCCGGCGCGCCTCGGCGACGGCGCCGGGGTCGGCGCCGTGCCGGGTCACCAGGAGGGCCGACCCCGGCGGCGAGGTCATGGCGGCGACCGTCTCCGGGAGGGTGCCGCGGTTGCTGACCACGGCCAGGACCGGCGCCGACGGGTCCTCGTCGCGCAGCGCCGGGTAGCCCTCCGCGCGGACCGTGCCCGCCCCGACGACGACGACGTCCGCCAGCCGGCGCAGCAGCCCGAAGACGCGGTGGTCCGCCGGGGTGTTGATGCTGCCCGACCGGCCGTCGGCGCCGGTGCCCGCGCCGTCGAGGCTCGACACGAAGTTGACGCGCAGCCAGCTGCGACCGGAGGGCGGCGCATACACCTGCTCGAGGGCCCGGTCGTCGAGGACCGTGCCGGGGGCGGGGGAGCCCGCACCGCCGAGGAGGATGCGCATGGGCGCAGTGTGCCTGATTACGCTGCACCCCGTGCCTGGCTCCCTGACCGAACGATCGCCGAAGCTCGACCGCGACCGCCTGGTGCGCGAGCTGGTGCCGCCCCCGCGGTTCGACCGCGAGCGGTTCTCGACGTACCTGCCGGACCCAGCGCAGCCCAGCCAGGCGGAGGCGGTGCGCCGCCTCGAGACGTATGCCGCCGGGCTGGGGGAGAAGCGGGCCGGCGGGCTGCTCACCCGCCTGCGCCGCGGCAACGGGACCGGTGACGGCCGTGGCGTCTACCTCGACGGCGGGTTCGGCGTGGGCAAGACGCACCTGCTCGCCTCGCTGTGGCACGCCGCTCCGGGGCCGAAGGCCTTCGGGACGTTCGTCGAGTACACCAACCTGGTCGGGGCGCTGGGGTTCCAGCAGACGGTCGACGCGCTGAGCGGCCACCGGCTCGTGTGCATCGACGAGTTCGAGCTCGACGACCCCGGCGACACGGTGCTGATGGCGACCCTGCTGGCCCGGCTCGCGGAGGCCGGGGTGGCCCTGGCCGCCACGTCGAACACGCTGCCCGACGCGCTTGGCGAGGGCCGGTTCGCGGCCGAGGACTTCCTGCGGGAGATCCAGGCCCTGTCGGCGCGCTTCGACGTGCTCACCGTCGACGGGCCCGACTACCGCCACCGCGACGCGGTCGACAGCCCGCCGCCGCTCCCCGAGGACGAGGTGCGTGCGGCCACGGCGGAGGACGAGGCGGTGCTCGACCACTTCGTCGACGTCACGCGGCACCTGTCGACGGTCCACCCCAGCCGGTACCGCGCCATGCTCGAAGGCGTCACCGCCATGGGCTGGACGCACGTGCGTCAGGTGACCGACCAGGCCGTCGCCCTGCGCCTGGTCGTCCTCGTCGACCGGCTCTACGACGCCAGGATCCCCGTCTACGCCAGCGGCCTGCCCCTGGGCGAGGTCTTCGGCAGCGAGATGCTCCGCGGCGGCTACCGCAAGAAGTACTTCCGGGCCCTCTCCCGGCTCACCTCGCTCGCGCGTCCGGGCGCCCAGTGATTTGATGCCGCAATGGGCAAGGGGAGCGGCAAGGGCGCCAAGGGCAGGAACGGCAAGGGCAGGAACGGGACGGCGGGCAGGACGAAGAAGTCCAAGGTCGCCGGGATCGACGTCCCCGACGTCGAGGACGTGGCCCCCGCCCCCGTGTCGTTCACCGAGGCGCTGCGCGCCGGCCCCGGATTCTCGCTGACCGACCTCGACCCGCGCTCCACTCCCGGCTTCGACGGCGACAAGGCGGACGGCGAGGTCGCCCTCGCCGCCCGGGCGGGGGAGATCAGCGGCTTCCAGGAGCGGCTCTACGCCGAGTCCAAGGGCGACGGGGGGCGGTCGCTGCTGCTCGTGGTGCAGGGCATGGACACCTCGGGCAAGGGCGGCATCATGCGCCACGTCGTCGGCCAGATGGACCCGCAGGGCGTGAGCTACACGGCGTTCAAGGCGCCCACGGCCGAGGAGAGGCGGCACCCGTTCCTGTGGCGGATCCGCAACGCGCTCCCGGAGCCGGGGATGATCGGGGTGTTCGACCGGTCGCAGTACGAGGACGTCCTCATTGTGCGCGTCCGCGAGCTCGTGCCGCGGGCGGTCTGGTCGCGCCGGTACGCCCAGATCAACGCCTTCGAGGCCAAGGTGGCGGCCGCGGGGACGACCATCGTCAAGGTCATGCTGCACATCTCGGCCGACGAGCAGAAGTCGCGGCTGGGGCAGCGGCTCGAGCGGCCGGACAAGTACTGGAAGTTCAACCCGGGCGACATCGACGAGCGGATGCTGTGGCCGCACTACCAGGAGGCGTACCAGGCCGTGCTGGAGCGCACGTCCACCGACCTCGCACCGTGGTTCGTCGTCCCGGCCGACCGCAAGTGGTACGCCCGGCTGGCCGTCCAGAACCTCGTCCTCGAGCACCTCGAGCGGATGGACCCGCAGTGGCCGCCGGCGGACTTCGACGTCGCCGAGCAGCAGGAGCGGCTGGCGCGGACCTGAGCCGCGCGCCGGGGTCCACGTCCGGCACCGATGAGTTCGGACGCCGACCCGGGTCCGTACTGGTACCTCAGGAGAGGAGAGGCGCATGCTGCGCGAGTCCCAGGCGTTCAGCGGGTTCTCGGTGCCGGACACCGAGGCGGCCCGCAGGTTCTACACCGAGGCCCTCGGGCTCGAGGTCACCGAGCAGGGCGGGATCCTGACCCTGCACCTCGGCGGTGGGCACCGCGCCATCGCCTACCCCAAGGCCGACCACGAGCCGGCCGGCTTCACCGTCCTGAACTTCCCGGTGCCCGACGTGGAGCAGGCCGTGGACGAGCTGACGGCCCGGGGGGTCCGGTTCGAGCGCTACGAGGGCACGCCGATGGAGACCGACGCCAAGGGCGTGTTCCGCGGCGGCGGGCCGCTCATCGCCTGGTTCACGGACCCCGCGGGCAACGTCATGTCGGTCATCCAGGACTGACGGCGCTCGGCACGGGTCAGCCGGCCCAGGCGCGGTCGACCACAGCGCGGGCGCTGGACGCCGCGAGCCCGGCCTCGAGGGTGCCGAAGGTGGCTCCGTGGGCGCCACCGAGGCGGGAGGCGACGAACGCCTCGGAGATCTCCGTCGGCGCGAACCGCACGAGCAGCGACGCCTGCAACGTGACCGCGAGGTGCTCGACCACGGTCCGGGCCCCGACCGCGGCACCCGGCTCGGCGGCATACCGGACCACGTCGTCGACGCGGTCGATGGCGGCGTCGAGCACGGCGCTGTGCCCGGCGCCGAGCTGCACCTCCTTGCGGAACGCCTCGACGGCCATCGGCTCCCGGGCGACGGCGCGCAGGACGTCGAGGGCGTTGACGTTGCCCGAGCCCTCCCAGATCGAGTTGAGCGGGGCCTCGCGGTAGAGCCGGGCGAGGCCGTTCTCCTCGACGTAGCCGTTGCCGCCCAGGCACTCCAGCGCCTCGGCGACCATGGGGGAGGTGCGCTTGCAGACCCAGTACTTGCCCACCGCGACGCCGAGCCGCGAGAGGGCCGTGTCGCCCTCGTCGACCGCGTGCGCCAGCCGCAGGGCGAGCGTGGTCGCCGCCTCCACCTCGAGGGCGAGGTCGGCGAGGACGTTCTGCATGAGCGGCTGGTCGACGAGGAGCGCGCCGAACGCCGAGCGGTGCCGGGCGTGGTGGATCGCGCGGACGAGGGCCGCCCGCATCGTCGACGCGGAGCCGAGGATGCAGTCCAGGCGGGTGGCCGCGACCATGTCGAGGATCGTGCGGATGCCGCGGCCCTCGTCACCGACCCGGACCCCCCAGGTGCCGTCGAGCTCGACCTCGGAGGACGCGTTGGAACGGTTGCCCAGCTTGTCCTTGAGCCGCTGCAGCGCAAAGGGGTTCCGCTCACCGTCGTGGAGCACGCGGGGGACGAGGAAGCAGCCCACCCCGGCGTCGGTCTGCGCCAGCACGAGGAAGGCGTCGCTCATCGGGGCGGAGCAGAACCACTTGTGCCCGGTGAGCCGGTAGGTCTCGCCACCGCCCAGCGGCCCACCGGGGGTGGCGACGGCCCGGGTGGTGTTGGCGCGGACGTCCGACCCGCCCTGCTTCTCGGTCATGCCCATGCCGGCGAGGGCCCCGCGCTTGGTGGCCACCGGGCGCAGGCCGAAGTCGTAGTCGCGCGAGGCGAGCTGGGGGACCCAGCCCACCGCGAGGTCGGGGTTGGCCGCGAGCGCCGGCGCCGCGGCATACGTCATCGACACGGGGCACAGGTGGCCCTGCTCGTTCTCGGACCACGCGATGAAGCCGGCGGCGCGCCGGACGTGGGCGCCCGAGCCGGCGGGCGCCGTCCACGGCTCGGCGGTGAGGTCGGCCCCCACGGCGACCCGCATGAGCTCGTGCCAGGCGGGGTGGAAGTCGACCTCGTCGACCCGCTCGCCACGAGGGGAGTGGGTGCGCAGCCGCGGCTCGGACTCGTTGGCCTGCACGGCCCAGGTGCGTGCCTCGTCGCTCCCCGCACGCGCCCCGAGGGCCTCGACCTGCGCGTATGCCGCGGAGCCGGCCCACCGGCGCAGGCCCTCGACGAGCGCGGGCTGGGTGGTCAGCGTGTTGGCCTCGGGGAGCGGTGGCACCTGGTTGGTGACGGCGTGGGTGGACACGTCAGGCACCCTATGCCGGGATACCGTGGCGGGGTGAGTGTCAGGGCACGGCTGCGACGGACGCTCGTCCGGGTGCCCGGGGGGCTGCACGTGGCGCGCCTCACCGTCGAGACGGTGCGGGTCTGCATGAAGTACCGGGTGACCGGTCTGGCGTCCGAGGCGGGCTTCTTCATGCTGCTGTCGCTGCCGCCGCTGCTCATCGGGCTGATCGGTGGCGTGGGCTACATCGGCGACTGGCTCGGCCAGGACATCGTGCAGAAGGTCATCCTCGGGATCCAGGACTTCTCGCGGCAGTTCCTCGTCGCCTCGGTGGTCAACGACACCATCCTCCCGACGGTCCGCGACGTCCTGAAGAACGGCCGGGGAGACCTCATCTCCATCGGTTTCCTGCTGTCGATCTGGTCGGGGTCGCGCGCGCTGAACGTCTTCGTCGACACGATCTCGATCATGTACGGGCAGTCGGGCGTCCGCGGCATCGTGCGCACGCGGGTGCTCTCGCTGACGCTGTACTTCCTGTCGCTGCTCGTGGGCATCGTCATCGTCCCGCTCGTCATCATCGGGCCGGCCCTGGTCGGCGACCTGCTGCCCGAGCAGGTGCGCTTCCTCACCTGGCTGTACTGGCCCGTCGTGATCGTGGGGGCGGTGGCCAGCATCGCGACGTTGTTCCACATCTCGACTCCGCGCCGTACCCCGTGGCTCCGGGACGTGCCGGGAGCCGCCCTCACGCTGGTGATCTGGGTGGTGGCGTCGTTCGTGGTGCGCGAGACGGTCTCGGCGTCCCTGCGCGGCGGAACGTCGATCTACGGCCCGTTGTCGGCCCCGATCGTGTTGCTGATCTTCCTGTACGCCCTGGCGATCGCGATCCTCATCGGGGCCGCCCTCAACGCCGCCGTGCGCAAGCTGTGGCCGGTCGAGGAGCGGCCCTCGCTGCGGGCCCAGACGGTGGAGTGGGTGCGCGACCGGGTGGCCGACACCCGCGGCGGCGCGACGACGCCGGGAGCGGCGTCGGTGGAGCGTCCTCGTCGCGACGAGGGGCGCGGCGCCGCGCAGGAGTCGCTCGGGGACTCGGTGGCCGGCCTGCGGGCGGCCGCGCGTGAGCCGCTGACGCCCTTGCACCACGACGATGCGGTCGGCCGTGCCAAGGACGCGAGGGGGGACGCGGCGGGCGATGGGGCCGCCGGCGCGGCGGGTGACGCGGCACGAGGCGTCGCGGGAGACGGGGCACGAGGCGCCCCCGGGGACGGGGCAGGGGGCGCCCCCGGGGACGCTGCCGCGGATGCCGCCAGCCACGCGAGGGGACGCGGCGCGCAGCCCGAGAGCCGCCGGGAGGTGGGGGAGCCGGTGCGCAGCCGCTCCAAATGACATCCGTGGCACCCGATTTGGACCCCGGTCCGACCATCGGATAATGTCTGACCGCACGCGCAGCGGGTGAGAGCCCGTGAACGACACCAATAGCGCGTGCAGTGCGGATGTAGCTCAGTTGGTAGAGCGCAACCTTGCCAAGGTTGAGGTCGCCGGTTCGAGCCCGGTCATCCGCTCGGAAGGGTTGGACCGCCTTCATGGTGGAGTGGCCGAGAGGCGAGGCAGCGGCCTGCAAAGCCGCGTACACGGGTTCAAATCCCGTCTCCACCTCGGACGGCTCCCCAAGGGGGAGTCGAACCCAGCACGACCCGGGCGATTGGCGCAGTGGTAGCGCGCTTCCTTGACACGGAAGAGGTCACTGGTTCAAACCCAGTATCGCCCACCATCGATGAATAGCCCCTGACCAGCGGAAACGCAGGTCGGGGGCTACTTCGTGCGGCGGATTGAGGACGTGATTTCGGGCGATGCTTGACTAAGAGATTGACTAGGCGTGCCGACTTCGCTCGGAATCGCGGCCTCTTCGCGTCCGTCGACGTGCGTGGACATCCGAAGCACCCCTGACCTCTTCCCACGCACGGAAGAAGTCACCATGGTTGCGCGGGCGGGGTCCAGGGCTCTCGGCCAGCAGGACCCCTGGACAGCCGACGCAAACGACGCTGGGCTGGAAGCTCCGCGAAACGCGGAACTGCCGAGGCAGGGCGCAGGACTGAGGGTGGAAGGGTTCGAAGGCGATGTCTCCTCGGCGAACGGAGGAATGTCCAGGGCGCGACGGGACGTAGATTTCCGGTGAGAGACCCGAGGTGCTGCCATTCGCCATGGCGCTCGACCGCGGACATCTCGGCCCGGTCCCGCCCTCTACCGGGGCACAGGTCCTTGGACACAGCGCAACGTCGGAATGGAGTGGTCACTGTGACCGTACGCGACCCAAAGATCGCTTCCTCATCAGCGACGTCCGTCCACCAGCCGAGGACGCTGGCCGAGGCGGCAACCGAAGAACTGCACCGCATGATCCTTTCTGGTCAATTGCCGGCGGGGTCCACGCTGCGACTTGCTGAGTTGGCTGACGCTCTGGAGATGAGCCACATGCCCGTGCGCGAGGCGTTGCGTCGGTTGGAGAGCCTTGGCCTGGTCGAGATCGTGCCCCACAAGGGCGCACGTGTGCGTGAGCTCAGCCGGGCCGACTTCGAGGACACGCATCAGACGCGTCTGGACCTCGAAGCCATCGCCATTGGCCAGGCAGCCTCCCGCATCACCGCTGACCAGGTCACCCAGGCTCGAGGTGCCTTGGAGCGCCATGAACAGGCGCTGGCGCAAGGAGACCTGGACGGCGCCAGGGAGGCGCACACCGACTTCCACTTCATTCTCTACAAAGCGTCGGGATCGGTGTGGCTGTCGCGGGCGATCCAACCGGTGTGGGAGAACGCCGAGCGCTACCGCTTCGTCAACCCCGGCGCCGCAAGCCGTAACTCGCAAGCCTATGCCGAACACCTCTCCCTTCTGGAGGCGTGCGCCCGGGGGGATGAGGCGGGCGCACAGGCGTCCCTTCGCGTGCATCTGGAGAATTCGGCAACGCGAATCCTCGCGCAGCTGCCCTAGCGGGCGGGCCGGGCCCAGGGCTGTCCATCTCGCGGGATGTCGTGCGCGGTTCGTTGACATTTGATCAAACATCAAGTTTGCTCATGCCATGCCTCGCAAAAAAGCGGGTTCCGCGCCCGCATTGACGCCATCGGCGGACCGCGTCCTCTCTCCGGATGTGTTGGAGAAGGCCGTCGCGGCGATCTTCCAGGCTGCGGGTCTTGGTGCATCAGCGGCCAGGGCTGTCGCCGAGAGTTTGGTGGCGGCTGACCTGCGGGGCGTGTCCTCACACGGCTGCCTGCTCGTGCCGATGTACATCGACCGGCTCGAAGCCGGGTCAGTGTCAAAGGAGGAGCGCGCCTCCGCCATCGTGGACACTGGCGCCATCGCCGTCCTTGACGCCGGTAACGCCTTGGGGCAGCTCACGTCAGACCAAGCCATGAACCTCGCGGTCGACAAGGCCCACCGCCACGGCGTCGGTGCGGTGGTGGTCCGCCGGGCCTTCCACTTTGGGGGCGCCTTCCGCTACGTCATGGCCGCCGCCGAGCAAGGCTGCCTCGGCGTCGCGGCGTCGAACACCCGGCCGCTCATGCCGGCGCCCGGGGGAGCAGAGCCGGTTGTCGGGAACAACCCGATCGCCTTCGGGATCCCGGTTGCTGGTCGTGACCCGATCGTGCTCGACATGGCGCTCTCAGAGGCGGCTCTGGGCAAGGTCCGCCTCGCCGCCGCAGACGGCCGCGAGATTCCCCTCAACTGGGCGACGGACTCCGAGGGGCGACCCACCGCAGATCCGGCCGCAGCCCTGACCGGGATGCTGCTCCCGGCCGGTGGCCACAAGGGTTTCGGGCTTGCCCTCATCATCGACATGCTGACCGGCGTCCTCTCCGGCGGCGCCTCGGGAAGCGCCGTCCAAGGCCTCTACGCGGACGTGGCGGCTCCGAACAACTGCGCGCACTTCTTCCTGGCACTCGACGCCTCGGCTTTCGATCCCTCTGGCGAGTTCGCCCACCGCGCAGCAGCCCTTGCCCAGGAGGTCCTGCGATCTCGAGTGGCGCCGGGGACCGAACGGGTCCTGCTGCCCGGCCAGATCGAGCAGGAGCGGCAGGCGCGAGCCATGACCGAGGGAATCGTTCTGCAGCCATCAGTCCTCGACGGGCTCCGACGCAGCGCCGAGCAGGTTGGCGCCGTCCTCCCATCCCTTGACCCATGCGACAGCAACGAGCAGGAGGTCCGATGAAGACCATCTTCGACGCCACGGGGGAAGTGCTCCTGGTCACCGGCGGGGCCGGGGGGATCGGGGAAGCCCTGGCCGAGGCCTATGCGCTGGCCGGTGGCACATCAGTGGTGCTGGACGTGGGCCACTCGAGGCGGCTCGAACAACTCGAACGGGTGGAGCAGCATCGCGTCGACGTCGCTGACCGCCAAGCCGTGCAGGCGGTCGTCGACGCCACCGTCGACCGCCACGGGCGGATCGACGCCCTCGTGGCCGGTGCAGCGATCCAGCCACGAACGCCGGTGGCCGAGATGGATCCTGCGGAGTGGCAAAGGGTCCTGGGCGTCAACCTCGACGGTGTGGTCTGGGCCTGCCAGGCGGTGCTGCCGACCATGATGCGCCAGAACCGTGGTGCCATCATCACCTTCACCTCCGGGCTCGCCCACATGGGGCGCGCCGAGGCCTCGGCCTACGCGGCCAGCAAGGGCGCACTCATCCCCTTCGTGAAGTCCCTCGCAGCCGAAGTCGTCGACAAGGGCGTGCGCGTCAACGTCGTGGCTCCCGGCGTCATCGACACAGCGCAGTTCCAGGCCGCCAACCCCGGGGGCGGCGAACGTGAGCACTGGGCCAGGACCACCGGCATCGGATCGCCGGACGACGTCGTCGGACCGCTCCTGTTCTTGCTCTCCGACGCGGCCACCATGACCGGCTCCACCCTCACTCGCGACCGAGCCTTCCATGTCGCACCGCACCCGAAGACGTCCTGAAAGGAGAGTCATGGCTGAGGAGAACCTGCCGGTCGCCATCGTGGGCTCAGGCCCGATTGGCTTGATGACCGCACTTGGCCTGCACCACTACGGCGTGCCTTTTGTGCTGTTCGAGGAGGACTCCGAGCTCTCCCTGGACACCAAGGCTGGCACGATCCTGACCCGGACCCTTGAGGTGATGCACCGGTACGGCGTCCTGGACCAAGTGCTTCGACATTCTTTGCGCGTCGACGAGATCGGTGAGCTCGACCGCGCCACCAACCAGCGCACCCTGTCCGTGCGCACCGGCGAGCTCACCGAGGACACCCGCTTCCCGTTCGTCATCAACATCCCCCAGCACCACCTCGAACCGGTCCTCAAGGAGGAACTGGAGAAGCGGGCCCCTGGAGCACTGCATCTGCAGCACCGCCTGACCACGTTCATCCAGCATGACGACCACGTCGAGCTGGTCCTGGACACCCCGGCGGGGGAGCGCACCGTCAAGGCTGCCTACCTGCTGGCCTGCGATGGCGGTCGCTCCACCGTCCGCGAGCAGCTCGGCGTCAAGGTGGAGGGCCACACACTTGCCGAGCGGTACATGCTCGTCGACCTCAATGTCGACCTCGACACCGGCAACCCACGGGACTACCCCTACCTCGCCTACTTCGCTGACGCGTCGGAGTGGATGATCCTAGTCCGGCAGCCGCACTGCTGGCGGTTCCTGTTCCCGCTGCCGGCGGGTCAGGAGGAGCCCAGCCACCAGGCGCTAAAGGACAAGGCGCTGCGGTTCATTGGCGAGGTCGACGACATAGACGTGATCGGCACCAACGTCTACACCGTCCACCACCGGGTCGCCGAGATGTGGCGGCAGGGCCGCATCTTCCTCATGGGTGACGCTGCCCACCTGATCACGCCGATGTGGGCACTCGGCCTGAACACGGGGGTGCTGGACGCCTCGAACCTGCCTTGGCGCCTCGCCTGGGTCAACCGCCGCTGGGCGGACCAGGCGCTCCTCGACGGCTACGAGCGCGAGCAGGCGCCGTTGGCAGTCAAGGGTTCCGGCGAGATGGCCGAAGCGGCCCGGGCCTTCATGGACGGCCGCTCCGACCAGATGGTCGCGATGACCGAGGGGGGCTGGGGCAACGCTTTCACCCGCGCCCTGCTCGGAGTGCGCCTGGACGTGGAGAACACCGGAAACTGGTCGATGGTCAAGACCGGCGACCGACCCGCCCGGGTGCTGGTGGGGGACCGCGCCCCCGACCTTCCCCTCCACGGCGCAGAGGGCGTGGTCCACCTGCACGACCTGGTGGCCAACTCCTTCGTCGCGCTCTTCTTCACCGACACCCGCCGGGGCCCCGTCATCCCCGAGGACATCCCCGGCCTGCGGAGCCGCGTGGTCAACCGCTGGGACGCGCCCATGGACTCCGGTCTGCGGGACCGCGCCCTGTTCGACCCGGCGGACCGGGTCCGTCGCCGGTTCGGCTTCGCCTCGGACAGCGTTGTGCTCCTCCGTCCGGACGGCCATGTCGCGGCGATCCTGCCCTACGGCCCAGCCTCGGCCCACCAGGTCGTGGACCTCTACCGAAACATCACTCACCCCAGCGGAACTCAGGAGACGCGATGACGCAGCACACCGACCCCGACGGCAACACCGTGCAGCTCGGGCCCGTTGGCCAGACGGTCGTGTTCGAGAACGACCACGTCCGCGTGTGGGATATCACCTTGGACCCCGGCGCGAACCAGCCATGGCACCATCACGAGAACCCCTACCTGGTCATCGCCATCGAGGCCGCGGACAACCGCATCGACGCTCTCGCAGGCGGAGACCCGCGCCTAGTGCGCGAAGAGGCCGGCGGCGTGGTGTACCGCGACCCCGGTGAGATCCACATGCTCACCAACCACGGCACCACTCGCTACACCTCGCGTCTGGTTGAGCTGAAGGACCTCGGCGAGAACCTCGCGGAGACCCGCGCATGAACCCGCCCGCGACGCGGCCCGCAGGAGTCACCGATGAGGAGTGGGCGAACAACCTCAGCGAGCCGGCCGCCTACTCAGGCCTGGCCCCGGACCGTTCACGAGAAGAAGACGTCGTCGGCCCCGACGGGGAGGCACTGGCCAGGTTCCGCGAGATCCTCATCCACTCCCGCGACGAGGAGTGGCTCGACAAGACCCTCGACGGACTGAGCCACAAACCGCTGTGGCGCAACGACGACACCGGAGCCTCGATCTCCCTGGTGAGGTTCCGCAAGGGCACCGGCATCCCGAGTCGGCACAGCCACGCCTCGAACCAGTTCATGTTCTGTCTCTCCGGCCGGTACACGTACGTGCCCACCGGCTTGACCCTCATTCCGGGCTCCTTCTACTGGAACCCCAGCGGTAGCTTGCACGGCCCCACGCTCGCCCAGGAGGACACCGTCCTCCTCGAGGTATACGACGGTCCGCACTACCCGACCCAGCCCGAGTGGTACTCCGACCCCGCCGACGCGCACTGACCATCGAAAAGGAACACCCATGCCCAAGCAGCTCGTCACCAGCTCCGAACTCGCTACTCCCAACGGTCACTTCGCCCAAGCCACCGTCGCCGAGGCTACCGGCCGGATGCTCTTCATCTCTGGAATGACCGCCCGCAACAAGGACGGCGGCGTCACCGGGATCGGCGATGTCAGCGCCCAGACCCACCAGGTGTGCCAGAACCTGAAGGCTGCCGTGGAGGCCGCCGGCGGCACGCTGGACGACATCGCTCGCGTCGATGTCTACGTGCGCAACATGGAGGACTTCAACGCGATCCACGAGGTGCGCCGCCAGTACTTCTCCACCCCGCCGGCCTCCACCATGGTCGAGGTCTCCAAGTTCGTGAACAAGGACTACCTCATCGAGATCAACGCGATCGCCATGCTGCCTCAGGCCGCGGCATGAGGCTCGCTCGGCTCCGCGTCGGTGGCGAGCCACGCACCGGACTTGTCGAGGGCACCGACCCCGACCTGTCGGTCGTGGTCCTCCCGGCCGGTTCACCAAGTGTCGACGACGCAGTCCGTGACCCTGCCGTCCGCGCCATCCTGCAGGAGCTGGCGGACAACGCGCCCCGGTATGCCGCAGACCAGGTGACATTCGAGGCGCCCCTGCAGCGGTTCAACCGCGACATCCTGTGCACCGGTTGGAACTATTGGGACCACTTCGAGGAGTCACGCGGGAAGCGGGAAGGTCAGGACCCGGTCGAGACCCCGAAGCACCCGACGTTCTTCACCAAGGGGCCCGACACGGTCATCGGCCCCTACGAGGACATCGCCTTTGACCTCGACGTGTCCACCAAGTGGGACTACGAGGCCGAGCTCGCCCTCGTCATCGGCAAGGGCGGCCGCTCCATCCGCGAGGATGAAGCGCTCTCGCACGTCTTTGGGTACCTGGTGGCCAACGACGTCTCGCAGCGTGACCTACAGCGGGCCCACGGCGGCCAGTGGCTCAAGGGCAAGAGCATCGATCAGAGCATGCCCCTCGGGCCCTGGGTGACCACCGCCGACGAGGTCGGCGACCCCCACGAGCTTCAGGTGTGGTGTGAGCTGAACGGCACCAGAATGCAGGAGGCCTCCACCCGGCAGATGGCGTTCCCCATCGCCCGGCTCATCGCCGAAGTCAGCTGGGGCATGACGCTGCGGCCCGGCGATGTGCTGCTGACCGGCACGCCCAGCGGGATCGGGAACGCCCGCGAACCCCAAGTCTTCCTCGCCGATGGCGACGAGCTCGTCACCGGCGTCGACGGCCTGGGCGTCCTGCGCAACCGGGTCGCCCTTCACTCGCTCACGATGGCGCGGTAAATGGGCGGCATCGACCTGCACACCCACCTGGCCCCACCGGTGTGGCCAGACGAGCTTGCACCGGGGCCGGCAAAGCTTGCCGACCCGGGCGCCCTCGAGCAGTGGCTGGACGAGGTGGATCTGGACGCGGCACTGGTCTCACCACCACCGCCCTACTACCGGCAGGACCTGCCCGAGGTCGAGTCGGCCGACTGGGTGCGTCGACTCAACGACGGCCTGGACCGCATGCTGGACGGACGACCACGGCTGGCGCCGGCGACATACCTGCCCCTCGAGCACCCCCAGGTCGCCCTCCAGGAGGCCCACCGCGCGCTCGAGCGAGAGCAGTTCGCGGCCTTCACGGGCAGCGCCGGCGGCGGGTCCGTGCCGTTGGACGACCCCTGCCTTGAACCGCTGTGGGCGCTGCTCGAGGAACATGATGCCGCCATCCTCCTCCACCCGGGCCAGAGCCCCGACGATCGGTTGAACCAGCACTACCTTGCGAACCTGCTCGGCAATCCCTACGAGACCGGAGTCGCAGCCGCCCAACTGCTCCTCGGTGACGTCCTCGGACGCCACTCTGAGCTGCGGGTGATGTTGGTGCACTGCGGCGGAGTCCTCCCGAGCGTGCTCTCACGCTGGCAGCGCGGCATCGACACGACCCGACCGGGCCTTCAACCGCTGACTCGACCCTTGAGCGAAGCACTCCGGGGCATCTGGGTCGACGCGCTCAACCACGAGCCCCAAGTGGTCGACCTCGCCCTGCGCCAATTCGGTGCCGACCGCACCGTGCTGGGCAGCGACTGGCCTTTCCCGATGGGCCTACAGGACCCCCGGGAGCCGCTACAGCATCTCGCCGGTGACTTGCTGACCGACATCGGTATCACCAATGCCACAACGCTTCTGGGCGCCAGGTGCCCTTGGCGTCCCGAAACCAGCACCCCTTGATCCTTCCCTAAAGGAGACGCTCATGCGCCGCTCATCGCACTTCCTCATCGCCTCCGCCGCCACGGCCACGCTGCTGCTGGCTGCCTGCGGCTCCGCAAACGACGGTGCGCAGCCCGCCAGCGCCAAGCAGGAAAAGCAGGCCAAGCAGGTCAGCTACCTGACGTCGTTCAACACCTTCGGCCGTGACGCCTACGTCTACGTCGCCCAAGAGAAGGGCTTCTTCGCGGCCGAAGGGCTCAAGGTCGACATCAAACCGGGAACCGGGACCGTGGACGTCCTCAAGCTTGTCGCGAGTGGCCGATCCGACTTCGGAATCGGTGACTTCACCACAACGGTGGTGACGGTGGCCAAGGAGAAGCTGCCCGTGACTGCGGTGGCAGCCATTCAGCAGAAGTCGCTGGCCGCGATCGTCACCCTCGAGAAGAACGGGATCGCGGCGCCGAAGGACCTGGAGAACAAGACCATCGGCGACCAGCCGGGCTCGACCAACCAGGTCATCTTCCCGGTGTACGCCAAGGCCGCCGGCATCGATGCCAGCAAGGTCAAGTTCGTCCCCTCGGCGCCCCCCGCGCTGCCGCAGCTCCTTGCCAGCGGCCGGGTCGACGCCATCGGCCAGTTCGTCGTGGCCAAGGGCCTGATCGAGTCGGCCGCCAAGGGGGAGAAGGCGGTCTTCCTTCCCTTCGGCGACGTGCTGCCCGACCTCTACGGCAATGCCCTGGTCACCAGCAAGGACTTCCTCAAGAGCAACCCCGAGGCGGTCAGTTCCTTCCGCAAGGCGCTGCTGAAGGGCTTGGAGTACTCCATCGCCCACCCGGATGAGACGGGCACCATCCTCGCCAAGTACCAGCCGACCCAGAACCCGAAGGTCGCCGCCGGCGAGGTCACGGCTATGGCCCCGTACGTCACCGGAACCGGTTCGGCAGTCGGTGCCCTAGAGAAGGACCGGGTGACCAAGACCATCAACATCCTCAGCCAGGCGGGCGCGGTCCCCTCGGGGTTCACCGCCGACCAGGTCGCCGACTTCACGGCATCAGGCCGCTGATCCCGATGATCACCCTCGACCACGTCTCACAGACGTTCCACACCAAGAGCGGACCGGTACACGCCCTCGAGGACGTCAGCCTGACGGTGCACGAGCGCGAGTTCGTCACCCTCGTCGGCCGATCTGGCTGCGGCAAGTCCACTCTCCTACGGATCATCGCAGGTCTCGTCCAGCCCACCTCGGGGTTTGTCAGCGTCGCTGACGAGGCCGTTTCCCGGCCCCGCCGTGACGTCAGCATGATGTTCCAACGCCCGGCGCTGCTGCCATGGCGCACGGTGATGCAGAACGTGATGCTCCCCATCGAGATCCTCGGCCTCGGCCCGGCGCAGTACCGAGATCGCGCTGGCGACCTGCTCCAGCTCGTGGGGCTCAGTGGGTTCGAGAAGAAGCTGCCCCACGAGCTCTCGGGCGGAATGCAGCAGCGGGTGTCGCTGTGCCGCTCCCTCGTGCAGGACCCCAAGGTCCTGCTGATGGACGAGCCGTTCTCTGCTCTGGACGCCCTGACACGAGAGGAACTCTCCGTGGAGCTCCAACGCGTCCAGATGGAGCAGGCCACCACCATCGTGTTCGTCACCCACTCGATCGAGGAGGCAGTCCTGCTCGCGGACCGCTGCGTGGTGCTGAGCCCCCGACCAGGACGGCTGAACCGGATCGTGCCGGTCGACATCGCCCGTCCGCGCACGCTCGGGCACAACGCGCACGCCACCCAAGTGACTGAAGTCAGCGCCGAGCTCCATGACCTGCTCATGGGCCCAAACGCGGAGCGTGCCGCATGACCGCCGCGAGCAGCGTCACCCGGGCCGCGACCGCTCGTCAGCGTTGGCGTATGCCGGACGGCATCGGTGCCGTCGCGCTGCCCGGTGCTGCACTCCTCGGGGCGATAGCCCTGTGGTGGGCAGCGACCTGGATCTTCAAGATCGACAGTTTCCTGGTGCCCTCACCCCCCGACGTCATCGACGCCTTCCTGCGCAATCCGAGCTACATGCTCGAACAGTCACTGGTGACCTTGCTGGAAACGCTCGAGGGCTTCGCCCTCGCAGTCGCCCTCGGCATCCCGATCGCCATGGCCATCACCGCCTCCAGGCTGCTCGAACGCACCGTCTACCCGCTGCTCCTGGCCGTCAACGCTGTCCCCAAGGTGGCGATCGCCCCCATCCTCGTCGTCTGGATGGGCTTCGGCCAGCTTCCCAAGGTGGTCATGGTGGTCCTGTTGTGTATCTTCCCGATCGTGCTCTCGACGGCCGCAGGCCTGCGCTCCACGCCGGCCGAGCTCGTCGAGCTCGCCGACTCGCTTGACACCGGCGCGCTGAAGACGTTCGCCAAGTTCCGCTTCCCCTTCGCCTTGCCCCAGATCTTCGTCGGTCTCAAGACCGCGATCTCCCTGGCCGTCATCGGCGCCGTCATCGCCGAATTTGTGGGGGCAGACGCTGGCCTGGGTTACCTGATCGTGCAGTCCGGGTCCAGCGCGGACACCGCCCTTGCGTTCGCGTCCATGGCACTCCTCGCGCTCATGAGCATCGGGCTCTTCTACGCGCTCGCGGGCATCGAACGAAGGGCCTTGCCCTGGGCCGAGGAATACCGGTGACCCAACGTGGCCGCTCGGGCGCTCTCGAACTCGTGCCCGACGGCGTGCCACCCGGCCGCCGAACGCTGGCCGAGACGGCTGCCGTTGAGCTGCACCGCCTCATCTTGAGCGGGGAGCTCCAGGCGGGGGAGCCGCTCCGCCTGGCGGACCTGGCCGATCGCCTTCAGATGAGCCACATGCCCATCCGGGAGGCGCTGCGAAGGCTGGACGCGCTTGGCCTCGTGGAGATGACACCGCACAAGGGGACCCGCGTGCGACCGTTGTCCCACGAGGACTTCCTCGACACCTACAGCACCAGATTGGCGCTGGAGTCGCTGGCGATCCGGCAGGCAGCCAATCGGTGCACCGACGACGACCTGGCCATCGCCGATGCGGCTCTCGCCCTGCATGAGCAGCGTCTGGAACGTGGCGACATGATCGAGGCTCGTGCGGCACACACCCGGTTCCACTTCACCCTGTACCAGGCATCCGGTTCCAGATGGCTGCCACGCGCCATTGAGCCCGTGTGGCAGAACAGCGAGCGCTACCGGTTCGCCACTCCCTCGGACCCGGCGCGCCGGGCCGAGTCGCATGAGGAGCACCAGCGGATGCTTGACGCGTGTAGGCAACACGACGCCCACACGGCAGCTGCTGCGCTGAGGTGCCACCTCGAGGGTGCCGCCAGCCGCATCCTTAGAAGTCTGGACGGCGACCAGCAGCGGATGTAGCCGCGCAACCGGTTATTGAGTAGCACCGAGATGTGCGAGATCGGCGCAGACGTCGCGGGTTGCCAGTGCCACGCACCGGGCCGCATGCTGATTGGTGTGCCGACGGCATGCTCCAGTACTCGCAGGAGCGATGGCCATTCCCTCAACCGTTCGCCTGTGGCGGGAAGCCCCACCCAGCAACTGCTTGACTAACTGCTTGACAACCGCGGCGTGTCTGGGCGGATGTCAGGGGACGTCAAGGGAACGGTTTGTGCTCAGAAGAACGCTGACGTACCTCCACGGATGGCCTTTGGATGCTTGACACGGAAGAGGTCACTGGTTAAAACCCCTATCGCCCACCATCGATAAATAGGCCCTGACCTGCGGAAACGCGGGTCAGGGCCTAACTCGTTCGGCGGCTTCGGGGTCGCAGATCGGGCGCTGCTTGACTCACTGCTTGACCAAGGATCAACTGTTGAGCCTGCATCCGGGCCAGCAACCGCGTCCGGACGTGCGCGGACGTCCTCGGGCACGAGATGCGGTCCATGGCCTCCGCGCCCTCGGTCAGCACAGGACTGAGCTGCCTGCAATGGACCGCCTATGCACGGTGCACCTCGCCAGACCCAAGGGCTTCCTGGCCTGCAGCGCGTTGAGCCGCTCGGACTCCCCGCCTAGAGCGCGCTCCAGACGTTCACGCGGCCGGGGAGCGCCAGCTACCCAGTCCTCATGCGACTTCACCGGAAACTGGGCATCTGGCTCAATGGCCAGGAGCATGTGTGGGTGCCGCATCGTCGCCGGAGATCGACCGAGTCCGCGAGCGACAAGACTGGACGCGGCGCATGGAGCCTGACGTGACGGGCTCAAGAACTGAGGCCCGCGGATGGGGGTCTGGGGTGAAGTGTCGAGCGGGGACGGGGGGCCCGCCACCGCGCGAAGCAGCTGCGGATACCGGTTGCTAGGCTCGGCGAAAATATTCGTCGAACCCCGCCGCGGCCGACTCCGGCAGGCAGGGGTGACCATCCCTGGACGGAACCCATGACCCCCACCACCGCGCCGCCGCTGGTGCCGGGCCGCGACGGTGCTCGCCGCAGAGTCGGAGCGGCCCTCCCGATCCGGCTGGCGACGAGGTGGTGGCCAGCGGCGTCCGAGCTCGCCCTGGCTTTGGGTGCCGCATTGCTGTTCACCTGGTGGGCGCGGACGATCCACGACAACCCGATCAACCGGGTCGGACAGGTCAGCGGTTTGGCCGCGCTGCAGTACCGACTCGCAGTGTGCGCCCTGCCGCTGGCCGGTGTCGTGGCCTGGGCCTCGCTCCGCTACGACAGGGAGGCGCGCGCGCTCACCGTGCGGCTCGCCGCCGCAGCCGCCGCCGGACTCTTCGGCGGGTTCCTCGGCGGGGGCCAGGTCTTCACCCTCCGCGGCACCCCGTGGGCCCTGGCGGGGGAGCTCGGCGACAACGGCCGGCTCATCGAATGGACCCAGGAGGTCCTGCGCACCGGCACCTTCGACAGCAACAGTCTCTACCCCCCGGGCATCCCGCACGCCGCCGCGTTCATCGCCCGGCACTTCGAGCACGGCAACGCCGCCATGGCCTTCAAGCCGCTGTTCATCCCCCTGATGGCGCTGACCCCCGGACTCGTCTACGTCACCTGGCGGATGGTGCTGCGGCCGCTCCCTGCCCTGGCCGTCGCCGTCTTCTCCGCGCTGTCCGCCTTCCTCCCCTACAAGCCCTACGACCTGCTGGCGATGCTGGTGCTCGTCCCCGTCATCGCCAAGCTCGCCCAGTGGCTGAAGGCCAGCCCCGGGTTCACCCTCCCGGGCGCGGCTCTGCGCGGCGTCTGGCTGGGCGTCATGGCCGGCGCGATCTTCTCCTTCTACTCCGGCTGGCACGTGTGGTCTGCGCCCGGCACCGTCGTCATGCTGCTGCTGATCTTCCCCTGGCGACGTGCGGGCGGCGCGGGCCGGCTGTGCGGTGGAGCGCTGCTGCTCGGATGCGTGGTCGGCTTCGCACCGGTGGGCGTTCCTTACCTGGTCCAGGTGCTCGGATCCACCGGCGTCAAGGACACCTGGTGCTCGCAGATCACCCAGACCGACCCGGCCTGGATCGGCCAGCGCTCCATCACGATGGCCCAGTGGCAGTTTCCGGGCAGTTGGCCACCGCCCGGCGAGATCGCCGGCCTCGGCCTCTTCGCGCTCGCGCTGGTCGCCGGACTCGGCGTCGCGGTCGCCCTCGGTCTGCGGACACCGGCGGTCGCGACCGCCCTCGCCTGCTTCGCCAGCTGCTGGCTGCTGCGCTTCTACCTCGCGCACAACATGGAGAAGACGGGCACGGTCCAGCTCTTCCCGCACACCACCTTCGAGATCCAGTACACCCTCATCGTGCTCACCGTTCTCGCCTGCGCCCTCGCGAGCGAGCGGCTCCGCGACTGGGCCCAGGTGCTGGCCCGCAGCGCACGGCAGAACGGCATCACCCTGCCCAGGGGCGCCGGTGTCCGCTTCGGCGAGTTGGGCGCCCTGCTCGCCCTCCTGCTGGTCGGCGGCATGGGCGGCTCCTTCCTCACCGACCGCTTCCTACCTGCCAGCCCCGCCCTGCACACCGCCGGCTACGTGGCCTGGGAGGCCCACAACCTCCGCACCCCCGACGGCACCTGCCCCACCTACGCCGACATGGGCACGTGCGCCACGCCGCCGGTCCTGAAGCCCTCGGTCTCCCACGTGACCGGTCCGCTGGTCTGCCGCAACCTCTACGCCCAGTACGAGGCCCCCATGGCGGGTGCCGGGGCGGGCACTGGCGCCGTGACGAGGAACAGCGCGCCGAAGCCCTAGAAGACCGCCGCGCAGGGCTCGGCGCCGTCGCGATAGGCGGGGCCGGGGGTCCGTCCAGACGGCATTTTCTCTACGCGGCGCGCGGCGATCCTTGCGATGACGGCCAGCGCCGCGGCGGTTCGATCATCACGATGGCGTCGATCCTCCGGGCCGTCGGCTTCGCCACCGCAAGTGCCTACAGCTCGGCCAATCACGGCGTTGTCGGGCTCACCCAGACGGCCGCCTGGGAGCATGCCGCCGAAGGCATCCGGGTCAACGCGGTCGGCCCGGGTTTCATCCGCATCCCTCTGCTCGAGGCGAACCTCGACGAGGCGACGACGATGTTCCGCGCGAGCGGACTGCTCGAATCGGCGGATCGCCCTCATGAGGTCGCGGTTCGCGTCCGGCTGCTGGGTCTTGCCGTTCACCGCGTTGCCACGGGCCTCTTGGACCCGACCCCTCCTCGAGTCGCGGTCCGTCACGCCGCGGACGCCGACGGACCGGTGTCAAGGGAAGTCGCCGACACGCGAGCCGCGTGACCTTGGAGCCTGTGGGTGCCCAGGTAACAGCAGGTGCACCGGTGGGAGCAAAGGGCGACGCGCGGGTAGGGGCGCATGCAGTCGGACCGGCTGACGATCAGCATCGAACATCGGGTGGACACCCATTCCGTCCGCCTCGGCGTCTGGCTCCACCGACGTAGGGGCGGGAGGATCGCGCGGTTGTGGCACCGGCGGACCATCGTGCTGACAACCACGGGGCGCCGCACCAGGCGACCCCGCACCGTGCTGGTCCAAGCGTTGCCCGAAGGATCCGACGTGTTCGTCGTGGCAGCCAACGGCGGGCTCCCAACCCCTCCCGGCTGGTACGTCAACCTCCGCGCCGACCCCTGCGTCGTGGGCGACCTCGATGGCCGACGCCTGCGGTTGCGCGCTGAACAGCTCAGTGACACCGAGGCCAAACGGGTGTGGACTCAGAGCGTACTGGTCGTCGCCCCCGCCTATGCCAAGTACGAGCGAAGGTCGGGCAGGATCCCGCCGATCATCCGGCTGGTTCCGGAGCAGTCACTCTCCGGACGTGGTGAGGGGGCTGAAACGAAGAGGAACCGCGTGTCGCTGCGGTGTGGGGATGTCCCGCTTCAGACGAGCCAGATCGCGGAGGGAGTGTGGGCCATCGGGCCGTGGGGTCACCCGCGCACCGTCGTCTATCTCGTGCACGCCGGGCCCGGCTGGACCCTGGTCGACGCGGGTTGGCCGGAGACGGGCCAAGAGTGGAGGCCGCCGTCGCCACCATCATGGGGATGCAGAAGCCACAGGGCATCGTTCTGACCCACGTCCACCCCGACCACGAAGGAGATGCCCGCACACTGGCCGAGCGCTGGCGCTGCCCCGTCTGGGTCTCCTTGGCGGAGCGGCCCATCGCCCTGCGGGAGTTCGAGCAGATGCGCGTGGCTGCCATGCCGCTGGATCGGTGGATTGTCCTGCCCGCCATGCAGCTCATCGGCAGGAAGCGACGGCAGCGTATCTTCGCCGCTGCCACGTTGGCACCCGTGGTCCGCCCTTTCGACCCTGCGGCAGGTGTCCCTGGCCTGCACGAGTGGCGTGCCGCGTCGACTCCCGGACATACGATCGGGCACACGTCTCCTTCTTCCGCCCCAGTGATGGAGTGCTGCTCAACGGTGACGCGATGGTGATGGTGCAGATCGACACCCCTCCGACACCTCATCAGCCGTCGGCCCGGGCTGTCCTCCCCGCCGTGGTACACCACCTGGGATGCCCCCGCCGCCTACCGGTCGATTCTCCAGCTCGCGGACCTCAGCCCTCGTGTCGTGGGCAGTGGCCATGGGTCGCCGATGACGGGCCCCGGCACCCTTTCAGCCGTGGCTCACTTCGCCGAGCGCACGCGGCGCCGACTGCCCGGGCCTGGCCCAGGACCCCCATCATTTCAGGATCGTGATCCCGCGGAGGATCCCGGTCGGGGGCAGGCAGCCGGTGTCCGGTTCAGCGGAAGGAGGAGTCCGGTCGGGGCCTGACGCCGATGCCGTGCCACATCACCTCCTGAGCGTCGGTCGGCAATCCCTTGGCGGTCTTGACGCCGTTCGTGACCCTCGGGTAGCCCACACGCCAAAGTAGCTGCGCCTGGTAGCTGCCGAGGATCGCAAGGTGCGAAAGACACGCAGGTAGTCCCCTCCGGCTGGGGCCGCCGGGCAGACGGTTCGTGTCCCTAGCCGGGATGCTTTGAGCACACCCGATGCGGCTCAACCCCGGGACCTTGTCATTGAGACGCGAGGCGAGCGGCCACGTAGGTCCTCGTGGCGCTGTCCTCGGTCCGGGCAACGTCTTCGGGTGTGCCGGTGGCGACCACCCGACCGCCCTCGTCCCCGCCGCGCGGGCCCAGGTCGATGACCCAGTCGGCGCTGGTGATGGTGTCGAGATCGTGCTCGACCAGCACCACGGTGTTGCCGGCGTCCACCAGGAGGTGCAGCTGACGCAACAGCAGGGCTATGTCGGCGGGGTGCAGTCCTGCCCGTCGGCTCGTCGAGCAGGTAGAGAGCGTGCCCTCGACGTGCCCGTTGAAGCTCGGTCGCCAGCTTGATCCGTTGTGCCTCCCCACCGCTGACCTCGGTGGCAGGCTGGCCCAGGCGCAGGTAACCCAGCCCGACCTCATTCAGCGTGGTCAGGCTGCGCGCGGCCGCGGGGACGTCGGCCAGGAAGTCGGATGCCTCCTCGACGGACAGGGCCAGCACGTCGGCGATGTTCTTGCCGCGGTACTCGATCTCCAGCGTCTCTGGGTTGTAGCGGGCCCCGTGACAGGTCGGGCACGGTGCATAGGTGCCCGGCAGGAAGAGCAGCTCGACCGTGACGAAGCCCTCGCCCTGGCACGTCTCGCACCGCCCGTCGGCCACCTTGAACGAGAAGCGACCCGCGCCGTAACCGCGCTCACGAGCTGCCGGCGTCGCGGCATACACCTTGCGCACGGCGTCGAACAGCTCCGTATAGGTAGCCAGGTTTGAGCGCGGAGTGCGCCCGATGGGGCGCTGGTCCACGCGCACGAGCCGGTCGAAGGACTCCAGCCCGGTGGCGTCGTCGACGTCGATCTCGAGCTCGGTGTCCTCGGCGTCATCGGGGGCCTGCCCGAGGTGACGGCGCACCAGCTCGGCCAGCACCTCGGTGACCAAGGTGGACTTGCCCGAGCCCGAAACCCCAGTCACCGCAGTCTTGACGCGCAGCGGCATGTCCACCGAGAGGTTCTCGAGGTTGTGCCGGCTGATCCCGCGCAGGTGCAGCCACCTCTGGGGGGCGCGCTGGGGGCGAAGGGGGGCCTCCACCCGCCCGAGGAGGTGTGCGCTCGTCGCGGAGTCCGTCACCTGCTCGAGGCCCTCGACCGGTCCGGAGTACAGGACCCGGCCACCGCCCTCGCCGGCACCCGGGCCGATGTCGACGACCCAGTCGGCCCGACGCACGATGTCGAGATCGTGCTCGACGACGAACAGCGAGTTGCCCGAACCCTTGAGTGCCTCGAGAACCTCGAGCAACGGCGCCGCGTCGGCCGGGTGCAGCCCTGCTGACGGCTCGTCGAGGACGTACACGACCCCGAACAGCCCCGAACGCAGCTGCGTGGCGACGCGCAGGCGCTGCGCCTCGCCCGGCGACAGCGTCGTGGAGCTCCGGCCCAGCGAGAGGTAGCCCAGCCCGAGGTCGAGCAGGACCCGGACCCGCCCGACGAGGTCGGTGCACAGCCGGACCGCCACCTCGGTCGCCTCACCCGAGTCGGCCGACGACGTCGCCGCGGCAGCCTCGGGCAGCTCGGCCGCCGGCCTGAGGAGGGCAACCAGCTCGGTGAACGAGAGCGCGTTCAGCTCGGCGATGCTGAGGCCGCGGAACGTCACCTTCAGGGAGTCGGGGCGCAGTCCGGTCCCAGCGCAGTCCGGACACGGACGCTGCGCATGAAGCGCATCGCCCTGTCCCGCATCATCGGGCTCTTCGAGGTGGCCAGGACGTGATGGACGTGCGCGCGGGCGCTCCAGAACTTGCCGTGGTAGCCGTGGTCGACGCGGTCGCGCTCCGGCTTGACCAGCACCTTCGGCTGCTCGTCGGTGAACAGCAGCCACCGTCGGTCCTTCGCCTTGAGGGTCCGCCAGGGGGCCCCGACGTCGATGCCGAGGCCGGACACGATGCTGCGCAGGTTGGCACCCTGCCACGCGCCGGGCCACGCAGCGATCGCGCCCTCGCGGATGCTCAGGGAGGTGTCCGGCACCATCAGCTCCTCGCTGACGTCGTGCTCCTCCCCGAGTCCGTGGCACTTCGGACAGGCGCCGGCCACCGTGTTCGGCGAGAACGCCTCCGCCGGAAGGTGAGGCGCGCCGGCGGGCTAGGTGCCGGCGCGTGAGTAGAGCATCCGCAGCAGGTTGGACAAGGTCGTCAGAGTGCCCACGGTGGAGCGTGAGCTCGGGGCGCCGCGGCGCTGCTGCAACGCCACCGCAGGCGGCAGCCCGGTGATCTCCTGCACGTGAGGACCGCCCATCTGCTGCACCAGCCGGCGGGCGTATGGCGCGACCGACTCGAAGTAGCGACGCTGGGCTTCCGCGTAGAGCGTGCCGAACGCCAGCGATGACTTGCCCGACCCCGACACCCCGGTGAAGGCCACCATCGCGGCACGGGGCAGGTCGACATCGACATTCTTGAGGTTGTGCTCGCTGGCTCCGCGGACATGGACGAAGTGGTCGGTGGGGTCGGGGGGGCACGCCACCTGTCTAGCCGCTCCGTGGCCGCTGCGCACAACCGGTCTGACCCACGTCCTCCAAGGAGGTCGCTCCGCAACCACGTTCGGTACGCCGGCCTGCAGGTCGGCCCTCGCTTCGGGATACTCGGCTGCATGGCCGACAGGAGCATGCCCGGGGTTGTGGACCAAGCTCGCTACGCCTGGGACCGATAGGGAGGTGGGCGTTCGCGTAGGGCTGTGTGGTTGGACGGTCTCCCAGTCGTCGTATGTCCGTCGCTTCCCCGTCGTCGAGGTTCAGCACACCTTCTACGAACCGCCAGCCGACGCCGTGCTGGCGCGGTGGCGGGCCCAGGTGCCACCCAGCTTCGAGTTCACGATCAAGGCGTGGCAGGTCGTCACCCACGAGTCCGGCAGCCCCACCTACCGGCGCATGACGCGACCTCTGCCCGACAGCGCGCGGGGTCAGGTCGGAGCGTTCCGAACGACGCCCCCGGTCCTCGAGGGCTGGCAGCGGACCCTCGAGTGCGCCCGGGTGTTGCGGGCCACCGCGGTGCTGCTCCAGTGCCCGAGAAGCTTCCGCCCGACGGCGGACAACGTCGAACGGCTGCGTCGCTTCATGCTGCAGGTGGAGCGGCCGGCCGGGTCGCTGCTGTGGGAGCCCCGGGGTGAGTGGCCCACCCAGCTGCTCAGGGAGCTCTGCGGCGAGCTGGACCTTGTCCACGTCGTCGACCCGATGCAGAGCGAGACGGTCACGCCGGAGAGGACCTACTACCGGCTGCACGGCACTGGGGGCTCGCGGCACGTCCATACCGATGACGAGCTGCTCCGGCTGCGGGACCTCGTCGATGGCCGGCCGTCGCCGTACGTCATGTTCAACAACCTGCCCCGCGCAGGCGACGCAGAGCGGTTCCTCGCCCTGCTGTCCGAACGAGGTGGGTGAGCTGGCGGCGAAGTGGGTGCGCTCGACACCTGACCCTGCCCCGATAGGTCGGTGGCCAGTGCGCGCCGTGCGCCGGCACGCACGCCGGGACCAGGAATCGGAGTGAGTGAAGAAGTGAGTGACAGCGAGTGCGGGTACGAGCGCACGTCGGGGGACGGTGGGGGAGCGGTGCCTGCTCAGACAGGTCTCGAGCGCATGCCTTCGGACGCTTCGGAAGGCACGTCGGACGTGGACCGAGTCCAGAGGGAGACCCAGGCGCTGCACAAGGGCCAGGTCGTTGTCCGTCCAGTTGTCCCGCCTCGAGCTCGGGTCCTGGGTACCGGACGGCCCGCCCGCTGATGGGGACGAGGGAGGCTCGCAGCGCCCTGGCGGTGGTGCTGGCCATGGACGAGTCGGCGGCGACGGGCATGCCTGTTCGACCTCACACGGACTGACTCTCGCCGGCCGGCCTTCACGCCCCCGCGTGGGTGGGGCCCGTCGCGTGTGAGTGGGCCGTGGCGACCACTCCTGCGACCGTCGTCAGCTCCTCCTCGGTGCGTGGTCCGAACAGCATGACGAAGCCGGCGGACAGGCGGGTGCCGGCCCACGGGTGGGGGACACCCCAGCCGTGCGCGACGAGGTCCGCCGCGTGGGTGGCCGGTAGGGCGAGGTGCATGGAGCCGTCGTAGGCGGGGTGCAGGTGGGCGAACTCGCGTGCTTCGGGCACGAGGTATGCCGCGTCGGGCCCGGCGCCGCCGGGGAGGGTGAACGCGCGGGCACCCGGCACGGAAATCAGTGAGGGGCCGCCGTGCACCCCGTCGAGGGCGCTCACGCGCGCGAAGAGCCGCTCCTGCAGCTCGGGTGGTGAGTTCTGCGACTTCTGCTGCTGCGGGATGTCCCACGAGACCTCGGGGGCCGTGCCCTCGCGTCGCGGGAGCCGACCCGAGTCGAGCAGGTCCCACTGGACCTTCGCGGGGACGCCGACAGGCGCCCGGCCCTCGGTGGTGAGGTGGACGAACCGCTCGCCGAGCCACGCAGCGAGCCGCCGGACGGTCCCCACGGTCAGGCCGTGGCCGCCCGGGTCGCGACGCCCGACGGTCGGGGCGCCGGACTCGGTGTGCAGCCACGACCAGGTGCGGTCGAGCAGCTCACGAGGGATGACGTGGTCCGCCTCGCCCTGCGCCACGAACACCGGGAGGTTCGCCAGGCGACCGCGGTCGAGGGGCACACCCGCGTCGAACGGGAGCGTCCCGTAGAGGATTGCGGCCCCGACGTACCGCTCGGGGTCGGCCAGCGCGAGACCGCCGGCGAAGGCGGCGCCACCGCTGAAGCCGACGAGCACGACGGGCCGTCCGGCCGGCGCGACGCCGTCGAGCCACGCCCGGAACCACGCCATGGTCTCAGCGAGGGACGAGGCCACCGGCCGGCCGATGCCGCGGTTGGCGAACCACGCGAACCCGCCGCCCTCGGCGATCGGGGCTCGCACGGCGGCATACTCCACGCCCGCGGGTAGGTGGGACGCGAGGGCGATGATCTCCTGCTCGTGCGACCCGCGGCCGTGCAGCAGGACGACCAGAGGCGCCGACGGGTCGCCTGCTCCGTGGGTCGCGACGACCGGTGCCGGGAGGGCCGTCGGGGTGCTCATCGGGTTTCCTGCGGGACGAGCTCGGCCGCGGTGCGCACACCCGACCAGCGGGCCACCTCGCCGGCGAGGTCGAGGCGCTCGACCGGGGCCGCGTGCTCGAACTCGCCCCACGAGGCGCGGGGCAGCATCCACATGACCTCGAACTCGTTGCCGTCGGGGTCCTGGCCGTACACGCTCTTGGTGGCGCCGTGGCTGGACTCGCCGCCGAGCGCGCCGAGGCGCAGCAGGGTGCTGCGGGCCTCGACGAGCTCGTCGATCGTGTCGACCTGCCAGGCGAGGTGGTACAGCCCGAGGGCGCCCCGCGGGCGCGGCGGCTGCGGGCCCACCCCGAAGAGACCGAGGTCGTGGTGGTTGCCCGAGCGGGGGAGCCGCAGGAACGCGGCGTTCGCGCGGGGCTCCTGCGCGACGACCTCCATCCCGAAGGCCTGCTGGTAGAAGTCGAGGCTGCGCTCGAGGTCACTGACGAACAGGACGGCGTGGTTGAGCCGGACGGCGTTGGCGGTCATGGTGCGGGGGCTTCCTTCCGGGTGGTGCGGTGGTGGTGGTGTGCTGGGTCCGGGGGTCAGGCGACCACGCCGAATCCGCCGGTCCACGAGATCTTCTCGGCGGCGGCTAGGGTGATCTGGAGGAAGCCGAGGGCCTCCAGCTCGCGGGCGCGGCGCAGGGTGCCCGCGTCGATCGCCCTGAGGCCGCCGCCCGTGACGATCCCGGCGAGGGTCGCCTTGGCGTCGGCGTCGTCACCGGCGATGAGGACGGTCGTCGTGAGGTCGCCGACGGTCCCAGCGGCCAGGGTGCTCGCGAAGTTGGTGTTGAACGCCTTGAGGACCCGGGACTGCGGGAGGGCAGCGGCGAGCTCGGCGGCCGCGGAGCCGTCGGCGGGGACGGTGAGCGAGTCGAAGGTCTCGAAGTCCACCGGGTTGGTGATGTCGACGACGATGCGTCCGGCGAGCTCGCCACCGTGCCGGGCCACGACGTCGGCCAGCGCGGAGTGCGGGACGGCGAGAACGACGACGTCACCGAACCGGACGTCGGTCTCGTCCTTGCCGACGGTCGTGACGGAGTGGCCGCCACGACCGGCGACCGCGGCGATCGCCTGGCCCATGTTGCCGGTGCCGAGAATCGAGATGTGAGCCATCGGGTGCCTCCAGTAGTTGGTGGTGAGTGGTTGTCACTACAAGTAACGGTAGACGATTGAAAGTTGTTCCTTCAACTGAAGCGGCTACGCTGGAGGGCATGACGACCCGATGGCTTGACCCGCAGGAGCGGGCCGCTTGGCTGCGGCTCGCAGCCGTGCTGGAGCTGCTCCCGGCCGCCCTGGACGCCCAGCTGCGACGGGATGCGGGTGTGAGCCACTTCGACTACTTCGTCCTCGCGATGCTGTCGGAGGCCCCGGACCACACCCTGCGGATGACGTCGCTTGCCCAGCGCACGAGTGCGAGCCTGCCCCGCCTCTCGCACGTGGTCAGCAAGCTCGAGGCTCGGAACCTCCTCGAGCGGTTTCCCTGCCCGGAGGACGGTCGCGCGACCAATGCGCGGCTGACGCAGGCCGGCTGGGACCTCGTCCTGGAGACGGCGCCCGGGCATGTTGACACGGTGCGCGCGCTTGTCTTCGACCCCTTGACCTCCACGCAGGTGCGGCAGCTCGGCCAGGTCAGCCAGGCGCTGCTGAGTCGGCTCGACCCGGACGGTCGTCTTCAGGCGCTGCTCGACCAGGGGTCACCCGCGCCGGCGAATGACGACCGAGCTGCCGCGGGGGCTCGACACCTCGGGGGGTGACAGGTCTCGTTCGTCAGGAGCTGGCCGGGGCCGCGCCACCCCCCCGTGCGCAGGAGTTGGCCCGCGACGGGGTTGGCTTCGCGGGAGCTGGTTGCGGGGAGCCCGGCGGTGGTGGCCTGTTCGGGCCATGCGACCCCCGAGGCCAGGATGGCCCGTGCTGTCGATGTGCTCGGCACGTCCGGGTAGGAGGCTCAGGTGCACCGGTTCAACCCGGATCGGTAGACCGCAGAAGGAGTCACCATGCCTCTCATCGAAGTCAACGTCATCAAGGACGTGTTCACCCCCGAGCAGAAGCGTGCGATCATCGCCAGGCTCACGGCCGCGATGGTCGAGGTCGAGGGCGAGAACATGCGGCCCGTCACGTGGTGCGTCATCCGCGAGGTGGCCAGCGGCGACTGGGGGATCGCAGGCAACCCCCTGACCACGGCCGACGTGCACGCGCTCGCGGCGGGAGCAGGAGTCTGACCCTTGTCCTGAGCCCCCTCAGCCGGGAGGCTGACCGGGTGGCGACCACCGACGACTGGGGCGCGGCGCAGGCAGCCCTGCGGGCGGGCCGCTGGGCGCAGGCGGAGGAGTCATACGCCGCGCTGGCTGCCGAGAGCGCCGATCCGCGGGCCCAGGAGGGCCTTGCCCAGGTGGGCTGGTGGCGCGATGACGCGGAGACCGCCCTCGGGGCCCGCGAGGCTGCATACCGGGGCTTCCGGGCCTCGGGGGACGACCGTGGTGCCGCACGTGCGGCTGCCGCGCTCGGCTACGACTCGATGCTCTTCGGCAGGGGAGTTGCTGTCGGGCGCGGTTGGCTCTCGCGTGCGGCCGACCTGCTCGGCGACCGGGTGGATGTACCCGAGGCCGGCTGGCTCGCCGTCCGCCAGGCAGAGGTCGCGCTGAACGTCGACCACGACGCCGTTGCCGCGCTGGGGTCCGCGACCCGGGCACAGGAGGTCGGGCACGCCGTCGCGGACGGTGAGCTCGTGATCGTCGGGAGGGCCCTGGCAGGCCTCGCTCGCGTGCGGCTCGGTGACGTGGAGGGAGGGATGTCCCTGCTCGACGCTGCGGTCGCGGCAGCCACCGCGGACGATGTCGAGGACCTGATGTGGATGGGCAAGATCTGCTGCTGGTTGATCAACGCCTGCCAGGAGACCCACGACCTCGGTCGCGCCGCCGACTGGTGCGCCCGGGTCGAGGACATCTGCGTGCAGAGGGAGCTGGCGCCGCTGTTCGCCGTCTGCCGCACGCAGTACGCCTCGATCCTGCTCGCGGCAGGCAACTCGCAGGAGGCCGAGTCCACCCTGGTGGACGTGTTGGCGCGGCTCCAGGGATCGCGCCGGATGAGCCGGCTCGACGCGGTGGCCCAGCTGGGCGAGCTGCGCCGCCGGCAGGGTCGGCTGGGCGAGGCGGAGGAGCTGCTCCGGCAGGCGGGCTACCGACCGGCCGCCGTGACCAGCCTGGCCCAGCTCCGGCTCGACGACGGCGACGCCACGCGCGCGTGGTCCACCATCGCCGAGCTGCTCCGGTCGGTCGCTCCCGAGCAGCTGCTCGAGCGGGTCGGTGCCCTTGCGGTGGCGGTCGTGGCCGGCGCAGCCGCGGGGGAGCTGGACGGTGCGCGCGCGGCCGCCGAGGAGCTGCGCAGCATCGCGGCACGCGTGCGGACCCCGGCATTCCTGGCGTATGCCGATGCGGCTGCGGCCCGGTTGGCCGGTGAGGACGTTGCCGTCGAGCTGTGGCAGGACGCCGTGCGCGGCTTCCACCTCGCCGGGTTGGCCTTCGACGAGGCGGACTCCCGGCTCGAGCTCGCCGCCGCGTTGCGCGTACGCGGCCAGGAGGTGGCGGCGCGTGAGCAGGAGGCGGCGGCCCGGACGGTGCTCTCGCCACTGCGCGGCGCCACCGGGAAGGGACCCGGGGGTCCGGGGCTCACCGAACGACAGTCCGAGGTGCTGCGGCTCATCGCGCACGGGCTGAGCAACGCCGACATCGCAACGCGGCTGCACCTGAGCGAGCACACCGTGCACCGCCACGTCGCCAACATCTACGCCACCCTCGACCTGGGCTCGCGCGCCGCCGCTGCCGCCTATGCGGTCAGCCACGGTCTGAGCTGAGGCACTCGCTCAGTGGATGCATCTCGAGGCTGCATCTCACCTCAGCCAGGCGAGTGCAGCGACGACGAGCGCCTCCGTCCCGGTGTCCAGGGTCGGCTGCACCACGGGCGCGAACGCGGGGGAGTGGTTGACCGGGATGTCCTGGGAGACGCGACCCGCCTGCTCGGCGGCTCGGTAGGCCGCCGGGTCGGTCCCGCCGATGCCCCAGTAGGCGTACGGGACGCCGAGGGCCGTCGGGATGTCGCTGAAGTCCTCGCTGGCGCTCTGCAGCGCCAGCTCTCCGGCGCGGGACCCGAAGTGGGCGACGAAGGCGTCGTTCACGCGCCGGGTCACCGCGGCGTCGTTGGTGGTGGCCGGGAAGCGGTCGAAGAGCTCGAACTCCGGATCCTTCGGGCTGCCGGACGCCTGGCACTCGGCGACGACGATGCGTCGGACCGCGTCCAGCACCGTGGTGCGGGTCGCGTCGTCGTAGGTCCGCACGTTGAGCTCGAGCACCGCGCTGTCCCCGATGACGTTGCTCTTGGTGCCGGCGTGGATGCTGCCCACGGTCAGGACCGCGGTCTGGGTCGGGGCGACCTCGCGGGACACGACGGTCTGGAGCCGGATCACGATCATCGCCGCGAGCACGACCGGGTCCACCGATGCCTGCGGCATCGAGCCGTGGGCGCCGCGTCCGTGCACGGTGATCCGCATGCTGTCGGCTGCGGACAGCACCGGGCCGGAGCGCGTACCGACGCTCCCGGCGACGCCCGGCAGGACGTGCTGCGCGAGGGCGACGTCAACGGTCCCGACGACCTCGACGAGGGAGTCCTCGACCATCCGCCGGGCGCCGTCGCCGAGCTCCTCGGCCGGCTGGAAGACGGTGACCAACGTCCCGGACCACGCGTCACGGTGGGAGGCCATGAGCGTGGCTGCGCCGAGGAGGCACGTGACGTGGACGTCGTGCCCGCACGCGTGCATGACCGGCACCTCGGCTCCCGTGGCGTCCGTGCCGGTCACCGTGCTGGCGTATGGCAGGCCGGTCGCCTCGCGCACGGGGAGCGCGTCCATGTCGGCGCGGAGCAGGACGCTCGCGCCGTCACCGTTGCGCAGCACCCCGACGACCCCGGTGCCGCCGACGTGCTCGGTCACCTCGAAGCCTGCGTCGCGAAGGCGTCCCGCCACCGCGTCCGCGGTCCGGTGCTCCTGGTGGGACAGCTCCGGGTGGCTGTGGAGCTCCCGGTAGAAGTCCTCCTGCCAGGCACGGACGGTGGGCAGGTCGGTGAGGACGACGGTTGCCGAATCGTTGTGGGCCACGAGTACCTCCAAGGGGTGGGACGGTCGAGTGGGGCCGGCGTCAGGACAGGACCACCGGTCAGGAGGGCATTGCCGAGGAGGGGCCGGTCTCGGGCGGGTCGCCCCCTGCTGGGTCGGTCGCGTGAGTCGTGTGGTGTCGCTCGGCTCGCCGGCGCAGGGCGCCGGGGGACCGGAGCCTCGGGCGCCGGCGGACGACCTGTGTCGGGGACCAGGCGTCTGCAGCCGGAAGGATCCAGCCCCGCCAGCGGGCCGCCAGGCACAGCCCGGCGCCGGCGAGGAGCCCGACCACGGATCCGGCGGTGGGGTGGCCGGCCCTGCTGAGCGCCACGAGCGCGCCGGCTCCGAGCAGGGCGGCCGTGGCGTACAGCGTGTTGCCCCCCAGGACGCCGGGAACGCGGCGCAGCACCACGTCACGGACGGCGCCGCCACCGACGGCGGTGATGGTGCCCAGCAGGATCGCCGGGAGCCAGCCGAGGCCCGCGTCCAGGGTCTTCTGGGCGCCGGCGGTGGCCCAGCAGCCGAGGGCCACCGCGTCGACCACGGGCCACACCCGGTCCCAGGTCTGCCCCTGGACCCGCAGCAGGTAGCTCACCGCCGCGCCCAGGAAGGCCGTGAGCAGATAGGCGTAGTCGGTGAGGGCGATCGGTGGGCCGTGCTGGAGCAGGACGTCGCGCAGGATGCCGCCGCCCAGCCCGGACAGGACCGCGAGGGTGGCGAAGCCGACCAGGTCGAGCCGCTCCCGTCGGGCGATCACGCCACCCAGCAGGGCGTTTCCGAGCACGCCGGTGAGGTCGAGCACGCGGAAGACCTCACCCACGCCCTGGCTCTGCACGCACCCAGCATCCCCTTCCCGACCGGACGGCGCGACCTCACGGGTGCGTCCGCGACGACGCCAGGTGGTCGCCCGCGCTGGACAGGTCGGCGCGCCCGAAATGGTCCGATCTGTGGGGCATGGGACTGGCATGATGCCCCGATGGGGACCGCGCTGCTCAACGTGCTGCTGTTGCCGGTCCAGCTCATCACGGTGCTCGTGGTCGGTGTCCTCATCCGGCGCCTGCTCGGGGTCCGGGTCGGCCTGGTCCGCATGGTGCTGGCCGGCATCGTGGCCCTGTGGGTGGCCGGCAGCGTCCTGTCGGCCACCGTGGGCGTCCCGGCGGCGGAGGGCACCGACTCCGCGTCCGCGTTCCTCGCCCTGCTCCTGTCCGCAGGAGCCGGCAGCCTGGTGGCGATGGTGCTCCTGGTCCTCGCCGAGGTCCTGGTCCCGGAGGGCTCGCTGCCGGGGCCGGTGGAGCTGTGGCGGGGATGGCGTGGCCGGGTCGAGCGTGCCCGGCGCTACGGGCAGATCACCCGCATCGCCACCCGGCACGGCCTCGGGAGGTTCCTGCGCGGCCGGTGGCACGCGGGCGTCGACAGCTCCAGCTCGCGCCGCCAGCTCGCGCGCTCGCTGCGGATGGCCCTCGAGGACGGCGGTGTCACCTTCGTCAAGCTCGGCCAGCAGCTGTCGACGCGTCGCGACCTCCTCCCGGAGGAGTTCGTCGAGGAGCTCGCCCGCCTCCAGGACTCGGCCGCCCCCGTTCCCTGGCCGGTCCTGGAGCCTTCCCTGGCCGGCTACCTGGGGCGTCCGGTGGCGCAGGTGTTCGCCACCGTGGACCCCGAACCGATGGCTTCGGCGTCGGTGGGGCAGGTGCACGCGGCCCGGCTGGTGGACGGCAGCGAGGTCGTGGTCAAGCTGCAGCGCCCGGGGATCACGGAGACGGTGGAGCGGGACCTCGACATCCTCGGCCGCCTGGCGCGGACGTTGGAGTCGCGCACCGAGTGGGGACGAAGCCTCGGGCTCCGGGACCTGTCCTCGGGCTTCGCCTCGTCGCTGCGCGAGGAGCTCGACTTCACCACCGAGGTCGACAACATGCGCACGGTCACGGCCGCCCTGCCCGCCGGTGGGCGCGACGGCATCCGCGTGCCGGTCCCGAGGGTCGACCTCAGCGGTCGCCGGGCCCTCGTCATGGAGCGGATGCGGGGCACGCCACTGCCCGCTGCCCAACCGGTCCTTCAGGGTCTCGGCGACCGGGTGCGCCGGCGCTCGGCCGGTCGGCTGCTCGAGGCGGTGCTGGACCAGGTGCTGGTCCACGGCATCTTCCACGTCGACCTGCACCCGGGCAACGTCCTGGTGGACGACCGGGGGACGTTGGAGCTGCTGGACTTCGGCTCGGTGGGCCGTCTCGACGCCAGCACGCGCACCGCAGTCGCGGGGCTCCTGCTCGCGTTGGGCCGTGGTGACTCCCGCACGGCCACGGACGCCCTGCTCGAGCTGGTCGACGCGCCGGAACAGGTGGACCACCGGGAGCTCGAGCGGTCCCTCGGGCAGCTCCTCGTGCGGTATGCCGCGCCGGGGGCGGGCAAGGGCGCGGACGCCTTCACCGGGCTGTTCCGGCTCGTCATGGCCCACCGGTTGCGCATCCCGCCCGAGGTCGCCGCCGTGTTCCGCGCGGTCGCCACGGTCGAGGGCACGCTGACCCTCATCGACCCCGACTTCGACCTGGTCGCCGAGACGCGGCGCAGCGGCCAGGACCGGGTGGGCGCCGCAGTCCATCCCGGGCAGCTGCGGCGGACCGTGGAGGACGACCTGCTCGCCGCGCTGCCGGTGCTGCGACGACTGCCCCGGCGGGCCGAACGCATCGCCGACTCCCTGGAGCACGGGCGCCTGACCACCAACGTGCGCCTGTTCGCCGACCCGGCGGACCGCCGCTGGGTCACCCGGCTCGTGCACCAGGGCCTGCTCACGGCGCTCACCGGGATCGCGGGGCTGATGGCCACGCGTCTGCTGGGCGTCACCGGTGGCCCGCGCCTCACCGGGACGACAGAGCTCTACGACGTCCTCGGCTACGGCCTGCTCATCGTCGCGAGCGTCCTGGCGCTCCGGGTGCTGGTCGTGGTGTTCCGTCACCCGCCGGACTAGTCACCCGCTCTCACCACGGCCGCGGGCGGAGCACGGTGCCCGACGCTGTGGCCGGCCGTGTCGGTGCCGCCGGTGGATCAGGGCGAGGCCAGCTCGAGGCCGTCGCGGACCCGCTCGCTGATCTCGTCGAGGTCGCGCAGCCGCTCGACCGCCTCGGTGACGGCAGCCTCGTCCTGGCGCTCGCGCGCCCGCAGGAGGGTTGCCCAGGCCTGGGCGACCTCGTCGGCCAGGGCGGTGGTGAAGGCGCTCACTCGGGGGACTCCTCTGTCTCGGTGGGGGTTCCGGTGCGACGGATGATGGCGCCCGCTCCGTACGGGACCTCGGCGAACAGCTCTGCGAGCACCTGGTCGGGATCGCGGTCGACCAGCTCGGCAGGGGACTGCAGGGCGTGGGACAGGGCCGCAGGCTGGGCCTCGAGCACGGAGGAGGAGACCAGCAGGAGGAGCTCGTCCCGCTCCAGGGCGACGAGCTCGCGCCCCCCGGGCTCGCCGGGGGCGGTCCGACAGCCGGACCGTGCCACGAGCAGGGCCGGCGGGGCGTCACGGGTGACGACCATGACGTTCCCGTCCCTGGTGCAGGCCACGGCAGTGAAGCCGGGGCTGTTCTCGACCGAGCTCGGCGCGTCGGCCACCACCACCTCCGCAAGGCCGCGGCGCCGGGCCGTGCCCGCCACGCCGCCGGGCTGCTCGACCGCCCACACGGTCCAGTCGCCGACCCCCCGGGTCGTGCGCACCATGGTCGAGCCGACCAGCCGCAGGGTCACGACGCGCCCCGGTCGTCCGCGCCGAGCAGCCCGCAGCGACGCAGGACGTCGCGGTTCGCCGGCCTGGCCCCGTGCACGGTGAACTCGACGCCGGCCCGGGTGCAGCTGCGCTTGGCCCACAGCAGGGCGGCGACCGCGCTCGAGGACGGACGGCTCAGCGCGGACACGTCGACGACGACTCGATGGGTCCGCGTGAGCAGCACCTCGGCCACGGTCGATCGCAGCCCGAGCAGGTCGTGGGCCAGCGAGGCCTCCCGCAGCGCGGCACGCCGCGCCTGGGCCGCGGAGTCGCCGATCGTCGTCATGGCCAGTCCTTGCGCATGCTCCGAGCGTGCCGGGCGGGTGTGACGACCACCGGTGCGAGTTCTTTGCGGTTGGATGACGAATGCAGTCCTCGGCGCCGCCGGTGGGCCGGCGCAGCCGACGCGCTGGCAGAATGTGGGCAATGGCCGCCACGTTGCTCGTGCTCGAGGACGACGAGGGGATCCGCAGCTCCCTGTGCCTGGCCCTGGAGGCCGAAGGGTACGAGACGGTGGGCTTCGGCCTCGCCGAGGAGGCGCTCGCCGAGCTGCCGCGCCTGTCCGTCGACCTCATGCTGGTCGACCTCATGCTCGGCGAGATGGACGGGTTCACCTTCGTCCGGGAGGTGCGCCAGCGCAGTGACGTACCGATCATCGTGGTCAGCGCGCGCGCCGACACCCACGACATCGTGGCGGCGCTCGAGTCGGGGGCCGACGACTACGTGACCAAGCCGTTCCAGGTCAAGGAGGTCTCCGCGCGGCTGCGCGCCCTGCGCCGGCGCCCGCCCGCGCTGGCGCGCTCGGCGGACGCGGAGCCCGAGGCGGTGGTCCTCGACGCCACCGACGGTCCGCTCGTCCTGGACTGGGGCGCCGGGGTGGTCCGGCGCGGCCGCGAGGACATCCACCTGACCTCGACCGAGTTCCGGCTCCTCTGCGAGCTCACCCAGCCGACCGGCCGCGTGCTGAGCCGGCAGGTCCTGCTGGAGCGGGTGTGGGAGCGCGACTACTTCGGCGACGAGCGGATCGTGGACGTCCACATCCGCCGGCTGCGCACCAAGATCGAGCGCGATCCCGGTCGTCCCGCGCTGCTGGTCACCGTCCGCGGCCTGGGCTACCGGTTCGACCCGCGGTGACGTGGGTCGCCAACCCCCGGGGCTGCGCACCCGGATCACCCTGGCCTTCGGCGGCCTGGCTCTGGCTGTGTCGGTGACCCTCGCGTTGGGCACCTACCTCACGGCGCGCCACTACCTCGTCGCCCAGCGCGAGCACGCGGCAGCCAGGCAGGCCTTCGTCGATGCCTCCTTCGTCCGCGAAGGGCTCCTCACGGCCGGGGCCCGGGTGGACGACGTCCTCGGGTCCACCTCACCGCCGGCCGGTGCCGTCCTGGTGCTGCACCGGGGCGGGGAGTGGTACTCCTCGTCCCTCGGCGCCGGGCGGGAGGTCGTCCCCGCCGACCTGCGCCGAGCCGTCGCGGCCGGTGCTGCCGCGAGCAGCTGGTCCCGCGCGGACGACGGCGGTCCGGCCGTGGCGGTCGGGACCCCACTCACCGCCGTCGACGCGGAGTTCTTCGAGGTCGCGCCGGCACGGGAGCTCTCCTCCACCCTCGACACCCTGCGCCTGGCGCTGGCCGCCTTCGCCGTGCTGACCACGGTCGGCGGGGCGCTCATCGGACGCGCGGCCGCCCGTCGGGTGGTCGCCCCGCTCGACGGCATCGCCACCGCGTCCGCGCGGATCGCCGGCGGCGACACCGGTGCCCGGCTGGCGAGCACCAGGGACCCGGACCTCAGCGTCATCGTCGGGTCGTTCAACGCCATGGTGGAGGCGCTCCAGGAGCGGTTGGAGCGCGATGCCCGGTTCGCCGCCGACGTGGCCCACGAGCTGAGGTCACCGGTCACGGCGATGATGACGACCGTCGACGTCCTCGAGCAGGCGGGGACGGGCGCCGTCCACCGGGGCCGGTCGGTGCAGCTCCTCCGGCGGGAGGTGGACCGCCTCAGCCGCGCGCTCGAACAGCTGCTCGCCCTGGGCCGCCTCGAGGCGGGCGTCGACGTGGGCCACCGGGAGCCGCTCGACCTCGTGGAGCTGGCCACCAACACCCTCCTGCAGACCCGGCGCCCGGCCGACCTGCTGAGGGCCGGTGACACCGGCCTCGTGGTGGACGGGGACAAGGCGGGCTTGCACCGCACCCTCGTGAACCTCCTCGACAACGCCGACATCCACGGGGCCGGCGCGACGGCGGTGGTGGCCGGTCGAGAAGGTCCGTGGGCCGTCCTGGCCGTCGACGACGCCGGGCCGGGTGTCCCGACGGGGGAGCGCCGGCGCATCTTCGAGAGGTTCGCCCGGTCGGGCTCGCGGGCCTCCCGGCCCGGGACCGGGCTGGGGCTGAGCCTGGTGGCCGAGACCGCCAGGTCGCACGGGGGCGACATCCACTGCGAGGAGTCCCCGGAAGGTGGCGCCCGCTTCGTCCTCCGGCTGCCCCTCGACGTCCATGCGGCGCAGGACCCCGGGGACGGGGTGGCACGGTGAGCCGGCGGCGCCGGGCGGCGGCTGTCCTCGCGGTGGTCACGGTCCCGTTCTGGGCCGGCCTGCTCGGCGCCTGTGGGGCGCCCGTGCACGGCGCGCCGGTGACGATCACGAAGGTGCCGTACGACCTCACCCGTCCCACGACGCCGGCGACCGCTGCTCCGGAACCCGGGGGCGCTGCCCGGCCGTCCGTCTACCTCGTCCGCGGCCAGGTGCTGGTGCCCGTGCGGGCGCGGAGCCGGCAGCCCACCGACCCGGCCGCCGCCGTCGCGGAGGTGCTGGGCCAGCTGACCGAGGGGCCGTCCGAACAGGAGCGGCAGGCCGGCCTGTCCACCGCCCTCGGTCCGGGCACCGCGATCCGGCTGACCGCGCTCGAGGGGGGTGTCGCGAAGGTCGACGTCGCCGCGGGCGACCAGGTGCCGGCCGCGTCGCGGGTCCCGCTGGCCGTGGCCCAGGTCGTGCTCAGCGTCACCTCCGTGCCGGGTGTCGACTCGGTGCTGGTGACCCGCGACGGTGAGGCGGTCGAGCTGCCCCTCCCGGGGGGCGCCCTCACCGCCTCACCCGTGACCGCCCAGGACTACGCCTCGCTCGTGGGCGCCGCCCGGTCCTCGACGCCATGACGCGATGACGCCGTGACGCCGACGACCCGGCGCCACGGGCGCCGGGTCGTCGGGTCGTCGGGCTCCGAGGACCCCCTGCGGTCCCCGGAGCCCGATCACCCCGCCGCGGGCCGGGTCGCGAGGACCTCCGGCAGGCCGGTCGGCTGCCCGTACCGCTGAGCCAGCTCCTCGCGGTCCGGCTGGAGCCCGAGGTCCTCGATCTCGCTGGCCACGGCGGCCACCACGGCCTCGGGCTCGGCGTCGGGGGTCCGCGACTCGCCTCGGAGCTGGGCGGCGACCACCGCGTGAGCGGTGTCGGACCCCAGGCGGTGGTTGGGCTTGAGCTGGACGACGGTTCCGTGCGACATCGGGTCAGCCTCCTGTCGCGATCGACAACGGGTGGTGAGGGCGGAGCACGACACTGGGCTCGGCCCTCGTCTCCACCTTGGCCGCCCCACATGACGACCCGGTGGTCGAGCACTTTGCAGTTGTGTGTCGACCGACTGGGTGGGTCGTCGGACCTCCTGCTCCCGGGCGAGCTCACCGAGGGTCGATCGGGGTGAGGGCGCCCACCGCGTCCTGCAGCTGCTCGGCCGCCTCGAGGCAGAGGTCCTCCCGGAACCGTCGTCCGATGACCTGCACGACCTGCGGCAGGCCGCCGACCACGCCGACCGGGACCGCGACGGCCGGCAGCCCCAGCGCGTTGACGGCCATCGCCATGCGCATGTCGCGCACGGTGCGGGCGACGGCTCCGGCGTCGAGGTCGCTCCCGGCGAGGAACGGCGGCTGCGTGCAGATCGGCGCGACCACGAGCGGGTGGTGCTCCTGGAACTCGCCCCACGACCGGGCCAGCGACGAGCGCGTGAGGTATGCCGCGCCGGGCAGGCTCGCGTGCTGCGCAGCCACCAGGGCGAACTGCTCGAGGAACCGCCGGGCCTTGTCGGGGAGGGCGGGGAACTGGGCCTCCACCGCCCCGGGTGGGGCTGCGCCGAGGTCGAGCAGGTCGAGCAGGAGCATCCCCGCGCGGTCCACGTCCGGCGGCTCCAGGACGTCCACGGCATACCCCCGGTCCGCGAGGACGGACCCCGCGAGGTGGACCCCCTCGCTGACGCTCGACGCGGTCCCCAGCCCCGCCGGGTCGGGGACGATCGCCACCCGGACGGGTCCCACGGGGAGTGGGCCCTCCAGGGGCGCGGGGACGGACCAGGGGTCGCGCCACGACGCCCCGGCGAGCACGGCCAGCGCTGCCCGGAGGTCGCGGACGTCCCGGGCGAGCGGCCCCTGCACCGAGGTCAGCTGGACCCCGATGGGCCAGTCGCCGGGACCCACGCTGCTCGCGTCGGGGATCCGCCCGAGCGAGGGCTTCAGCGCCGTGACACCACAGCACTGGGCCGGCCAGCGCAGCGAGCCGAGGGTGTCGTTGCCGAGCCCGAGCGGGCTCATGCCGGTGGCGAGGGCGACGGCCTCGCCACCGCTGGAGGCGCCCGGGGTGCGGACGGGTCCCAGGGGTTGACCGTCTCGCCCCAGAGCTCGCTGTCGGTGTGCCACCGCAGGGCGTAGGTGGGCAGGTTGGTCCGGCCGAGGGGGATCGCGCCGGCCGCCCGGAGGCGCTCGACCACCGGCGCGTCACGGGTCGGGTAGGCGTCGGCGAGGGCCCGGGCCCCCTGGGTCGTCGGGGTGCCGACGAGGTCGATGTTCCCCTCCACGGTGAAGGGCACCCCGTGCAGCGGCGGGAGCTCGCCCCCGCGCGCGGTGACCCGGTCGGCGGCGCCGGCCGCCGCGAGCGCCTGCTCGTCCCACCGGGCCACGACGGCGTTCACGGCCGGGTTGACCGCGTCGATGCGCTGCAGGTGGGCCTCGACGACCTCGCGGGCGGAGACCTGGCGCGAGCGGATCGCCGCCGCCAGACTCGTCGCCCCCAGACGCCACAGGTCCGTGGGCAGGCTCTCGGTGGTGGTCACGGCATACCTCCTCGGTGCTCGGCCGGACGCGGGACGTCACCACGCCACCGGCGGAGGAGGGGCGGGGGCAGGGCCGAAGGACCCGCCGGCCCGGGACGCCTGCCCTGCCCCGGGCGTAGGGTCCCGGCATGGTGGAGCAGGGGGAGGGCGGCGACGTCCGGCAGTTCATGGAGACGTTCACCGGGCTGGTCCGGCGGATGCTTGACGAGCTGGGCGACGGACCGCCGGGGGAGACCCTGACGGAGGTGCTGTCGGGCCACCTCGGGGCCCCGGCGGACGAGCTGTCGGTCGTGACCGAGACGGTGCCCGTGCACCGCGTCGTGGACGCCGACCTGGCGCTGGCCGAGCTCGCCGGCGAGGACGCGGACGCCCAGGTCGTCGGCATCGGTGGGGGTGACGCCCGGCACCACATGACCCTGACCGACCTCCTGCACACGGGGTGGGGCCGGCACCGCGGCATGCCGGTGGGCCAGGTCGACTACGTCCGCCTCGACACGGGTCCTGCCCCGGAGGACACCCGAGACGTGGTCGCCTCGGGCGTGTGGCTGTTCCGGTACGACGACCGCCCCGTCGCCGTGCGGGTGTGGGGGGCCAACCGCCAGTTCGGCAGGGAGGATGCGGCCCTGGAGCTGCTCTCCGCCGACGCGGGGACGTCGCGAGCCGTCCTGGACCGGGTGCGCGCGCTCATGGACCTGCGCAGCGTCCTGCGCGGCAAGGTCGTCACCCTCGCCGTCGACCCGTTCGGGCGCGGGATGGGCGGCGTCACCTTCGTGCCGAGGCCCACCCTGACGCGACAGGATGTGATCCTGCCGGCCGGGCGCCTGGCGAAGGTCGAGGACCACGTCCTCGGCATCGGCCGGCACGGCGAGGAGCTGCGGGGCCACGGCCAGCACCTCAAGCGCGGCGTCCTGCTCTACGGCCCACCCGGCACCGGCAAGACCCACACCGTGCGCTACCTCGTGAGCCAGTGCCCGGGGACCACGGTCGTGCTGCTGGCCGGCGGGGCGCTCGCGCACATCCACAGCGCGGCCAAGGTGGCCCGCGCCCACCAGCCGGCGCTGGTCGTCCTCGAGGACTGCGACCTCGTCGCGGAGGACCGGGGCCTGTCGTTCGGGCCGACCCCGCTGCTGTTCGAGGTGATGGACGCCCTCGACGGGCTGGACCCCGACGCCGACGTCGCCTTCCTGCTCACGACGAACCGGGTGGAGGCGCTCGAGAGCGCCCTCGCCCAACGCCCGGGGCGTGTCGACCTGGCGGCCGAGGTCCCGTTGCCGGACGAGGTGGGTCGCCTCGAGCTGCTCCGGCTGTATGCCGGTGACCGCTTCTCCGACGGGGCGCTCGCCGACGCGGCCGCCAGGGCCGAGGGGACCACGGCGTCGTTCGCGAAGGAGCTGGTCCGGCGGGCCGTCCTGCGGGCCACCCTGGCGGGGACGCCGGTCGCCGACGCGCACCTGGCGCAGGCCCTCACCGAGCTGCTGGCGGACGCCGAGAGCATGACCCGGAGCCTGCTGGGCGTCGCCCGTCCCGCGAGCCCGGACCGGAGGGGAGGTGGCAACGGGCAGGCGCCCGGTCCCGGTCGACCGCAACCCGGCCGATCGGAACCCCGCTGACCGGCCCCGGCCGACCGCAACCCGTCCGACCGGAACGGGGCTGACCGAACCCCGGTCGAGCGAAACCCGGCTGGCCGAAAACGGTCACCGAGCCGGTGGCTCGCCACTACGCTGTGCGGCACCGGCGTCCGGGGCCGGTGGGCGCTGCCGACCGCACGACAGCAGGGACAGGGGACGTCGTCGATGGGGTGGTCTCCGGCGCGCAGCGCCACGCAGCGCCGGGCGCTCGCCATGGTCCTCCTCGGGACGGTCGTCGCGACGGCGACGGCTGCGCTGCCCGCAGCGCCCGCCTGGGCCCAGGATGCCGTCGTGACCATCGTCGGTCCGGGCGCAGGGTCGACCGTGCGCGGTGACGTGCCCGTCCACGTGCACCTCGTCGCCCCGGACGCCGAGACCCTCACGCGGCTCGACGTCCAGATCGGCAGTGCGCACACGAGCGTGTCGCTGGACGCCGGCACGACGCCGTCCTGCGCGGTCGAGTGCGACCTCACGGTGGTGGTCCCCCCCGGTGGCTGGTCGCCCCCTGACGACGCCGGGGCGCCCACGTACGACCCGGACGGCTCCGTCCTGCTCACCGCCTCCGTCACCGCGAGCTCGTCCCTGACCTGGTCCGACACGCGGGCCCTCACCCTCGACAACGACCGGCCCGCCGTGACCGTGCTGGACCTGCCACCGGTTTCCGGAGCCGTCGACGACGTGATGGGCCTGTCCGCGGGGCAGGCCCTGGACCTCCGGGCCGACACCGCGACCACCGGCGGCCCCGAGGTCACGTCGGTCCAGCTCACCGTGCCGTGGGCGGCGTCGGCCGGCCGTCCGGGCACCGTCGCCCTGGCGCGTGGGGCCGACGGGCACTGGACCGGCCGGCTCGACACCTCCGCCTACCCGGAGGGGTACTTCACCGGGTGGCTCGTCGCGCTCGACGCCGACGGGACCGCCAGCCCGGCGGTGCGGGTCCCCTTCGTCGTCGACCGCGGGCTGCGCCTGGCCTTCCTGCCACCACCGCTCGTGCACGCCGGCGCTACCGAGCTCGCCGTCACCGCGGCCGCCGAGGGCAAGCCGACCACCTGGCCCGTGTCGTACCAGCTGCGGGTCGACGCGAGGACCGTGGCCGCGGCGTCGGGATCCGAGCTGTGGCAGCACCCGATGTCCTGGGCCCGCGTGCTGCCGCCAGTGGACCTGCCCAACGGGCCGCACCGGGTCGGGTGGGTGGTGCTCGACAACCGGGGCGCCACCTCCGTGGTGGAGACCGACGTGACTCTGAACGCCGGTCCCACCGTCACGGTCAGCCCGTCGTCGGCAGTGCGGGGGCAGGCGCTCGACGTCACCGTCGGGCTCGCCGCGGTGACCGGCGCGACGGTCCGGTCGTGGCAGCTCGAGGCGACGGCGCCCTCCGGCCGCCGGGTGGTGCTGACCTCGGCCGACTGCCCGCAGTCGTGCCCGCAGTCGCGCCTCGTGCGGGTCCCGACGTCGTTCGACCAGACGGGCAGGTGGACCCTCCGGGTCACCGCCACCGACTCCTTCGGTGCGGTGCGCGACACCAGCCGGGCGCTGACCGTCGTGGCCGCGTCCGCGACCCGCCTGGCCTCGTCGAGGTCGTCGCTCACCTACGGCTCCTCCGTCCGGCTCACGGCGACCGTCTCCCGTGACGGGGCACCGCTCCCCGGTGCCTTCGTGAGCCTGCAGTTCCGCCGCAGCGGCTCGTCCGCGTGGTCGACCCGGGCCACCGGCACCACGAGCTCCACGGGCTCGGTGTCCTGGACCACGACCCCCACCGGCTCGGGCTCCTGGCGGGCGGTCACCGCGGCGCGGGCCGGGGGGTGGGCGGGCTCGTCCAGCAGCTCTGCCGCGGTGGGGGTGCGCGCGCGGGTGCGCCTGGTGTCGGCTCCGTCGACGGTGTGGCACCGCAGCCCCACCACCTGGCGGTGGGACGCCGACCCCGCCGAGTCCGGCGTCCGGCTGATCGTGCAGGTGCGCCGTCCCGGGGGTGCCTGGACCACCGTGGCGAGGCCGGTCGTGTCGAGCAGCGGCGCCGCGTCGGCGAGGCTGACCTTCGCCACGCGGGGGACCTGGTACGTGCGTGCCGTGCGCCCCGGCACCACGCGGGTGGCCTCCGGCCAGTGGTCCGCGACCCGCTGGGTGCGCTGACGGCTGCTGCGCGGCGAGGCGCTGGCGGCGCCTGTCCGCGAAACGCCTCCGGGTTGGCGCCCGTCGGGACGCGGCAGGTACCGGGGCCTCAACGCCCGGCGACGACGATCCGGGTCCCGGTGCTGCGCAAGTGGTCGGCGGTCGCCCGGTCCGGATCGGTGTCCGTGACGAGCGTGGTGATCCGGTCGTGCGGGCAGAGCAGGACCGGCGCCGTCATGGCGAACTTGGTGTGGTCCGCCAGGAGCACCACCTGGTCGGCGACGTCGATGAGGGCGAGCTTGGTCGGCCGCTCCCGGTCGGTGGCGACGTAGACGCCGCGCTCGTCCACGGCCGCCGCGCCCAGGAACAGTGTCGACACGCGCAGCCCGTGCGCCGCGTCGACGGTCATCTGCCCGGTGAAGGCCTGGCTCTCGTGGAGCAGCTCGCCGCCGAGGCCGACGACGGTGCCGCGGCCCCGGTTGAGCAGCAGCTGGATCACCGGGACGGAGTGCGTGACCACGGTGCCGCCGAAGGAGTGGGAGAGGGCCTGGGCGAGGGCGTACGTCGTGGTCCCGGCATCGATGGCGATGGTGTCGGTGTCGGCGACCAGGCCGAGTGCCGTCTCGGCGATGGCCTTCTTCGCGGCCGCGCCCCTCCTGGAGCGGCTGACGAAGGCCGGGTCGTGCATCGGTCCGTGCAGCGCGCTGACCCCACCGTGGACGACCCGGACCGACCCCTGCTGCTCGAGCTTGCGCAGGTCGCGGCGCACCGTCATGTCCGAGACGCCCAGGTCCTGGGTCAGGCTGGTCACCGGGACGAAGCCGCTCTCGCGCAGCCGCTCCATGATCACGCGCCGTCGCTGGGGTGCGCTGTCGTAGCGCATCGCCTCCTGGCCCATGCCACACACCCCTTCCCCGTGCGAGGCGACCTGCACCGCGCCGGGCTCTCTGTGAAGACCAGCGCGAACCGATGGTGCCTCGAGTGAAGAATAGATCACATCGTCTGTTGACTTTCCAACATTGATTGTTAGTCTAGCAACAACCGCAGCACGACGTCAGCGTGGACGTCCCGCCTCCAGGAGATGGCATGCCGCACACCGCAGTCCCCGGCCCCACGGCCCCGCCGGTCGTCTTCGTCGGGGCGGCCACCATGGACTCGATCGTCCTCGTCAACGGGTACCCGGGACCCGACGAGCGGGTGGTCGCCGAGGACCTCGTCTTCGCCGGTGGGGGCCCGGCGGCCACGGCGGCCGTCGCCGCTGCCCGACTGGGAATCGACGCCGCGTTCGTGGGGACCCTCGGAGACGACGAGGACGGCCAGCGGATCCTCGAGGACCTCGCCGCCGAAGGGGTGGACGTCACCGGCGTCACCCGCGTGCCCGGGGCGCGGTCGGCCGCGAGCGTCATCGTCGTCGACGCCCTTTGTGGGACGCGGGCGATCTGCAACCGCCCCGGCCCCGGGGTCGACCTCGCCCGCGGCGCCGAGCTCGTGCGCGGGGCGCAGTGGGTGCACACCGACCACGTCGGGTGGTCCGCCGTGTCGCGGCTCCTCGACCTCACGGCCACCGCGCGCCCCAGGGTGTCGGTGGACGCGGGCAACCCCATCCCCGACTTCACGCCCGCGGGGGTGGACTTGTACGTCCCCACCGTCGAGGCGCTGCGCCGGACCTACGGCGAGGGGTCGACGACGGAGGCACTGCTCGAGGCAGCACTGCGGGACGGCGCGCGCCGGGTCGTGGCGACCGACGGCAGCCGCGGCTCCTTCGCCTCCGACGCCGGCGGGGCGTCCGCCCACGCCCCCGGCGTACCCGTCGACGTGGTCAGCACCCTGGGCGCCGGCGACGTCTTCCACGGCGCCCTGGTCGCCGCCCACGTGCGCGACCTGTCCCTCGACGACGCCCTGGAGTACGCCAACCAGGTCGCTGCCCTCTCCTGCCTCGGTCTCGACGGCAGGTCCGCCATCCCCACCCACGACGACGTCACCGCCCGGCTGCGCGCCCGCACCGCCTGACCCCTCCCAAGGAGCACCCCGTGAGCCAACCCGCCCCGACGGCATACACGCTGTCGTCCATCGCCCGCCCCAGCGGCGCCTTCGCCATGCTCGCCGTCGACCAGCGCGAGGCGATGCGGGGGATGTTCGCCGAGCACCAGGACGGACCCGTGGGCGACGACCAGCTGAGGCGCTTCAAGGTCGAGGCGACCCGCATCCTGACGCCGTACGCGTCGGCCGTCCTCGTCGACAAGCAGTTCGCCTTCGACGCCGTCGTCGAGGAGGGGGCCGTGGACCCCGGCTGCGGCCTCATCGCCGCCGCCGACGAGTTCATCGCAGGCAACGGCGAGTACGTCACCGACGTCGTCATCGACGAGGCCGTGGACCCTGCGGCGGTGCGTGAGCAGGGCGCGGTCGCCATGAAGCTGCTGGTGATCCATCGACCCGACACCGACCCGCAGGTGCGCGTCGACATGGTCCGCCGGTTCGTCGAGCGCTGCCGTTCCGCCGGTCTGGTGAGCATCATCGAGCCCGTCGCCAAGGCCCCTCGTGACGGCCGTGACTGGGACTGGGACCAGTGCGTCGTCGACGTGGCCCGCGAGCTCGGTGGCCTGGGCGCCGACCTCTACAAGGCGGAGGTGCCGCTCAAGGGGCAGGGCGACGAGGGGGAGACCCGCCGGCGCTGCGCCGAGATCACCGACGCCGTCGCGTCGCCGTGGGTGGTGCTGTCGTCCGGCGTCCCCGCCGAGTTCTTCCCGCGCGCGGTCCGGCTGGCGTGCGAGTCCGGCGCCTCCGGCTTCCTCGCGGGGCGTGCCGTGTGGGCATCGGTGATCGGCAGCGACGACGTCGAACGCGACCTGCGCGAGGTGTCCGTCCCACGGCTGCAGCAGCTCGGCGAGCTCGTCGACTCGCTGGTGACGCGATGACGCAGGCACACGCGGACCGACCCCGCGTCGTCATGATCCCCACGGCCCGGCCCACCTTCGCCGTCGACGTCGCCGCGCAGCGGGCCGCCGAGGCCCGCGCCCTGCTCGAGGAGCTGGGCGCCGAGGTCACCGGCCCCACGGACCTCGTGATGACCCCGGACGACCTGGACCGTGCCGCGACCCTGCCGCTGGCGGACGCCGACCTGGTCGTGAACGTGTGCGCGTCCTTCTCCGACGCGAGCCCGGCGCTGCGCCTGTACGCCGACCTGGACACCCCCGTCCTCCTGTGGTCGTTCCGCGAGCCGGGCCCGGTCGGGGACCGGCTGTGGCTCAACAGCCTGTGCGGCGCCAACCTCTTCGGCCACGCCCTCGTCGTCCACGCGGGCCGGACCCCGCGCCTCGTGTACGGCGACCCGGCCGAGCCGGGCGTGCGCGAGGCGCTGCGCGCGGCCCTGTCCGGCCGGCTGCCGTCCGTGCCGGACCTGCCGACGACCGTGGGGGAGCGCGCGGGCGACCCGGAGCCGGTGCGCGAGGCGCTCGACTCGCTCCGCGGCCGCACCCTCGGGCTCGTCGGCGACGCGCCGCCGGGCTTCACGCCGAGCCAGTACGACCCCGACCTCCTCGACAAGCTCTTCGGCATCGCGGTCGAGCAGGTCACCGTCGAGGACATGTTCGCGCGGGTCGCCGCCGTGCCGGAGCAGGACGGCGCCGAGGAGTATGCCGCGGCTCTCGCCGCCCAGCCGTCGCTCGCCCCCGTCGACCGGGCGCAGGCCGGGGTCGCCGCCTGTGTCACGAGCGCGATGCGGGGCTGGCGGGACGAGGCGGACCTGTCCGCGATGGCGATCCGCTGCTGGCCCGAGTTCCCCACCGAGCTCGGGGCGTGTCCCTGCTCGTCGCTGTCGAGGCTGGCCGACGCGGGCACTCCGACGGCCTGCGAGCGGGACGTGTACGGCGCGGTGACCATGTCCCTGCTGGAGGCCCTCGGGTCGGGGACCACCTACCTCGTCGACACCGTCGACCTCGACGCCGACGCCAACGTCGTGCGCCTGTGGCACTGCGGCGCGGCGGCGACGTCGCTGGCGGCCGACCCCTCGAACGCCACGCAGTCGGTCCACTGCAACCGCAAGCTCGGCGTGGCCGGCGACTTCCCGCTGCGGACCGGCCCGGTCGTGATGGCGCGGCTCACCGAGGACCCGGCAGGAGGCCTGCGCCTCCTCGTGGCGGCAGGGGAGTCGCTCCCCGAGCCCAACCGGTTCCAGGGCAACACGGCCGCCGTCCGGCTCGACACCCCCGCCGACGAGTTCGTGGGAGCCCTGGTGGGCCACGGCTTCCCGCACCACACGGTCCTGGCCTGGACGGACGTCCGGCCGGCCCTTCGCACCGCCGCCGACCTACTCGGCATCCCCGTCATCGAGTTCTCCGCCACCCCCACCAAGGAGCAGTCATGAGCAACACCGTCAAGGCAGAGCACCTCAACCGTCGCGCCGTCCTGCAGCTGCTCGGGCTGGGTGGCGTCGGCCTCGCGGCGGCGGCCTGCGCCGGGCCGGGCAGCACGTCTGGGTCGAGCTCGTCGGCGACCGCGCCCAAGGGCGGCGCGTCGGCGACCGGCGACATCTCGTTCGCGCACTGGCGCGCCGAGGACAAGCAGGTCTTCGACAAGCTGATCGCCTCCTTCCAGGCCGCGCACTCCGGAGTCACCGTGCGCCAGGACATCTCCCCGTCGAACGACTACCAGTCCTCCGCGCTGCAGCGCATCCGTGGCGGTTCCGTCGGTGACGTCTTCACGGCCTTCCGCGGAGCCCAGTTCGTCGACATGGCCAAGGCCGGGATCTACACCGATCTCTCGGGGCAGTCGTGGGCCAAGAACTTCAGCCCCGACCTGATCAAGGCCGGGACGTCCAACGGCACCCAGCTCGGCTTCCCCTACCAGGTCGTCTTCAACATGCCGGTGACCAACCAGGACCTCGTGTCCAAGGCGGACGGTGGCACCCCGCCCAAGGACTGGGACTCCTTCCTCGCGCTGTGCGACAAGCTGAAGTCCCAGGGCGTCACCCCCATCGCCTGGCCCGGCGGCGACCCCGGCAACGCGGGTCAGCTCTTCAACTCGATGGTCATGAACAACGCACCGAGCGACGACATGTGCGCCCGGATCGAGTCCGGCGAGCTCAAGTGCACGGACGAGTGGTTCCTCACCACGCTCAAGCAGTACGTCCAGCTGAAGCCCTACTTCCAGCCCAACAGCACTGGTACGGCGGTCGAGCCCTGCCAGCAGATCTTCGCCACGGGGAAGGCGGCCATGCTGGCCACCGGCTCGTACCACATCGCGGCGGTCCGGGCCCTCGGTGCCAAGTTCGCCATGGACCTGTTGTCACCCATCACGACGTCGGCGGACAAGGCCAAGTACGAGGGCATCTACAACGCGACCTTCATCCTCGGGGTGAACAGCAAGTCCAAGCACCAGGGCGCAGCGGTCGCGTGGCTGGAGTACCTCTCCACGCCCGAGGTCGCCGGGCAGTACGCCAACGGCACCAGCCAACACGTCACCGTCAACGGGGTCGAGTACACCAACCCCGACCTGAAGGCGCTCTCGCCGTGGCTGACGAAGAAGACCCTCCTCGCGCCGCGGTTCCAGTTCAACAACCTCGACATCCGGTCCGCCGTCGAGGGCGCCTGTGTCGCCGTCGTGGGCGGCAAGAAGCCGGAGCAGGCGGCTGCTGACGCCCAGCGCGTCGTGGACCAGCAGCGCAAGGGCTAGGAGCCGACATGACCGTCTCGCAGAGGACAAGGCCCTCGCCGCCGGACTCGGGACAGCGCCGCAGCCTCCCCGGGGTCCGGCGCTACGGCGGCCGCGTCGCGAAGGTCCACCCGGCCCTGTGGCTGTTCCCCCTCCCGGCCGTCGTGCTGTACGTCGTCTTCTTCGCCGGCCCCACGCTGCAGGCGTTCCAGTACTCCGTCACGGACTGGGACGGCATCAGCTCGCAGTTCAGCAACGTCGGCGGTGGCAACTTCAGCCGGATCGCCACCGGTGACGACCTGTTCCGCGGGGCCCTGAGCAACAACATCAAGTTCCTCCTCGTGGTCGTGATCGCCCAGACCGCCCTGTCGCTGCTCCTCGCCCTCCTGCTGCAACGGAACTCACGGTCGTCGACGGCGCTGCGGGCCCTGTTCTTCCTCCCGGCGATCCTGTCCTCGGTGTCCGTGGCCTTCGTCTGGAAGTTCATGTACGACCCGAACTTCGGGCTGATCAACCAGGTGCTCGGCGGGATCGGCCTCGACGGTGCCAAGAGTGCGTTCCTCGGGAACGCGTCGCAGGCCATCTACTGGGTGGCGCTGGCGCAGGTCTGGGCGCACGCCGGGCAGCTCATGGTGATCTTCGTCGCCGGGCTGCAGCAGATCCCCGAGGAGCTGTACGAGTCCGCAGCGCTCGACGGTGCCGGCGCCTGGAGCCGGTTCCGGTACGTGACCTGGCCGCTCATCGCGCCCGCGACGGCCATCGTGGTCGCGTACACGACCATCCAGTCGTTCAAGGCGTTCGACCTCATCCTCGGCCTGGGCGGCAACCCGCCCAAGGGGTCCCTGGACATCCTGTCCACGCGGATCTACACGACCTTCACCAACTCCAAGTTCGGTTACGCCGCAGCGGAGTCCGTGGTGTTCATGGTCATCATCGCCCTGGTCAGCTTCCTCCAGCGGCGGGCCGTCCGGCTCACCCAGCACGGGGTGTGAGAGGAGCACGTCATGGCTGGAACCCTCGGCCGTCGAGTCGTCCTCGGCGTCTACTCGCTGCTCATCATCGTCCCGCTGTTCGTGGTGCTCAGCGGCTCGTTCAAGTCGACCAAGCAGCTCTTCGACTCGCCGTTCGCGCCGCCGTCCTCGCTGGCGCCGTCGAACTACAAGGCGGTCCTCACCGACGCCAGCATGGCCACGGCCTTCGTCAACAGCACGGTGGTGACGCTCTCCGCCGTCGTCATCACGCTCGCCGTCGGCAGCCTCGCGGCCTACGGGCTGGCCAGGATCCCGGGCTGGCGCGGCTGGCTCGTCTACGGCTTCCTGGTGCTCGGGATGGCCGTGCCGGCGCAGTCGAACATGATCCCGCAGTACGTCCTCTTCCAGCGCCTCGGGCTGCTCGACAGCCGGGTCGGCCTCATCCTCATCGAGGTCGTGGCCACCCTCCCGGTCGCCGTGTTCATCATGACCGGGTTCATGCGGACGCTGCCCCGGGAGCTGTTCGAGGCGGGCTCGATCGACGGCGCGGGGCCGTGGCGGACCTACCGGTCCATCGCCCTGCCGGTCTCGCTGCCCTCGCTCGCGGCCACGGCGATCTTCCTGTTCGTCATCCAGTGGAACGACCTGCTGTACCCGCTGCTGTTCATCCACGACCCGGCGAAGACGACCCTGCCCCTGGCCCTGCTGAACTTCCAGGGCGAGTTCCTGACCAACTACCCCCTGCTGTTCACCGGCGTCATCGTCGCGTCGGCTCCACTCGTCGTCGCCTACGTCTTCCTCCAGCGCTACTTCGTGGCCGGGATCACCGCCGGCTCCGTGAAGGGATAGCAACCGTGACCCACCCACTCCTGCTGCGACGGGTCGGCGAGGTGCGCCGCGACGACACGTCGGTGGTGCTGTCGGTCGACGCCCTGCCCGGTGTGCAGCTCGGGGTCATGCCCGGCTGGCTGACCGGGGAACCGCCGGCGGCCCAGGGCGTCGAGACGACGATGCCCAACCTGCCGGAGCTGGACCTCCCGCCGACCGACGTCACCCCCTACGAGCTGCGCGTGTCGGCGCCTGCGCCGAACGTGCTGCGCCTGACCCTGGCCCCGGCCGGCGCGGCGGTCCTGACCGACGACGGCACGTGGCTCGGCATCGTCAAGGACCCGGCGCCGGCGCCGGTCGCCCTGGATGTGGAGGAGACCGACGACGCGGTGGTCGTCACCGCCGCCGGCGCCCGGCTCCGGGTTGGACGGGCGCCGTTCACCCTGGCGCTGGAGGAACCGCACAGCGGCCGGACCCTCCTGCGGTCCGCGCACCGCCTGCGCCAGGTGGCCGGCCTGATGATGGCGCCGACCGCCCTGGCCGACGAGGGCGGCTTGTCGGTGAACCTCGAGCTCGCGCCCGACGAGGACGTCCTCGGCTTCGGCGAGCAGTTCGGCCGGCTCGTCAAGAACGGCCAGCGGCTCGTCCTGCGCAGCGAGGACGCGTGCGGCACCGGCACGGGCATGGCCTACAAGCCGGTCCCCGTGTGGCACTCCACCGCCGGCTACACGGGGTTCGTCAACACCGGTGCCGTGGTCACCGCAGACGTCGGGCACCAGCGCCCCTCGGTCCTCGGCCTGACCGTCGCGGACGACGCCCTCGACCTGTACCTCGTGGCGGGTGACGGACCCAAGGAGCGGCTCGCCGCCTACACCGCCCTCACCGGCCTGCCGCCGGTGCCGCCGCTGTGGGCCTTCGGCTACTGGATGGGGCGCTGCCGCTACCACTCCCGCGAGGAGATGCTCGAGGTCGCCGACACGATGCGCGGGCAGCACGTCCCGCTCGACGTCCTGCACCTCGATCCCGACTGGCTCGTCGTCGACCGGCTCAACTGCGACTTCATCTGGAACGAGAGCCGGTTTGGCAACCGTCGCGAGTTCGTGGAAGCGTTGCGGGAGCGCGGGGTCCGCCTCTCCGTGTGGGAGCTGCCGTACCTCGACCCGGCCAGCCCGCGCTTCGAGGAGGCCAAGGACAAGGGCTACCTCGTCCGTCACCCCGACGGCACCCTCGCCGGGATCCGCAAGACCCCGACGCCCGACGGGCGCATGCGGGCCCTGGTCGACTTCACCAACCCCGACGCGGTCGCCTGGTGGCAGGGCATGCACGAGGCGTTCCTCGACGACGGGGTCGCCGTCTTCAAGACGGACTTCGGCGAGGCACTGCCCGACGACGTGGCACTGTTCGACGGCACCCCTGCGGCTCACGCCCACAACACGTACCCGTTGCGCTACAACGGCGCCGTCAGCGACGCGATCGCGCGCTACACGGGACGGGCGCCGCTCGTCTGGGGACGCAGCGGGTGGGCCGGCTCCCAGCGCTACCCGGGGCAGTGGGGCGGCGACGCCGAGTCCACCGTGGCGGGCATGCAGGCGACGGTGCGGGGCGGTCTGTCGTATGCCGTGAGCGCGCCAGGGTTCTGGAGCCACGACATCGGCGGCTTCTTCGGCCCCGAGCTGACCCCCGGCCTCTACGTGCGGTGGACCCAGCTGGGTGCCCTGTCCCCGCTGATGCGGGCGCACGGGCTCCGGCCGCGCGAGCCGTGGGCCTTCGGTGACGAGGCGCTGCAAGCCTCTCGTCGCTGGGTGCGGCTGCGGTACGAGCTGCTGCCGACCCTGTGGCAGGTCGCGCACGAGTCCGCGCGGCACGGGTGGCCGGTCATGCGGCCGCTCGGGCTGGAGTTCCCCGACGACCCGGTGGCCCAGTCCGTCGACGACGCCTTCCTGCTCGGGTCCGACCTGCTCGTCGTGCCGGTCTTCGACGACGGCACCGCCCCGGTGCGCCGCCGGTTCTACGTGCCCGAAGGGGAGTGGTACGACCTCGTCGAGGGCACGGCCTACCGGGGGCCGGGCTTCCACGAGGCCGTGGTCCCGCTCGAGGCCATGCCGGTGCTCGTGCGCAGCGGCGCCGTGCTGGCACGGGTCGAGGTGGACGAGGCGGTGCGCAACACCGACGACCTCGTCGGCCGGCCCTGGACCCTGCACGCGTACGGACCTGCGAAGGAGGCCGCGCTGGACCTCGTCGGTTTCGACGGCACCACCACGCGGGTCGAGCTCGCGGGTGACGCTGCCGCGGCCACGGGCACGCAGCCCGTCGCCGAACAGGTCGTTCGACGTGGGTGACCGGCCGGCCGACGAGCTCGTGGACCGGGTCACGGACGCCGCCGCCGCGGGGGAGGTCCGCACCGACCCCGCGGCCGGGCCCGGTGGGGACGACGCCGCCCAGCGCCGGGACGACCTGCGGGAGCGGCTGGACGCCCTGGCGGACGTCGCCGCGCGCGCCGGTGTCGACGTGCTGGTCCTGCGCGAGCCGGCCACGCTGGCCTGGCTCCTCGAGGCGCGGGTCCACGTGCCGCTCACCCTCGACACGGCCTGCCTCGACGCGGTCGTCGACGTCTCGGGTGACGTGCCGCGCCTCACCGTGGTCACGAACGCCATCGAGGCCCCACGACTGCAGGAGACCGAGCTGGCGAACCTCCCCGTCGAGTGGGCCGTCGTGCCGTGGTGGGAGTCGCGCGAGGGCCGGCTGCCGCGGGGTGCCGGCACCGGCAGCGACCGGCCGGCGGACGGCACGGTCGACGTGGGGGAGGCCGTCCGGGCGCTGCGCCTGACCCTCTCCTCGCGACAGCAGCGCCTGCTCGCCGAGGTCGGCAGGGATGCCGCAGCGGCTGCGACCCGCGCCGCCCTCGCGCTGCGGCCCGGCATGGGGGAGTACACCGCAGCCGGCGTCCTCGCAGCCGAGCTCATGGCCGACGCGATGGACCCGATCGTCCTCATGGTCGGGGGTGGCGACCGGGGCGCGCGACACCGGCACCCCTTGCCCACCGCACGGGAGCTCGGACCGCTCGCCATGCTGGTCTGCTGCGCCCGGCGCTCCGGGGTGGTCGCCAGTGTCACCCGGATCGTGTCGTTCGACCGGCTTCCACGGACCCTCGAGGACGCGTACGGCCGGCTCCTCGACGTCGAGCAGGCCTTCCTCGACGCGAGCCTGCCCGGCGCCCGGGTGGGCGACATCGTCGAGGCGGGCACCACGGCGTACGGGCGCAACGGGTTCGACCCGCTGGAGTGGCACCGCCACCACCAGGGCGGCCTCTCCGGGTTCGTGCCGCGGGAGTTCCCCGCGCACCAAGGGTCCGACCAGGTGCTCGGCGAGGGGATGGTCGTCGCCTGGAACCCCAGTGCCGAGGGGGTCAAGGTCGAGGACACCGCGATCGTCACCGGGCGCGGGCCCGAGCCGCTCGTCCACGACCCGAAGTGGCCGACGCTGCAGGTCGGCGGCCGGTCGCGGCCCGACATCCTGCGCCAATGACCGCTGACCGCTGACCGCTGACCGCTGTCGGCGGACAGCACGACCGACGTTCCGCGCCGAAAGTCCCATCGCACCAAGGAGATCCCCGTGACAGACCTTGCCCAGTCCCTCGTCGACGGCCGGTGGGAGGCCCACGACCAGCAGGCGCAGGTGACCAACCCGGCCGACGGCAGCGTCGTCGGGCAGGTCAGCTGGGGCAGCGCCGCCGACGCCGTCCGGGCCGCCGACGCCGCCGCAGCAGCCCTGCAGGACTGGGCCGAGCGACCTGCTCGCAGCCGCGCGGACGTCCTGCGCGACTCCGCCGACCTCATGGCCTCCCGCGTCGACGGCATCGGCCGCCTGCTCGCGCTCGAGGCGGGCAAGCGGCTGCCCGAGGCCGTGGGCGAGGTGGCCTTCTCCGCCGAGTACTTCCGCTGGTTCGCCGAGGAGGCCCGCCGGCCCGAGGGCGCGGTGATCCCGCACGAGGCTCGTGACCGCCGGCACCTGACCCTGCGCCAGCCCGTGGGGGTCGTCGCCTCGCTCACCCCGTGGAACTTCCCGTGCTCCATCCAGGCCCGCAAGCTCGCGCCCGCCCTCGCGGCCGGCTGCACCGTCGTCGCCCGCGTCTCGGAGAAGGCGCCGCTGGCCGTGACCGAGCTGGTCCGGTGCCTGGTCGACGCCGGCGTCCCTGCCGGGGTGGTCAACCTCGTGCACGGACCGGCACGGGAGATCACGCAGGCGCTGCTCGACCACGACGCCGTGCGCGCCGTCAGCTTCACCGGCTCGACGCCGGTCGGCCGCGAGATCATGGCCTCCGCCGCCCGCCGGGTCGTGCGCCCGCTGCTCGAGCTCGGCGGCGACGCCGCCTTCATCGTCTTCGAGGACGCGGACCTCGACGCGGCCGTGGAGGGGGCGATGCTGGCCAAGTTCAGGAACACCGGACAGTCCTGCATCGCCGCGAACCGGTTCATCGTGCACGAGAGCGTCTACGACGAGTTCACCGGCCGGCTCACCGAGGCGATCGACGCGATGACGGTCGGGGACGGCCTGGCCGACCCGCTGCCCGACCTCGGGCCGGTCATCGACCAGAGCCGGGTCGACGCGGTGCAGGGCATGGTCGACGCGGCCCTGGCGTCGGGAGCCACGCGGCTGACCCGCGAGTTCGAGCTCCCCGCGCAGGGCACCTTCGTCGCGCCCGCGCTGCTCGCCGACGTCCCCGACGACGCCGACCTGTCGTGCAGCGAGGTCTTCGGGCCCGCCGCCGGGGTCTTCCGGTTCCGCGACGACCAGGAGGCGGTCGCGCGCGCGAACGCCACCGAGATGGGCCTTGCCGGCTACCTGTGGTCACGGGACGTGGGTCGTGTTTGGCGCACGGCCGAGCGGCTCCAGTCAGGCATCATCGGTGCGAACAACGCCCTGCCCTCGGTCTGCTTCGCGCCCATGGGGGGTGTCAAGCAGTCCGGGCTGGGCCGCGAGGGTGCCTCCGCCGGGCTGGAGGAGTTCCAGGACGTCCGCTACGTCTCGCTCGGCCTCTGAGCCCCGCCGGTGGGCACCGAGCTGCTCTTCCTGCCGATGGGCGTGGCCCTCGGTGCGGTGACCCAGCGGGTCACCGGGGTGGGCTTCGCCCTCGTGGCGGCCCCGCTGCTGGTGCTCGTCGCGGGTCCGTTCGACGGCGTCATCCTGGCGAACCTGCTCAGCCTGGTCGTGTGCGTGGTGGTGCTGGCCCGCACCTGGCGCGACGTCGACTGGGGCCGAGGGATCCTGCTCGTGGTCCCGGCGCTGCTCGCCATCCCCCTCGGGGCGTATGTCGCCCGTACCGTGCCGGGCCCCGTGCTGCTGCTGGTGATCGGCTCGATCGTGCTGGTGGCCCTCGCCCTGGTGCAGCTCAGCGCGCGGGCTCGCATCCTGCACGGCACGACGGGGGCCGTCGTCGCCGGCGCCTCGAGCGGGTTCATGAACGTCACCGCCGGTGTGGGCGGACCCGCCATCGTCCTGTATGCCGTGAGCACGCGATGGGAGCACCGCCGCTTCGTCGCCACGTTCCAGTTCTACTCGGCGCTGGTGAACACGGCGTCGTTGCTCTCCAAGGGGCGCCCCCACCTGGGCGCCTTCGCCATCGTCCTGTCCTTCGTCGCGCTGGCGGCCGGTCTGGCGGCGGGCGAGCTCCTCTCCCGCCGGGTGTCCGCTGAGCAGGCGCGCCGCCTCGTGGTGCTGCTGGCCATGGCGGGCGCCCTGGCCACGGTCGTCAAGGGCCTGCTGGCGCTGTGAGCGTCCTGGCCCAGGAGACGCGACCCGGACGAACCGACTGGTGGCTCAGGCGCCGACGGTGCGTGCCAGCGCCTCGAGCAGGATCTCGACCTCGGCCTCGCCGACGACGAGCGGCGGCGCGAGTCGCACGGTCGACCCGTGGGTGTCCTTGACCAGGACGCCGAGCTCGAGCAGCCGCTGCGACGCCTCGCGGCCGGTCATGAGCCGGGGGTCGATGTCGACACCCGCCCACAGACCCCGTGAGCGGACGGCCTCGACGCCGTGGCCGAGCAGCCCCCGCAACCCCGCGTCGAGGAGCAGGCCGAGCCGGCGGGCGCGTTCCTGGAACTCACCGGTCGCCAGCAGGCCCACCACGGCCTGGCCCACCGCTGCGGCCAGCGGGTTGCCGCCGAAGGTCGAGCCGTGGCTGCCCGGTGTGAACAGCCCCAGGACGTCACGGTCCGCGACCACCGCGGACACCGGGACGATGCCACCGCCGAGGGCCTTGCCCAGGACGTAGACGTCGGGCACGACGCCCTCCACGTCGCAGGCGAACGTGGTGCCGGTGCGGCCGAGCCCGGACTGGATCTCGTCCGCCACCATCAGGACGCCCCGCCGCGACGTCACCTCACGCACGGCGCGCAGCCACCCGTCGGGCGGGAGGATGACCCCACCCTCGCCCTGGATCGGCTCGAGCAGGACGGCCACGGTCTCGTCGGTGATCGCGGCCTCGAGGGCCTCGACGTCACCGAAGGGGACGAGGTCGAACCCCGGTGTGTAGGGCCCGTAGTGCTCCCGCGCGAGCTGGTCGTCGGAGAAGCTGACGATCGTCGTCGTGCGGCCGTGGAAGTTGCCGTGCATGGCGACCACCCGGGCCCGGCCGCCCGGCACGCCCTTGACCTCGTACCCCCAGCGCCGGGCGACCTTGATCGCCGTCTCGACGGCCTCGGCGCCGGTGTTCATCGGCAGCACGAGGTCCTTGCCGGCCAACGTGGCGAGGTCGCGGCAGAAGGGGCCCAGCCGGTCGCTGTGGAAGGCCCGGCTGCTGAGCGTCAGCCGTTCGAGCTGCGCCCGCGCCGCCGCGACGAGGGTCGGGTGGAGGTGGCCGAAGTTGAGGGCCGAGTACCCGGCCAACGCGTCGAGGTAGCGGCGCCCCTCGACGTCGGTCACCCAGGCACCTTCGGCGTGGGCGATGACGACGGGCAGGGGGTTGTAGTTCCTCGCCACCCACTGCTCAGCGAGGGAGATGTGCTCGCGCGTCGTCGAACCGTGGGGCAGCTGCTCCACGCACCCGGGACCGCTGCGTGCGCCCGTGTCGCTCACCCCTCGATCGTCCCACCGCCGACCCGGTCGGGGGAGCCCCCGTGACCAAGATCGCCCCCGGACCCACGGACGGGCCGGGCACGCCGGTGGGAGACTCGAGGTGGCGGGTCCTCCCCCCGGGACCACCCACGGTGGGTGGTCGGCCACGTCGGTGACCCGGCCAGGGGAGAGGGCCATGAGCACCACCAGCACCACGCGGACCCGGGTCGTCGTCCTGGGCGCGGCCGGACGCGACTTCCACGACTTCAACGTCGTCTTCCGCGACGACCCGACCCACGAGGTCGTCGCCTTCACGGCCACGCAGATCCCGGACATCGAGGGACGCCGCTACCCGCCGGAGCTCGCGGGACCCCTGTACCCCCAGGGCATCCCGATCCTCGCCGAGTCGGAGCTGCCGGTCCTGCTCGGCAGCGGCGGGGTGGACGCGGTGGTGTTCGCCTACTCCGACGTCCGGCACGAGCGGGTCATGCACCTGGCGTCCGCGTGCATCGCCGCGGGGGCGGACTTCAGGCTCCACGGCGCGCGCCGCACGATGCTGCGCAGTGCGCGGCCGGTCGTCGCGGTCACCGCCGTCCGGACGGGGGTCGGCAAGAGCCAGACGACGCGCTACCTCGCCCGGATGTTGCGCGACAGGGGGCTTCGCGTCGTCGCCGTCCGCCACCCGATGCCCTACGGGGACCTCGCGGCGCAGGCGTGCCAGCGCTTCGCCTCGTATGCCGACCTGGACAGCCACCACTGCACGATCGAGGAGCGCGAGGAGTACGAGCCGCACCTCGACGCCGGCGGTGTCGTGTACGCCGGCGTCGACTACGAGCAGATCCTGCGCCGGGCGGAGCAGGAGGCCGACGTCATCCTCTGGGACGGTGGCAACAACGACCTGCCCTTCTACGTCCCGGACCTGCACCTGGTCCTCGCCGACCCGCTCCGCGCCGGTGACGAGGCGGCATACCACCCCGGGGAGGCCAACGTCCGCATGGCCGACGTGGTCGTGATCGCCAAGTGCGACTCCGCGGAGGTGGCCCAGGTCGAGGCGGTGGAGCACTCGGTGCGCGAGCTCAACCCCCACGCCACGATCCTGCGGGCGGAGAGCCCGGTGACCGTGGACGACGCGGAGGCCGTCCGGGGCCGGCGGGTGCTCGTCGTGGAGGACGGCCCGACCCTGACCCACGGCTCCATGACGTTCGGAGCGGGTGTGGTGGGCGCCCGGGCCGCCGGCGTCGCCGAGGTGGTGGCGCCGGGACCGTATGCCGTCGGGTCCCTCGCTGCGACCTACGCCCGGTACCCCAACGCCGCTGGTGTCCTGCCCGCGATGGGGTACGGGACGGAGCAGGTCCGCGACCTCGAGGCGACGATCCGGGCAGCCGTGGACGCCGGCGCGTGCGACGCGGTGGTGAGCGGCACCCCCATCGACCTCACCCGGGTGCTGTCCGTGCCGGTGCCGCTCGTGCGGGCCCGGTACGAGCTGCGCGAGGTCGACCCCGGTGGCCTGGCCGCCGCGCTGCGCGACGCCCTGCCCGCGTTCGCGTCCGCGGGCGGGTAGCCCCACCGGGTGCCTACCATGACGCATGGCCAAGGACACGGGCTCGGGGGGAGCGCTGCGCACGGAGGTCTACGAGGCCGAGCTGTTCCGGCTCCAGGCCGAGCTGGTCAAGGTCCAGGAGTGGGTGAAGGCCGAGGGGCAGCGCATCGTGGTGGTGTTCGAGGGGCGTGACGCGGCCGGCAAGGGCGGCACCATCAAGCGCATCACCGAGTACCTCAGCCCGCGCAACGCCCGCATCGTCGCGCTGCCCACGCCCACCGAGCGCGAGCGGACGCAGTGGTACTTCCAGCGCTACGTCGAGCACCTGCCGGCTGCCGGGGAGATCACGCTCTTCGACCGGTCCTGGTACAACCGCGCCGGGGTGGAGCGGGTCATGGGGTTCTGCACCCCGCACGAGCACCGCCGGTTCCTGCACCAGTGCCCGATCTTCGAGCGGCTGCTGGTCGAGGACGGCATCCTCCTGCGCAAGTACTGGTTCTCGGTGAGCGACTCCGAGCAGCAGCGGCGGTTCAGGTCACGCCTGAGCGACCCGATGCGGCAGTGGAAGCTCTCGCCCATGGACCTCGAGTCGATCACCCGCTGGGAGGACTACTCGCGGGCCAAGGACGAGATGATGGTCCACACCGACATCCCCGAGGCTCCGTGGTACGTCGTGGAGTCCGACTCCAAGAAGCGCGCGCGGCTCAACATGATGGCGCACCTCCTGTCGACCATCCCGTATGCCGAGGTGCCGGCCCCGTCGCTGACGTTGCCGGAGCGCCCCGCACCCAAGGGCTACGAGCGGCCGCCACGGGAGCAGACGACGTACGTCTCCGACCACTGCGCCACCCTGCGCTGAGCGCGCAAGCTCCGCGACGAGCCGACCGGCGCGCCGCGGCGCGGACTCACCAGGCGACCTCCTTGCACCCGGTGTGCGTGTCGGGCTCGACCTGGAGGGTGGCGTGCTCGACACCGAAACGGGTGCGCATCAGGGCGCTGGCCTCGTCGAGGACGGCGTGCGGGTCCGCGGTGCCGTCGGTCATGAGGTGGGCGGTCGCGACGTTCATGCCCGAGGTCAGGGTCCACAGGTGCAGGTCGTGGACGTCGGTGACGCCGGGCACGCCGGCCAGCGCCTCTGCGACGGCGTCGGGGCGCATGTCGGAGGGTGCGTGCTGGCCCAGCACCGGCAGCACCTCGCGCCCGAGCATCACGGCGCGGACGGCGACGAAGACCGCGATGGCGAGGGCGATCCCGGTGTCCCACCAGGGGTTCCCCGTCGTGCGGACCAGGGTTCCGGCGACGACGACACCGACCGAGCCGACGGTGTCCGCGACGACCTCGAGGTAGGCGCCCTTGACGTTGAGCGACTCGCCCGCCCCTCCGCGCAGGAGGAGCAGGGCCGCGACGTTGACCACGAGCCCGAGGGTGCCGACGAGCAGCATGGCGCCGGAGGCGATCTGCGGGGCCGAGCCGATGCGGCCGACGGCCTCGACGGCGATGTACACCGAGACCCCGAGCATGAGCAGCACGGCCAGGCCGGAGGCGAAGACCTCGGCACGGTAGGACCCGAAGGTGCGTCGGCCCGTGGTGTCCGGGCGCGTGGCGATGCGGGTGGCGACGAGGGCCGCGCCGAGGGCCACGACGTCGGCGGCCATGTGCCCGGCGTCGGAGAGCAGGGCGAGGGAGCCGGACGTGAGGGCGGTGACCAGCTCGACGACGAAGAAGGCGGCGATGAGGGCGAACGCGAGCTGCAGGCGCCAGCGGTGCGTCCCGCCGGCGTGCCCCACGCCGGGGCCGTGCGAGTGCCCGCTCACCGGCGTGCCTCGTCGGCAGGTCCCGACCGCGAGCCCGACCGCGGGCCCGACCGCGAGCCCGGCCGCGGGCCCGACCGCGGGCCCGGCCGCGAGCCCGGCCGTGCCCGCGCCGTCGACGTCGGTGCCTGCTCGTGGTCCACGTGCTCGCGGGTCAGGTCCAGCAGCATGCGGACGTGGGCGGGTGGACGCAGCGGTCGGCGCACGCCTCGAGCGCCACCACCTTCTCATCTGAACGCATGCTCAGATGATCCTGTCCCGGGTCCGCCACTGTCCAACCCGGGGTGGCAGGTGCCGGGTCAGGCGGCGGTGGCGTGAGGACGAGGCAACCGTCCACTCCCGCAACCCGTTCCCGGTCGGCGGCGTGGTCGAGGACCCGGCGACGGGAGCCGCGGCAGCGGCCCTCGGCGGCTACTTCCTCGCGCTCGGCCTCGTCCTCGAGCCCCGGATCGTCCGCGTCGTCCAGGTCGTCCAGGGCGGCGACATGGGTCGCAGGCGGGCGACCCGGGCGAGCTCACCCCCGTCAGGCCCGGCGGCGGACGTAGCGGTGCTCCGGCCGCCCGGTGCTGCCGTACGCCAGGTCGAGGTCGAGGAACCGCTTCCTGACCAGGGTCGCGAGGTACCGCTGGGCGGTGGGCCGGCTGGCCCCGAGGATCGCCGCCACCTCGCTCGCGCCGATGGGCTCGGCCGCGGAGACGACGATGTCGAGCACCTTGGCCATGGTCGGCTGCAGCGACTGGGTCGCCGCAGGCCGCCGGGGTGCCGTCGAGCGCATGCGGTAGAGGGCGTCGATGGTCTCCTGGTCCGCCTCCGGCGTGCCGCCCACGTGCTGGGCCCACGACCGGTACGCCTCGAGCTGCTCACGCAGGGCCGCGAAGGTGAACGGCTTGACCAGGTAGTAGAAGGCCCCGAGCTGCATCGCCGTCCGCACCGACTCGATGTCCCGCGCCGCCGTCACGAGCAGGAAGTCCGGGACCGGCGCACCCGTCGCGGCCAGCCGGCGCACGAGGTCGAGCCCGTCGAAGTCGGGCAGGTACATGTCCAGCAGCAACAGGTCGGGCCTCGTGGACGCGACGAGGCTCTCGGCCTCGCTGCCGCTGTGCGCCTGTCCGACGACCTCGAACCCGGGCACCTTGGCCAGGCTGAGCGCGTGCGCCCGGGCCACGTGGTAGTCGTCGTCGACGACGAGCACGCGGATCACGACGCGACCTCGGGCACGCGGAGGGGGAGCACCACGTCGAACCGCGCACCCGCGGGTGAGCTGGCGACGATCGTCCCGCCGGCACGCGTGACGAGCCGGTGGACCAGGGCCAGGCCCACCCCGCGCCGCATGGCGCCGCGGGGCTCCTTGGTGGTGAAGCCGTCGACGAAGACCTCGTGGAGCTGGTGCTCCGGTATGCCGGGCCCCGTGTCCTCCACGACGAGGTGGAGCCGCCCCTGCTGACCGCCCACGCCCTCGGTGGTGAGGGTGACGGTGACGGTCCCGGCAGGAGTCGCGTGACCGGAGGCGGGGTCCCCGGCGATCGCGTCGACAGCGTTGTCGATGAGGTTGCCCAGCACCGACACGACCGGCAGGTCGCCCACCTCGTCAGCGCGCAGGAGGCTCTGCGGGGCGAGCCGCACCACGACGTCGCGCTCGGCCGCGACGGTCGCCTTGGCGAGCATGAGCGCGGCCACCACCGGTGAGCCGATGCGGGTGCGCACCTCCTCGCTGGCATACGTCGTCTCCGCCTGGAGGCGGCTGCTGTAGCGGGTGGCCTCCTCGATCTCGCCGAGCTCCAGCAGCACGGCCAGGACGTGCAGACGGTTGGAGAACTCGTGCTCCTGGGCCCGCAGCGCCGTCGACAGCCCCTCCATCGAGTCGAGCTGTCGCATCAGGGCCTCCAGCTCGGTGCGGTCGCGGATGGTCACGACCGAGCCGGCGTCCCGCCCGGCGACGGTGACCGGTCGCCGGTTGAGCACCAGCAGGTGTTCGTCGGTGACGGCCACCAGGTCCGAGCCGGACGCCTCGCCGGTGACGACCCGCCGCAGCCGACCCTCCGGCAGCACCTCCTCGACGCGCTGCCCGAGCCGGGCCCCCTGCAGCCCCAGCAACCGCCGCGCCTCGTCGTTGAGGACGTTGATGGCCCCCGCCGCGTCGATCCCGAGGACCCCCTCGCGGATGCCGTGCAGCATCGCCTCGCGCTCCTGGACCAAGCCGACGATCTCCGCGGGCTCGAGCCCGAACGTCACGCGCTTGATCGCCCGCGCGAGCAGGAGCGAGGCCGCGACGCCGAGGGCCAGGGCGACGGCGCAGTACAGGGCGATGTCGGCGAGCTCTGTGTGCAGCCGGCTGCTCACCTGGGACTCGAGGATGCCGACGGACACCTCACCCACGACGGTGCCGTCCGCGGCCACCACCGGTGCCTTCGCGTTCGCCGAGCGGCCGAGGCTGCCGTCGTTCATGCCGGTGTGCACCCGGCCGTCGAGCGCCGCCACGGGCTCCTCCACCCGCTGCCCGACGAGGGCCGGGTTGGGGTGGGAGTGGCGGATGCCGGACCGGTCGATCACCACGACGTAGGACGCGCCCGTGCTCGACCGGACCCGCTCGCCCAGGGCGGCGAGCCGCCTGCCCGGGTCACCGTCGGACAGGGCGCGGGCGACCTCCGGCGAGCGCCCCACGGCGACCGCGATCCCGGCTGCCCGCTCGCGCGCCTGGGTGTCCGCCAGGCTGCTCGCGAGCCGGGAGAAGAGGGCGAAGCCCACGGCCAGGGTCACGACCACGATGCCGAGCACGGCGGCGAGGATGCGCGCCGCCAGCGTCCGGCCCAGTCGCGGCATACGTCTCCTCGTGCTCACGCGGGCGCCCTCGGTGGCGCCGGGGCGCCCTCGTCGGCGCCGGAACCAGCATGACTGAGCAGATTGCACAAAACCATCGCTATCGCGGCTATCGGTCGCAACGCGCACAAGCCTTCCGCCTGCTCGCGGTCACTTCCTACGGTGACGCAACTCAACGAGGAGAAGGGATCCGTGCCCATGGCGGCCATCGAGCTGCGGAACGTCACCAAGAAGTTCGCGACGTCGGACGGGGGGACGTACACCGCCCTGCAGGACCTGTCCCTGACGGTCGAGGACGGTCAGTTCTGCGCCGTCGTCGGCCCGACCGGCTGCGGCAAGTCCACCACCCTGACCCTGGTCTCGGGACTCGAGCGACCGTCCCGTGGCGAGGCCGTCGTCCACGACGAGGTGGTCCGCGGCATCGGCGTCGGGACCGGCTTCGTCTTCCAGCAGGACGCGGTGTTTCCCTGGCGCACGGTGCTGGACAACGTCAGCGCCGGGCCGGTCTACCGGGGCGAGTCCCGGTCGGAGGCGCTGCGCCAGTCCCGCGACTGGCTGCGCCGGGTGGGCCTCAGCGGGTTCGAGGACCGCTACCCCCACCAGCTGTCCGGCGGGATGCGCAAGCGCGTCGCCCTCGCCCAGACCCTCATCAACCAGCCGCGGATCCTGCTGATGGACGAGCCGTTCTCGGCCCTGGACGTGCAGACCCGCGCCATCATGTCCACCGAGCTGCTCCAGCTCTGGGACCAGACCCGGCCTGCCGTCGTCTTCGTCACGCACGACCTGGAGGAGGCGATCGCCCTCGCCGACAAGGTCGTGGTCCTCACCGCGGGGCCGGGCACCGTCAAGGCGGAGTTCGAGATCGACCTGCCGCGGCCGCGGGTGGTGCAGGAGATCCGGTTCGACCCCCGGTTCGTGCGTCTCTACGGGCAGATCTGGGAGGCCCTGCGGGCCGAGGTCGAAGAGGCGTACGCCCGCACGACGCGGGTTGCGGAGGTGGCGTCGTGATCGACACCGCCCACGAGGACGCCGGCAGCACCTTGGCCCAGGCCGCCCAGGCGGACTTGGCCCGGCCCACGACACCCGAGGCCCTGCGCACCGGCTCGTCGCCGCGACGAGCCGCCCGGCGTCGACGCCTGGTGCTCGCCGGGGCACGCCTCGCGATCGTCGTCGTCGCGCTCGGCACCTGGCAGCTGCTCGTCGGCGCCAAGGTCGTCGACCCCTTCTTCTGGGGAGAGCCGTCCGGCGTCTTGGCGGACCTGCGCGACTGGGTGACGGTCGGGACCAGCCAGGGGTCGCTCGGCGAGCAAGTCGTCACCACGCTGGAGGAGGCGGTCCTGGGCTTCGTCATCGGCTCGATCCTCGGCATCGTCCTCGGGATCGCCCTGGGTCGCGTGCAGCTGCTGTCGGAGCTGTTCGCGCCGTTCCTCAAGGCAGCCAACTCGATCCCGCGCATCATCCTCGGGTCGATCTTCACGGTCGCCTTCGGCTTCGGGGTGCAGTCCAAGGTGATCCTGGCCGTCGTCCTGGTGTTCTTCGGCGTCTTCTTCAACGCCTTCCAGGGCGCTCGCGAGGTCGACCGCAACCTCATCGCCAACGCCAGGCTCCTCGGTGCGACCCGGTGGCAGGTGGCGAAGGACGTGGTCCTGCCGTCCGCCTTCACCTGGATCCTCGCCAGCCTGCACATCAGCTTCGGCTTCGCCCTGATCGGCGCGCTCGTGGGAGAGATCCTCGGCGCCAACAAGGGTCTCGGCCTGCTGATCCGGTCCTCGCAGAACAACTTCGACATGAACGGCGTGCTCGCCGGCATGGTCCTGGTGGCGGTCATCGCGCTGGGAGCCGAGGGGCTCATCACCGTCCTCGAGCGCCGGCTGCTGCGCTGGCGCCCGCCGCAGAGCCACGGGGGAGCGGCCATCGAGTGACCACCCCGCCGGGAGGACCGGCACACCGCACCGCTCGACCCGAACCCACCAGGAACCACCGCAACTCAAAGGAGAGTGCATTGAACACCAAGCGCCTTGCGGCCGTCGCCGCCATGGCCCTCGCCAGCGCCTCGATGGCAGCCTGCGCCAACAACGCCGCGGGTGCCGGCGGGTCCGCCGGCTCGGCCGGCGCCACGAGGAACGCCTCCGCCCCCACCGTGACGATCATGGTCGGCGGCATGAGCAAGCAGATCTACCTGCCGTTCATGCTCGCCAAGCAGCTCGGCTACTACGACAAGGCCGGCGTCAACGTGAACCTCGTCGACGAGCCGGCGGGCGGAGACGCCACCGAGAACATGCTCGCCGGCCAGGTGCAGGGCGTGGGTGGCTTCTATGACCACAACATCGCCCTCCAGGCGCAGGGCAAGTCCTCCGAGGCCGTCGTCTCGATGCTCCAGATCCCCGGCGAGGTCGAGCTGTGTCGCAGCGACCTCAAGGGCAAGGTGAAGAGCCCTGCCGACTTCAAGGGTCGCCAGCTCGGCATCACCGACACCGGGTCGTCGACGGACTTCCTGACCCAGTACCTCAGCAAGAAGAACGGTGTCGACCCGAGCCAGGAGACCCGCCGTGGCGTGGGCGCCGGCCAGACCTTCATCGCGGCCATGAAGCAGAAGGCGATCGACTGCGGGATGACCACCGAGCCGACCGTCTCGCAGGCGGTCGGTGACGGCACGGCGTTCATCCTGCTCGACATGCGCACCGCCGAGGGCTCCAAGGCGGCGCTGGGCGGGACCTACCCGGCCACGTCGCTGTACATGCCGACGAGCTGGGTGGACGCCCACAAGGACACCGTCCAGAAGCTCGTCAACGCCTACGTCTCCACCCTCACCTGGATCCAGGGTCACTCGGGCGCCGAGATCGCGGACCAGATGCCGGCCGACTACTACAAGGGCGTCGGCAAGGCGGCCTACGTCAAGGCGCTCGACAGCGAGAAGGGCATCTTCAACCCCACCGGCCTGATGCCCGCCGACGGGCCGCCCACCTGCCTGGCCGTGCTGGGTGAGTTCAACCCCAAGGTGAAGGGCAAGAGCATCGACCTGTCCAAGACGTTCACGAACGACTTCGTCCAGGCCGCGAAGCCGGTCGCCTGAGGAACGCGCGGCACGGCCCGCGGTGCGGACACCGCGGGCCGTGCCGCCTGCGTGCGCCCGTCAGAACAGCGCGGGGACGTTCCGCACGGCGGTGTAGGTCGCAACCACGACGAGCAGCACCGCGAAGGCCCGGGTCAGGTGCCGCGGCGCCACCCGGGCGGCGACGCGCCCGCCGACGAGGCTGCCGGCGACCGCGGCAGCCGTGAACGCGGCGATGACGCCCCAGTCGAGGGAGGTGCCGCTCGTCACCCGAGCGCCGAGGGCGGTCGCGCTGTTGACGGCGATCACGAGCAAGGAGGTGCCCACCGCGACGGGCATCGGGAAGGACAGCGCGAGCACGAGCGCGGGGACGAGGGCGAACCCGCCACCCACGCCGAAGAAGCCGGTGAGCAGCCCCACCGCGGTGGCCGTCACGACGACCTTCGCCACCCGGGGACAGGCGCAGGCGAGCGGCCGCAGCGTGAGCATCGGTTCTGCCCGGGAGGTGTGCGGGCTGTCGTCGGCGCCACCGGTGCCCAGCGAGCGGCGCAGCATGAGCACCGCGACCAGGAGCATGAGCGCGGCGAAGGCGGAGAGCAGGACGGCCGGTCGCACGTGGGCCGCCAGGGCCGAGCCCGCCACCGATCCGGCGGTGCCGAGGGCCCCGAAGACCAGGCCCTGGCCGAAGCGGACGTTGCCACGGCGCGCGTGGGGCACGAGTGCGATGAGCGAGGTGATCCCCACGATGAGCAGGGAGCTGGTCGTCGCCTGGCGTGGGTCCTGGCCCAGCAGGTAGACGAGCGCGGGCACCGTGAGGATGGAGCCACCGCCGCCGAGCGCGCCGAGCGACAGCCCGATGAGCAGGCCGACGGGCAGGACGAGTGGTGACACGGTGGTGGGTCTCCTTGGGGAAGGTGCCGGGGGCAGGGCGAGGTGCCCTGCCCCCGGCGTCGGCGCCCGCGGTGCCGGTGGGGGATCCGGCGCGGGCGCCACCGGGCGTCGCAGGAGGGGGGTGTGCGAGCGCCCGGGGTCCGGGACCGCCGACCGGCTCGGCGCGGCGAGGGTCGGCCTGGGTCAGGGAGTGGGCCGGGTCAGCGACCGAACAGGCGGGACATGAACCCGCCGCCGGACGCGGCCGCCTTCTCGGCGTCGCTGTGACCGGTGCAGCGGTCGGCTCGGGGGACGCCGGCCATCACCTGGTCGACGTGCTGGCCGCAACCGGCCCAGGTGGTCTTGCCGCAGACCTTGCAGTTCACGGGACGGCACATGGTGGTTCTCCTTCGGAGGGGGTGGGTGGAGGGGTGTGCTGGGTAGGGGTGTGGGGGTAGGAGTGTTGGGCAGGGGTGCTGGCGAGGGGTTCTCCGGGGGAGGGGGATCAGGCGGCCGGGGCCACGGGAAGGCCCGCGGCTGCGGCATTGTCGCCGAAGCTGTCGTCCACGGCCACGACCGCGACCTTCCGGGCGGCGAGGACGGAGGCGGCGATCGAGGCGCGGTACCCGCCGGCGCAGTGCACCCAGACCTCGCCGGCAGGGACCTCGTCGAGGCGCTGCAGCAGCTGGTGCAGGGGGATGTTCACGGCGCCGTCGATGTGGCCCTCGGCGAACTCCTTCGCCCGGCGCACGTCGAGGACGGCGACGTTGCGGTGGTGCCGCACCTGGGCGAGGTCGGCGAAGACGGCCCGCGGGAAGCCGCCCAGCTCGTCGTCGGTCCAGTCCTCGGGGGTGCCGGTCGCGGCCCCCTCGAGCCGGTCGATGCCGATGCGGACCAGCTCGCGCTGGGCCTCGGCGACCTGCTCCGGCGTCTCGCCGAGGAGGGTCAGGGGCGTGCCCCACGGGATGAGCCAGCCGAGGTAGGTGGCGAACTGGCCGTCCAGCCCGAAGTTGAGCGTGCCCGTCACGTGCCCGGCCGCGAAGGCCGTCCGGGTGCGCAGGTCGACGACCCACTCGCCGGCCGAGATCCGCGAGGCGAGGGTGTCCTTGTCCGCGGCCTCGGGAGGGGTGAGGTCGGGCGCACCCGGGCCGGAGCTGTTGGCCGGACCCATGTGGGCGTAGTAGGCGGGGTACGCGTCGAGGCCGGCGAGCGTGTCCGCGACCCACTGCTCCTCCGCCTGGGTGAGGGCCGGGTTGTGCCGCTTCTCGGCGCCGATGGTCGAGGCGGTCGTGTCCCCGGTCGAGCCCGCCGAGCAGAACGACCCGAAGCCGTGGGTGGGCAGCACGTGGGCGTGCTCGGGGAGCTCGTCGGCGAGTCGGTGGGCCGAGGCGAACTGGTGGTGCACGAGCGCGTCGGTGTGGTCGTGGCCGAGCAGGTCGGGACGACCGGTGGCGCCGAAGAGCAGCGAGCCACCGGTGAAGACGCCCACGGCCTCGAAGTCCGCACCGGGCGCGGGGGCGGACTCCAGCGCGTACGAGAGGTGGGTGTAGGTGTGTCCCGGGGTGGCGATGGCGCGCACGCGCAGCACCGGGGAGACCTCCACGAGGTCGCCGTCGCTGATCGGGGTGCGCTCGTAGGCGACCTGATCGGCGGCGTTGACGTGGTACGCCGCGCCGGTCGCCGCCGCGAGGGCGAGGCCGCCCGTCACGTAGTCGTTGTGGATGTGGGTCTCGAAGACGTGGGTGATGGTCACGCCGGCGTCCGCGGCGACGGCCAGGACCCGGTCGAGGTCGCGCTGGGGGTCCACGACGACGGCGACGGAGCCGTCGTGGGCGAGGTAGGAGCGGTCCCCGAGGGTCGGGGTGTCGATGGGCACGATGACCGGGGTGCTCACGGTCGTCTCGGCGGTCATGGGTTTCCTTCGCGGGAGGGTGGGTGCTGGGTGCTGGGAGCTGGGAGCTGGGAGCTGGGAGCTGGGTGGGTGCTCAGGCGACCTGGGGCCGCGCGCCCGTGACCACGGGACGGCCCGACCTCGCCCAGGCGGAGGTGCCCCCCGCCACTGACCAGGCGTCGAAGCCCGCGCGGCGCAGGTAGTCGGTCATGGCTGCGCTGCGGTTGCCGCTCGCGCAGATCACGTAGAGCGGCCTGACCCGGTCCAGCGTGGAGGCGCGGGACGGAAGCTGCCCCATGGGCACGAGGACGGCGCCGGGGACGTGGCCGCCGACGTACTCGCCCGGCTCGCGGACGTCGATGACGGGGGCGCCGTCCGCATGGGCGGCGGCGAAGGCCTCGAGGGTGACCTCGGACATCGGGGGGCTCCTTCTGACTTGGGAAGGATACCGGGCGGGGTATCCGACTGGGCCTAACCGTAGTACCCTCGGGGGTATTCCAGTCAAGTCGAGCAACCGCCTCCGGTGGCGGCCCGTCCCCCGCACGGGGCCGACGGATCCGCACCGGGAAGAAAGGGTTCGGGCCTGCGGTTGCATACCCCAGCCGGTATTTCCGGATGTCAGTACACAGGAGAGAAGAGCATGAGCACCCAGACCCTCACCGGTGGCAACTTCGAGTCCACCATCACGGAGAACGGCATCGTGCTGGTCGACTTCTGGGCCGCCTGGTGCGGCCCGTGCCGCCAGTTCGCCCCGGTCTTCGAGAAGGCCTCGCAGGAGAACCCGGACATCGTCTTCGGGAAGGTCGACACCGAGGCCGAGCAGGCCCTCGCAGCCGCGGCCAGCATCACGTCGATCCCGACCCTGATGGCCTTCCGCGACGGCATCCTGGTGTTCGCCCAGCCCGGCGCGCTGCCGGCCTCCGCGCTCGACCAGGTGATCCAGGGCGTGCGGGACCTCGACATGGACGACGTCCGCGCGCAGGTCGCCGCACGGCAGAGCGCCTGACCACCCCGCCGACGACGACAAGGAGCCCGTCATGAGCTACGCCCTGAGCGCGACCGTCGCGCAGTCCTTCGCCACGACCCTCGAGGCCACCCGCGCCGCCCTGGCCGACCAGGGTTTCGGCGTGCTGACCGAGATCGACCTCGCGGCCACCCTCAAGGCCAAGATCGACGTCGACATCACACCGCAGGTCATCCTCGGGGCGTGCCGCCCGCCGCTCGCCCACGCGGCGATCACGGCGGAACCCTCGATCGGGCTGCTCCTGCCGTGCAACGTCGTGGTGCGTGCGGTCGACGACACCACCACGCTCGTCGAGGCGATGGACCCCGAGATCATGGTCGGGCTCACCCACAACGCCGAGCTGGCGGGTGTCGCCGACGACGCCCGCCAGCGGCTCACGGCCGCCCTGGCCTCCCTCACCGACTGACCCACCCCAGGAGAACCCCATGGTCACGCTCAACAGCGACGACATGACGCCCGTCATCAACCGGCTGCGCCGCGCGCAGGGCCAGATCGGTGGCGTCATCCGCCTCATCGAGGAGGGCCGCGACTGCAAGGACGTCGTCACCCAGCTCGCCGCGGTCAACCGCGCGCTGGACCGTGCCGGCTTCGCCATCGTCTCCTCGGGCATGCGCGAGTGCCTGACGTCGCCCGACGGCATCAACGCCGAGGACCAGGCGACGATGGAGAAGCTCTTCCTCACCCTGGCCTGACCTGGTGAGGTCCTCCGCTCCCGCCCGGACCCCGCGGGGCAGCGCCCCCACCCCTCGGCTGGGGTTGCGGGCGAACGCGGCCCAGTTCGCGCTGCTGGTCGCCGTCAACGCCCTCGTGGGCGGCATGCTCGGGCAGGAGCGCACGGTGCTGCCGCTCCTCGCCGGGCAGGTGTTCGGCCTGCACGCCCACAGCGCAGCCCTGACCTTCATCGTGGCCTTCGGCCTGTCGAAGGCGGCCGCCAACTACGCCGCGGGGGCATGGTCGGACCGCTACGGGCGCAAGCCGGTGCTCGTGGCGGGGTGGCTCGTCGCGGTCCCCGTGCCGCTCCTGCTGATCTGGGCGCCCTCGTGGTGGTGGGTGGTCGTCGCCAACGTCCTGCTCGGCGTCGGCCAGGGCCTCACCTGGTCCACCACCGTCGTCATGAAGATCGACCTGGCCGGCCCCGCGCGGCGAGGGCTGGCCATGGGGCTGAACGAGGCGGCCGGCTACGGCGCGGTGGCGGCGACCGCGCTCGCCACGGGTTACATCGCCGCCCACTCCGGGCTGCGGCCCGAGCCGTTCTTCCTCGGCATCGCCTTCTCGGCGCTGGGCCTGGGCCTGTCGACCCTGGCCGTCCGGGAGACGCACCACCACGCGCGCCACGAGGCCCGGTCGCTCGACGACCGTCGCGGCGCCGAGCCGGGCGGCCACGTCACGGCACGGCCCGCACCGCAGCACCTGGTCCCCTCGGACCGGGAGGTCTTCGTGCGGACCAGCTGGCGCGACCGGACGCTGTCCGCCGCCAGCCAGGCCGGGCTGGTCAACAACCTCAACGACGGCCTGGCCTGGGGCCTGTTCCCGGTCCTCTTCGCCGGCGCGGGCCTGTCGGTCGGCCGGATCGGCTGGCTCACCGCCACTTACCCCGCCGTATGGGGCCTGGGCCAGGTGCTCACCGGCGCCCTGTCGGACCGGTGGGGGCGACGCCACCTGATCGTCGGGGGCATGCTCGTGCAGGCCGTGGCGCTCGCGCTCGTCGCCACCGGGCACGGTTTCGGCTGGTGGCTCGTCGCGACGGCGCTGCTCGGTGCGGGGACGGCCATGGTGTACCCCACGCTGCTGGCCACCATCGGCGACGTCGCCCACCCGTCCTGGCGGGCGCGGTCCGTCGGGGTCTACCGGCTGTGGCGGGACAGCGGCTTCGCGGTCGGCGCCCTGCTGGCCGGCGTGGTGGCGGACCTCTGGGGCATCCGAGCCGCGGTCCTCGCCGTCGCCCTGCTCACCGCGGCGTCGGGGGTCTGGGCGCAGCTGCGCATGGCTCCCGCGCGATCGATCTCGCCCTCACGGGCTTGACCACCCGGGCTGACCGCAGGCGCGTCGCCGCACCTGATCCGGCATACCTGATCCGGCACACCTGATCGGGCGCGCCTCACCGCACGCCACTGATCGGGCGCGCATCGCCGCACGCGCCTGGCCGCACGGCAGCTCGTGCCGAGGACCGCCCTCAGGAGCCGGGCGCCGCGTCGAGGCGGTCGGTCTGCTCCTCGAGCAGGTGCACGAGCCGGTCCAGCACCGGGAGGGCCTGCCGGAGCACCTCGCGGTCCGGCCCGGGGAGGGCCTCGACGGCTGTCGCCAGCGACTCGCCGTTGACCTGCCGCCAGGAGGCGACGTGGGCGGCCCCGGCGGGTGTCAGCGAGTACTCGACCGCACGTTTGTCGGCGGCACTCGCCCCGCGCTGCAGCATGCCGCCGGCCGCGAGGGTGTTGGCCAGGGTGCTGACGGAGTTCGGCGCCAGTCGCAGCGCGTGGGCGAGCTCGCCCGGCCGCGAGCCGGGGCGTTCCTCGATGACGCTGAGCAGCTCGAGCTGCGCCACGCTCAGCGGCAGGGCGGGCAGGTTGGCCCGGGCCGACCGGCGCATGGCACGCCGCAGCCGGGCCACGAGGTCCGCGAAGGTCGTGGTCAGGTCGGGCCCGTCGGCGCGCATGGGCTCAGGCTCCCACGCCGGGTCTCGGCGGAGCCGGCGCGCCCGCGGGACGGGACCCGGCCGTGAGGGCCAGCAGCAGGCACGCGACGGCCAGGGCCCCCATGACCAGGGGCGGACCGGCCCAGCCGCCGGCCTCCGCGACCCGGAACCCCAGCGCAGCCAGGGCCACGCCGACGGAGGTCCCGAGCGCCCGGGCGACGTTGATCATCCCGCCCGTCACGGCCGAGGCCTCGGGTGGGATGGAGGTCATGACCATGGCGTTGTTGGCCGGCAGGACCACCCCCATGCTGGCCCCGCTGAGCACCAGCAGCCCGGCCGCGAGCCCCGGCGAGGACCACGCGAAGAGCTGGAGCACGGCGGCGACCGCGGCAACCGCGCCCCCGACCCGCACGCGGGTCGGGTTGCCCACCGACCTGCCGAGCCGCGTCCCGAACAGCGCCGTCAGGGCGAAGCCCACCGGCAGGCAGGTCAGCACGAGCCCGCCGCGTCCCGCGCTCATGCCCCACTCGTGGAAGACCTGCGGGTACAGCACCAGCGGGGCGAAGAGGACGAGGTAGCCCAAGAGCGCGCCGAGCAGGCCACCACCGATCCCGGAGGCCCGGATGCGGGCGGGGGAGACCAGCGGGGCGGCGGCCCGCTTCTCGACCTGCCAGAACGCGACCGAGGCCGCGCCGGCCACCACGGCGGCCCCCACCACGAGCAGCCACCGCGGCTCGGGCTCCGCGAGCTGGGCGAGGGCCCACAGTGCCAGCAGCGTGCTCGCGCCGAGCAGGACCGCGCCGGTCAGGTCACCCCGCTCCTGCGGGCGCAGGTCGCGGCTGCGCGGCAGGAGCAGCAGGCCGGTGCCGATGGCGACGGCGCCGATGGGCACGTTGACCCAGAAGACCGAGCGCCAGCCGAAGCCCTCGATGAGCACGCCGCCGAGCGCGGGCCCCGCCGCCAGCCCCAGCGCCTGGGCCGCAGCCTGGACGCTGAGGGCGGCCCGGACCTGCCCGGGGCGGACGCTGCGGACCACGAGGGCGACGCTGTTCGCCTGCAGCAGGGCGGCAGCCAGGCCCTGCACCGCGCGGGCCGCCACCAGCCAGCCCAGGCTGGGGGCGAGTCCACAGCCGGCGGAGGCGAGGGTGAACAGCCCGAACCCGTAGACGTAGAGGAGCTTGCGACCGCGGGCGTCGGACCACCGGCCGACCGGCACGAGGGCCACGGCCAGGACGCCGAGGTAGGCCAGCGACACCCACTGGACCTGCGCGAGGGGGGCGCCGAAGTCCGAGCCCATCCGGGGGAACGCCAGGGCGACGATGCTCGCGTCGAGCTGTCCCATGAAGGCGCCGAGGCACACCGCCAGGACGGCCGCCCACGCCGCCCTCGGGTGCTCGCGCACCCAGGCGGGACGCGCCACCTCGGTGCCCATCCGCCGACGCACCCGTCGCCATGCCGCCGCCACGAGGTCAGTCTGTCACAGACAGAACTAATCAGGAAAGGGTTCGTCCAGCCCGGCCCGGGGACGGGCGGCGGGCGGCAGCAGCGCGTCGTCGGCGCGCGGCCAGCCCCGGGGGTCCGGGCCGAGCCGCACGAGCTCGCGCACCTGCTCCGCGCACCACGGCGAGACCTCCCGGCGACCGGCGAGGACATCGCCGGCGAACCCCGCCCACGGCACCCACTCGGTGTCGGCGACCTCCTCGGCCCGCGGCGCCAGCGAGCGGTCGGTGAGCTCGCCGGCATACACGGGGCACCACTCGTCCTCCACCACGCCGTCCATCTCGGCGGTGTAGGAGAAGCGCGGGAGCACCAGCCGCAGGCGCGCGGGGCGGGCGCCGAGCTCGTCCCGGGCCCGGCGCCGCACCGCCTCGGGCAGCAGCTCCCCGGGTGCCGGGTGGCCGCACACCGAGTTGGTCCACATCCCGGGGAATGCCACCTTGCCGGGGGAGCGGCGGGTGACGAGCAGCGACCCCTCCGGGTCGAAGAGGTATGCCGAGAACGCCAGGTGGCGGGGAGTCGAGCCGTGGTGGGCGGCGTGCTTCGGCAGCGTCCCGACCGCGTTGCCCTCGGCGTCGAGGAGGACGACCAGCTCGCTCATGCCGCCCGCCCCAGCTCGTTGACGGCCGCCGCGAAGACCCACGGCACCGCGGCGGCGGCCGGCACGAGCGCCCGGCGCAGGAGCGGCGGCCGGGTCGCCTGCCGCAGCGCGCCGGTGAGCGCCGAGCAGCGCCAGGTCGCGCTGAGCCAGCCACGCTCGTACTGCAGCGGCCGCCCCGCCGCGACCGCCGCCACGGCGGCGCGGGCCTGCGCGAGCCCGAGGGAGATGCCCTCGCCGGTGAGCGCGTCGACATAGCCGGCGGCGTCACCCACGAGCAGGACCCGCCCGGCCACCCGGCGGCGGCTGCGCTGGCGCAGCGGGCCCGCACCGGCGACGGGGGAGACCGGTTCGGCGCCCGCGAGCCGCTCGGAGAGGGTCGGGAAGCCGGTGAGGTGCTCGGCGAACGTCGCCCGGCGGTCGCTGAGCACGGCCACCCCCACGACGTCCGGGGCGACGGGCGTGACGTACGCCTCGGCCCTCGCGCCCCAGAGCACGTCCACGTGGCCGGACCACGGCGCGACCCGGAAGTGCTGTCGCTGCCCGAACCGGGGCGAGCCGCCGACGGGGTGGTCGAGGCCGAGCAGGCGGCGCGCCGGCGAGTGCAGGCCGTCGGCGGCCAGGACGTGGCGAGCGGTCAGGACCGGCCCGGTGACGCCGTGTGGACCACGGGTGCCGACCTCGACGTGGTCGCCCGCCTGGTCGAGGCGGTCGGCTGCCAGGGGGAGCACCTCCACGCCGTCCCGCTCGACCTCGGCGGACAGGCGGTCGTGCAGCTCGGTGCGCCGGACGCCGAGACCGCAGCCGTCGCGGAAGTCGGCGACCGCGCTCGCGGTCGGCCCGAGGTACCGGATGCCGCGGAACGGCCGACCGCCGGGGTGGATGCCGAGGTCGGCGAGCGCGGCCACCCCACCGGGCATGAGCCCCTCGCCGCACGCCTTGTCCACGGGGCCGGTGCGCGGCTCCAGGACCTGCACCCGCAGGCCGCGCCGCGCGGCATACAGGGCGGAGCCGAGCCCGACCGGCCCCCCGCCCACGACGAGGACGTCGACGTGGCCGCCGGTCATGCCGGCACCCGCTGGGGCTGCAGCGCCCGCTCCTCGACGCGCAGCCGCACGGCGAGCAGCACTGCGTCGAGCACCGTGAACACCACCGCGGTGATCCAGGCGGTGTGCACGAGCGGCAGGGCGAGGCCCTCGACGACCACCGCGACGTAGTTGGGGTGGCGCAGCAGGCGGTAGGGGCCGGAGCTGACCAGGGGCAGGCCCGGCACCACGATGACGCGGGTGTTCCACTGCGGACCCAGGGTGGCGATGCACCACCACCGCAGCGCCTGGGACAGCACGACGAGCAGCAGCATCGGCAGGCCGAGCACCGGCACGAACGGCCGGTCCGCCGCCAGCACCTCCACCAGCGCCCCCACGAGCAGGCCCGTGTGCAGCAGGACCATGGCGGGGAAGTGCCCCCGCCCCGACTCGACCCCGCCCCGGGCGAACGCCCAGGCGGCATGCCGGCGCGAGACGACCAGCTCGGCGAGGCGCTCCAGCGCCACCGCGACGACGAGCCCGGTGTAGAGCAGCTGGGAGGTGTCCACCGGGCGGTCAGCCCACGGCTCGCAGGAGCACCATCTCGAGGCAGAAGCCCGGTCCCATGGCCATGAGCATGCCGTACGAGCCGGGTGCCGGGGGACGCTCGTGCAGGGTGTCGGCCAGGACGTGCAGGACCGAGGCCGAGGACAGGTTGCCGATGCGGTCGAGCGAGCGCCAGGTCACGCCCAGCGCGTCGTCCGGCACCTCGAGGGCGTCCTCCATCGCCTCCAGCACCTTGGGACCGCCGGGGTGGGTGACCCAGAAGCCGATGTCGGCACGGGACAGGCCGTGGTCGGCGAAGAAGCCGTCGACGTCGGCCCGCAGGTGGGTCCGCACGAGCTCCGGGACCTCCACGCCGAGGACGATCCGCAGGCCGGTCGCGCCCACGTCCCAGCCCATCGCGCGCTCGCTGTCCGGGTAGAGGCGGCTGCGCGTCGCCAGCACGCGCACGTCGGGCCGGTCGGTCGGCCCGATCCCGTCGCCGGCCCGCGTCTCCGCCCGGGCCTCGGCCCGCCGCGCGCCGAGCAGCACCACGGCTGCGGCGCCGTCGCCGAACAGCCCGCTGGCGACGAGGTTGGCGGTGGAGGTGTCGTCGCGCTGCACGGTGAGGCTGCACAGCTCGACCGACAGCAGGACGGCCACGTCGTCGGGGTGTCCCACGAGGTGGTCGTGGACCCGGGCCACGCCCGCCGCGCCAGCGACGCAGCCGAGCCCGACCACGGGCACGCGCTTGACGTCCGGGCGCAGCCCGATCCGGGCGGCGATGCGCGCGTCCAGCGACGGCACGGCCAGCCCGGTGACGGTCGTCGACAGGACGAGGTCGACGTCGGCCGGCGTGAGGTCGGCGTCCTTGAGCGCGTCGACGACGGCCTGGGCGCCGAGGTCGACCGCGGCCTCGATGAACGCGTCGTTCGTCTCGCCGAAGTCGCGCAGCCGCGCGTAGCGCTCCAGGGGCAGGGCGAGGTGGCGGTGGCTCACCCCGGCGTTGGCGTGGAGGCGCTCCAGGAGCGCCCGGTCGACGCCGCGGGCGCCGAGCATCTCGGCGAGGGCGGCGGTGACCTCCGGCTGGGCGTACCGGTGGTCGGGGAGGGTCCCGGCGACTGAGGCGATGCTGGTCACCGGACGAGCCTAGGCACAGCCGCCACCCGACCGCCTCATGAGGGGCGGCGGCACTCGTCACACCTAGGGTGGACGCGTGTCCGGTCGGCCCGCCCCTGCCTCGTCCGCACCGGTCCTCGGGCTGGTGCGCGCCTGCCACCCGGGGCCCACCGCCGCCGTCACCGTGCTCACGGCGCTGCTCGCCGACGCCCTCGGCCGTCCCGGTCCCAGCGCCGTGCTCGTCGTCGGCGCGGTCCTGGCCGGCCAACTGACCATCGGGTGGTCGAACGACGTCATCGACGCGGGGCGTGACCGGTCGGTCGGACGCACCGACAAACCGGTGGCCCGCGGCGAGGTGACCGAGCCGGTGGTCCGGGCAGCGATCGGCGTCGCGGCCGCCGCCTGCGTCGTGCTCTCGTTCGCGTGCGGCTGGCGGTCGGCACTGGTCCACCTGGGCTTGGGCGTGTCCTCGGGGTGGGCGTACAACCTCGGCCTCAAGCGCACGCCCTGGTCCGCCGCGCCGTATGCCGTGGCCTTCGGCGCGCTGCCCGCCGTCGTCTCGCTGGCGGGGCCGGCCGGGCATTGGCCCCCGGGCTGGATGGTCCTCACGGGCGCCCTGCTCGGGGTGGGGGCGCACCTGCTCAACGCGCTGCCCGACCTCGCCGACGACGCCGCGACTGGGGTGCACGGCCTGCCGCAGCGGCTCGGCGCCCGGCGCGTGCGCGTGCTGTCGGCGGTCGTGCTGCTGGCCGGGTCGGTCGTGGCGACGGTCGGGCCGGCCGGGCCGGTGCCGGGCTGGGCGGTCGCCGGCCTGGCCTGCTGCGTGGTGCTCGCCGCGGCGACGGTCGGCGGCCGGGGGAGGTGGCCGTTCGTCGCGGCCGTCGGGATCGCCCTGGTCGACGTGGTCGTGCTCGTCGTGCGCTGAGCCCTCGTGCCGGTGGCGCCCGCGCCTAAGTACCCTTGCGGTTACGTAACCGACACGGTACGGTCGCCGTCATGGACGCAGTTCTGCAGGCGCTGGCCGACCCGAGCCGGCGCACGGTGCTGGAGATCCTCCGGGACCACCCGGCGACTGCCGGCGAGCTCGCCGACGCCCTGCCGATCGCGCGGCCCGGGGTGTCGCGGCACCTGCGGGTCCTGCGCGAGGCCGGCCTGGTCGAGGTGCGCCAGGACGCCCAGCGGCGGATCTACAGCCTGCGCCCCGAGTCGCTCGCCCCGGTGGACGAGTGGCTCGAGGGCTATCGCGTCCTGTGGCAGCAGCGGCTCGACGCACTGCACACCGAGATCGCACGAGGAAAGAAGGCACGCCGATGACGAACCTGGGCACGATGAGGGCGCTCGACCGGACCCGTGGGGCGGTCCGGGTCGAGGACGTCTACGACACCGGCATCGAGGACCTCTGGGCCGCCTGCACCGAGCCCGAGCGGCTCGCCCGCTGGATCGCCGAGGTGACCGGGGACCTGCGGCCGGGCGGCACGGTCCACCTGGTCTTCACGAGCACGTGGAGCGGGCCGGCCACCATCGAGGCCTGCGAGGCTCCGCAGCACCTCCTGCTCACCACCGCGCCGGGGACCGACGAGGAGGCCCAGGTCGAGGCGTGGCTGACCAGCGAGGGGTCGCGGACCAGGCTCGTGGTGGAGGAGCGGGGCCTGCCCGTGGACGCCCTGCACTTCTACGGCGCCGGCTGGCAGGTGCACCTCGAGGACCTCGGGCGCTCCCTGGCGGGCGGTGGTCCCGTCCATCCCGACGGCTGGTCGGCCGAGCAGGCGGCATCCGGCTGGCACTCCCGCTGGCAGGAGCTCCTCCCCGCCTACCAGGAGGACGGCACCGGCTGACGCCGCGGCGCCGTCGAGGCCCGCGAGGCGCCGCGGCACCTCCAGCCCGCCGCGGCACCTCCAGCCCGCCCTGTCACCCCGGCGCGGCTCGTGCCGCCGCCGCGCCGGGACCGGGGACCTCCGGCACTGCCACCGCGGCGGGCCGGGCGGCAGGGTGAGGTGGTGGAGCCGGCTCCGGGCCCTCGCACGGGCATCCTCGGCAGGCTCGTCGTCGCGGCGGCGAGCACCGTGCTGCTGGCCGCGTCCGGGTGCGCCACGACGCCGCCGGTCGCGACCGGTCCGACCTCGCTGTCCAGCGCCTCCGCCACCGCGACCGGGGGGCCCGTCCGCACACCCGGCCCCGTCACGACCGTCCCGCCCACGTCGACGGCCACGGGCCGCACGTCCACCCCCACCTCGTCCGGGCCGGGCGCGACGACCACGCGGCCGACCACGCCGCGGCCCTCCACGGCATACCCCGTCCGTGCCGGGCACCCGGCGTGGGTGGCGGTCTCCGTGGCGACCCTGTGGCTCGTACCCTCGTCGCCGCGCGCGGTCGACGCCCCCGCCCTGCGCTCGCCGGCCGACGTCCGCGGGTGGCTCGCGGCCATGACGCTGACGGACCGCCGCGGGCTGCAGGGGCGCGCCGAGACGCAGGCGCTGCTCGGCGACCGGGTGCTCGTCACGGCGCTGCGCGGCACCTGGGCCAAGGTCGTCGCGCCCGACCAGCCGACGCCCAAGGACGCGCGCGGCTACCCCGGCTGGGTGCCGGTGCGCCAGCTGAGCGCTGAGGCGCCGCGCTCGACGGACCAGGCGGCCACCGTCGTGGCGCGGACCGTCTGGCTGCGCAGCGACTCCTCCGCGGCCAGCCGCGTCCTCGAGGTCAGCTTCGGGACACGCCTGCCGGTCCTCGGGAGCGCCGGCGGCCTGGTCCGTGTCGGCCTCCCCGGGGGCGTGGTGCGTCGGGTCGACCCGGCAGCCGTGGTCCGTGCGAGTGCCTCGGGTCCGGCCCTCCCGGCCACCGGCGCCGCCCTCGTGCGGTCGGCACAGTCGTTCACCGGCCTGCCGTACCTCTGGGCCGGCCGGTCCGGGTTCGGCTTCGACTGCTCGGGGCTGACCTCGCTCGTCTACCGGGTGCACGGTGTGCGGGTCCCGCGCGACGCCGACGCCCAGGCGCTCGCCGGCCGACGGGTGTCGCCGGGCTCGCTCGCCCCCGGGGACCTGCTCTTCTACGCCACCGCGAGCGGCTACGTCCACCACGTGTCGATGTATGCCGGGTCCGGCCGGATGGTCCAGTCGCCGGCCACCGGGCAGAGCGTCCAGACGATCCCCGTCTCGGCGCCCGCGTACGCCGCGCAGTTCTCCGGTGCGCGCCGCTACCTGCCCTGACCTGGCAGCTGGCGCCCCGCCCCGGCGCGACGGCACACCGGCTGCCTGCCCACTGCACCCGGCACTCTCGCGCGCACGCCCGTCAGCGCCCCCTGCGGCGGCCGAACCTGAAGTACGCCAACGGCATCAGGCCGACCGAGTTCACGACCGTGATGGCCAGCGCCCAGCGCCACTTCGGGCCCCGCACCTCCTCGGCAGGCCGGCGCGCGAGGTCCACGAGCGCTGCGACCTTGAGGGCCGCCTCGACCGACCCGACCACGAGGACGACCCGCCTGGTCCCCGGGCTGAGCTCGTCCCACTTCCTCCCCATCCCCATGGCACCACCATGGGCCACCGGTGGCCGTCGGGCAAGGGGTGACCTGCTGCTGCGGTCGTGACCCACCTCGACCGCGACGCCGAGCGGAGGCGCCCCCGCGGCCATAGGGTCGCGGCATGAAGGTCGTCGTCATCGGTGGCACGGGCCACATCGGAACGTTCCTCGTTCCGCGGCTCGTCCGAGCCGGTCACGAGGTGGTCGTCCTCAGCCGCGGGACGCGGGAGCCGTACGCCGACGCCCCGGAGTGGGGGCACGTCCAGCGGGTCGCGGTCGACCGCGAGCAGGAGGACCGGGACGGGACCTTCCCCGACCGCGTCGCCGCCCTGGGTGCCGAGGCCGTCGTCGACCTCGTCTGCTTCACGCCGGAGTCGGCGTCCGCCCTCGTGGACCGGCTGCGCGGCGAGACCGGGCACCTCGTGCACTGCGGTTCGGTGTGGCGCCACGGCCCCAGCCGCAAGCTGCCGATCCGCGAGGACGGGTTCGCGGCCGGGCCGCCGACCGACGACTACGGCCGGGCCAAGGACGCCATCGCCCGGATGCTCGAGGAGGAGAGCAGGACGGGAGGCCTCACGACGACGTCCCTGCACCCCGGCCACATCACCGGACCGGGCTGGTCGCCCATCGGGCCCCTCGGGAACCTCGACCCCCGCGTCTGGTGGACCCTGTCGGCCGGCGAGCCGCTGGCCGTCCCGGGCAGCGGCGCCGAGCTGCTCCACCACGTCCACGCCGACGACGTGGCGCAGGCCTTCGAGCTCGCCGTCGCCCATCGTGACGCGGCGGCGGGGGAGTCCTTCAGCGTCGTCGCCCCGAGCGCGCTCACCGTGCGCGGCTATGCCGAGATCGCCGCGGGATGGTTCGGGCAGGAGGTCACCCTGCGTCCGCAGACGTGGGAGGACTTCCGCGCCTCGACCCCGGCCGAGCACGCGGACGTGAGCTGGGCCCACCTGGACCGCAGCCAGTACCTCGCCATCGACAAGGCCCGGGGGCTGCTGGGGTACCACCCCCGGTACGAGCCGGAGGACGCGGTGCTCGAGGCGGTGCGGTGGCAGGTCGAGCACGACCAGCTCGAGGTCGCGAACCCCCTGCTGCAGCAGCGAGCACCGACGCAGGCCTGACGCCGGCTCCCTGCCGCGAAACGGTTCCGGCGGGGCCCGTTCCGCGACCGGCGAGCGGCGCCCCGCCGCGAAACGGTTCCGGCGGGGCCCGTTCCGCGACGGGCGAGCGGCTCCCCACCGCGAAACGGTTCCGGCAGGGCCCGTCAGTGGCTGAGGACGCCCGCCGTCTCCAGCAGCATGGCGTGGACGAACGCCTGCGGCAGGTTGCCGCGCAGCTGGCGCTGCTGGACGTCGTACTCCTCCGCGTAGAGCCCGGGCGGCCCGCAGGTCGCGCGGTTGCGCTCGAACCAGCGCACGGCCTCGACGTCGTCCCCCTGGTGGTGCAGGGCGAGCGCCATCATGAAGCCGCACATGGTGAAGGCACCCTGGGTCACGCCCAGCTGCAGGTCGTCGCCGTCGGCGAACCGGTAGAGGTAGCCGTCCTCGACCAGGTCGCGCCGGACGACCTCGAGGGTCGACCTCGTGCGCGGGTCGTCGGCGGGCAGGGCGCCGCGCACCGGGGGCAGCAGGAGCGAGGCGTCGGGGCCCCCCACGTCCGCGGCTCGCTGCCACGACCCGTCCGGGGCCAGGCACCGCTGGGTCGTGTGGTGCAGGATCAGGGACGCCAGCTCCTCCCAGCGCGCGGCCTGCGAGCGGGGTGCATGCGGCGCGACCGCCCGCAGCCCCGCCACGCACGCGAGGCGCGAGTGGGTCCACCAGCGGTTGTCGAGCTCCCAGATCCCGGCGTCGGGCTCGTTCCAGGCGCTCTCGACGTGCCGGACGAGGGCCTCGACCGCCCGCCAGCCGTCGCGGTCGAGGTGGTCGAGGGCCGCCGCCCTTTCGTACATGAGCATCAGCTCGCCGAACACGTCGAGCTGGGTCTGCCCGCGCACCCAGTTGCCGACGACGTCTCGGCCGCCGGGGTAGCCGGACAGGTCGAGGCGGTGCTCGTGGGGCAGGCCGGTGCCGTCGACGCGGTAGGCCGGCCGCAGCGGCCCGCCCTCCAGCACCCGCTCGGTGGCGAAGCGCACGGCGCTGTCGAGCAGGTCGGTCTGCCCGACGGCGCTCGCCCCCATGGCGACGTACGCCTGGTCGCGCAGCCACACGAACCGGTAGTCGTAGGAGTTTCCCTCGTCCGCCTTCTCGGGCAGCCCCAGCGTCGCGGCGGCCACCATCCCGCCCGCCGGGTGGGTCATGCCGCACAGCACCGCGTAGGAGTGCCGTGCGTCGCGGGGGGCCGCCGTGTGTCCGAAGGCGTCCGGCACGCGGTCGTGCCACGTCCGCTCGGTGCGGTCCCAGAGCTGCTGCGGGTCCGGCGGCGTGGCGTGCGCCGCGTCGAGCCGGCCGACCTCGAGCACGAGGTCGTGGTGCTCGCCCGGGGCGACGGACAGGTGGGCCCGCAACCGGCCGTCGACGTCGACGACCGCGTCGGGCGCACCGCTCCAGCGCACCCGGTGCTTGCCCACCGTCGCCGTCCAGGTCCCGTCGTCCTCACGGTGCAGGTCCCGCCACGGCTCCTGGCCGAACTCCGCCCGCAGGTCCAGGACCACCCGGACGTCGGCCCGGTCGGCGACCGCGTCCACCCGCCGCAGGAGCACCACGGTGTCCGGGTCGCCCGGGTAGGCCAGCGCCTCGCGGCACTCGATCTCGGTGCTCGGGGTGACCCAGCGACTGCGCCAGATCAGCGTCCCGGGCTCGTGGTAGCCACCCCAGACGCAGGGCTCCACCGGCGTCACGGCATACCCTCCCTCGCCGCCGATGAGGGAGGACAGGACGGCGTCGCTGTCCCAGCGTGGCGCGCACAGCCAGACGACGTCGCCCCGCGGGCCCACCAGGGCGCCCCGGTGCCCGTCGGCGAGCAGCGCGTAGTCGCGCAGCGCGTACGGCGGGAACTCCGCCCAGATCGGGGGCCCCTCGGGTGTGCTCATGAGGCGACCCGCAGCCGCGCCGCGGCGTCCTCGTCGAGGGTGAGCCCGTGCCCCGGGCGGTCGGGCGCCGGACGCACCGTCCCGCCGGCGGGGTCGAGCGTCCCCTCGAAGAGCATGTCCTCGAACCGGACGTGGTCGTGGAACCACTCGAGGTGGCGGACGTTCGGGGTCGCCGCGGCTACCGGCGCGTGCAGGTGGGGCGCGCAGTGCGCCGAGACCTCGAGGTGGTGGGCGGCGGCGACGGCCGACGCCCGCAGCCACTCGGTCCAGCCGCCGCAGCGGGTGGCGTCGACCTGGAGGCAGTCCACCGCGCCGGCGGCGCACATCGCCTCGAAGTAGCCGATGTCGGTGCCGTACTCGCCGGCGGTCACGTCCGCGTCGACCAGTTCCCGGACGAGGGCGAGACCGGGCAGGTCGTCGGAGGTCACCGGCTCCTCGAACCACGTGACGTCGGCGCCGGCCTCCTGGGCGGCGTGCAGGGTGCGCACGGCCTGCTTCGCCGAGTACGCGCCGTTGGCGTCGACGAAGAGCTCGGCGTCGGTGCCCACGGTCCTTCGGGCGAGCCGCATGCGGGCGACATCCCGGTCGTGGTCCGTGCCGCCGGGACGGCCGATCTTGATCTTGACCCGCGGGATGCCCTGGCCGTGCACCCAGTGGTCCAGTTGGGCGGCAAGCCGCTCGCCGTCATAGCTGGTGAACCCGCCGCTGCCGTAGACCGCCACCTCGTCGTGGACCCGGCCGAGCAGGTCAGGGGCCGGCAGCCCGAGCAGGCGGGCGTGCAGGTCCCACAGGGCGACGTCGACGGCCGACACGGCGTACCCGACGGCACCGGCCCTCGTGGAGTTGCGGGCCGCGCGCACCATGGCGAGCCACGTCCCGGGCACGCCGAAGGCGGGCCGGCCGCGGACCACGGGGGCCAGCAGCTCGTCGACGAGGCCGACACAGGCCGCGGGGCCGTACGTCCAGCCGGTGCCGGTCACCCCCGCGGCCCGGGCCCGGACCACCACCATCGTGGTGGCGGTCCAGGTCGCGGTCCCGTCCGACTCCTCGTCCGCGTCGACGGGCAGCCGGTATGCCCTTGCCTCCAGCTGCTCGACGGGCGGGCCGCCGTCCGGGAAGTGCGGGGCGTCGGGGGAGCTCGCGGTCACGAGTGACCCCCCGGAAGGACCTCCTTGGCCTTGGTGCGGATGCCCTCGCGCAGGACCCCCCACCTGTCCTCGTCGCCGTGCAGCAGCGCGGACGCGGAGTTCCGCATCTGCTCGAAGGTGGCGTGTGGCGGGATGGGGGGCACGTCCGGGTCGGTGTGCACGTCCAGCACCGTGGGCCGGTCCGCGGACAGGGCCTCGTCCCACGCGCTGCCCAGCTCGTCGGGGGACGTGATGGTCCGGGCGGCGAGGCCCAGGCTCGCGGCGAAGGCGGCGTAGTCGACGTCGGGCAGGGTCTGCGACTCGGGGAACTTGGGGGAGCCGCCCATGGCGCGCATCTCCCAGGTGACCTGGTTGAGGTCGTTGTTGTGCAGGACGGCGACGACCAGGCGCGGGTCGGCCCAGTGCTCCCAGTACCGCTTGACGGTGATGAGCTCGGCAAGGCCGTTCATCTGCATGGCGCCGTCGCCGGCGAACACGACGACCGGCCGGTCGGGGCAGGCGAACTTCGCCCCGATCCCGTAGGGGACGCCGGGCCCCATCGTCGCCAGGTTCCCGGACAGCGAGCCACGCATGTCGTCGCGGAAGCGCAGCTGGCGCGCGTACCAGTTGGCGGACGAGCCGGAGTCGGCCGTGACGATGGCGTTGGAGGGCAGGCGCGGGGAGAGCTCGGCGAACAGCTTCATGGGGTTCACCGGGTCGGCCGGGACCTCGGCCTCCTGCGCCATGGTCTCCCACCAGGATGCGACCCCCTGCTCGATGTCCTCGCGCCAGGACCCGCGTTCGCGGGGCTTGAGCAGCGGGACGAGGGCGCGCAGCGTGGTGGCTGCGTCGCCCACGAGGTTGAGCTCGGTGGGGTAGCGCATGCCGATCCGGCCGGCGTCGACGTCGATCTGCACCGCCCGTGCCTTGCCGAGCTCGGGCAGGAACTGGGTGTAGGGGAAGCTCGACCCCACGATGAGCAGCGTGTCGCAGTCCTGCATCAGGTCATAGCTCGGCCGCGTGCCGAGCAGGCCGATCGAGCCGGTGACGAACGGCAGCTCGTCCGACAGGACGTCCTTGCCCAGCAACGGTTTGGCGACGCCGGCCTGGAGCAGCTCGGCCACCTGGGTGACCTCCGCCCGGGCGCCCCGCGCCCCCTGGCCGACGAGCATCGCCACCTTCTCGCCGGAGTTGAGGATGTCGGCCGCCTCGTGCAGCGCCGCGTCGTCGGGTGCCACTGTCGGCCACCGCACGCCCAGCGACGACGGCACCATCTTGAACTCGTGACCCGGGGGCGTGTACTCGAGCTCCTGGACGTCCGAGGGGATGATGACCGCGGTGGGGGCGTGGGCGGACAGGGCCGTGCGGATTGCCCGGTCGAGCACGTTCGGCAGCTGCTCGGGGACGTTCACGGTCTCGACGAAGTCCGAGGCCACGTCCTTGTACAGCGTGGCGAGGTCGACCTCCTGCTGGTACGAGCCGCCCATCGCGGAACGGGCGGTCTGGCCGACGATGGCGACGACCGGCACGTGGTCGAGCTTGGCGTCGTAGAGGCCGTTGAGCAGGTGGATGGCCCCGGGGCCCGAGGTGGCGGCGCACACGCCGAGACGGCCGGAGAACTTGGCGTAGCCGACGGCCTCGAAGGCCGCCATCTCCTCGTGCCTGGCCTGGATGAAGGCCGGCGCGTCGTCGGCCCTGCCCCACGCGGCGAGCAGCCCGTTGATGCCGTCACCGGCGTACCCGAAGACGTGCTCGACGCCCCACTCGCGCAGGCGGGCGAGGACGTAGTCGGCGGTGGTCTGGCTCATGGCTGCCTCCTGGGGTCGGGACGGGGGACGAGGGTGTAGGTGGCCAGGGCGGACAGCAGTGCACTGCCGGCGCTGGCCAGGGCGGCTCGGCGATGCCGCGGTGCGGTGGCGGCGAGGGCCACCATCGAGAGTCCATGTACCCCGTCGACGGCAGCGGTACTCCTGCCGACGAGGGGGAGCGAGGCGGTCGGCGCGAGGGCGAGCACGAGCCCCTGGAGCACGAGCCGGCCCCCGAGGACCCGGGTGACGGTCACCTCCCGGGCGCCGGGCCGGCGGCCCGTGACGAGTCCGAGCAGGCGGTGCGGGACCACCAGGTAGGCCAGGCCCTGCGCGACCTCCAGCCCGCCCAGCACCCGGAGAGTGGTGCCCGGCGGCCGCTGCGCGTTCCCGAGCCCGGGCGAGGAGTCCCTGAGCGCCACCTGCACGCCGGCGGGCGTCGGCATCAGGCGTTCCGGCGCCACCAGGCGCCGATGCCGGCGGCGGCCACGGCGGCGCCGACCGCTCCGAGCAGCCCGTGGTGCTGGGAGGCCCACAGCTGGGCCGACCGGTCCGTGGACCTGCTGTCGAAGACGCCGTGCGTGCCGAAGTCCTTGCCGGCCCGGCCGTCCGCCGCCTTCCAGAGGTTGACCGGCTGGTCGGGGTCACGCGGCTCGTCGGTCTGCTGCGAGGCGTACCCGGTGCGGCCGAGGTAGCGGTCGAGCAGGCCCGGGGCGATGGCGTTCGCGGCCAGCGTGGCCGCCGTGCTGCCCCCGACCCAGTACTCGCGTCGCCGGGGGTGGTGCGCCGCGTGGACCACGGCCTTGGCCGCCACCTCCGGCTGGTAGATCGGGGGCACGGGCTGGGCGTGCCGGGGCAAGCGGGACAGCACCCAGCTGAACTGTGGCGTGTTCACCGCCGGCATCTGCACCATCGTCACGTGCACGTTGCTGTGCTCGTGCAGCAGCTCGCACCGCAGCGACTCGTTGAATCCCTGGATCGCGTGCTTGGCGCCGCAGTAGGCGCTCTGGAGGGGGATGCCGCGGTACGCCAGTGCCGAGCCCACCTGGACGATCGTGCCCGCGTCGCGGGGCCGCATGCGCTTCAGGGCGGACATGGTCCCGTGGACGTAGCCGAGGTAGGACACCTCGGTCACCCGTCGGAACTCGTCGGCCTCTATCTCGTGGAAGGGCGCGAAGACCGAGGTGAAGGCGTCGTTCACCCACACGTCGATCGGGCCCAGCGCCGCCTCGACCGCCTCGGCCGCGTCGTCCACGGCGCGCGCGTCAGCCACGTCCACCGGGATCGGCATCGGTTGGCCTCCGGCGGCCGCAACCTCCCTGGCCACCCCGTCGAGTCCTTCCTCCCCGCGCGCGAGCAGGGCGACCCGGGCGCCTTCCGCTGCGAAGGCGATGGCTGTGGCGCGGCCGATGCCCGCCGTTGCTCCGGTGACGACGACTGTCTGCGGTGAGGACATGTCTTCCATGCAACGACGCTGGCCCGCAGATCGCAAGTTGAAAGCAATGATTGCGAGTGCGCAACTAGTTGCCCATGATGGTGCCGTGCGCCGCGCGCCCAGCGGGGTGAGCAGCGGACGCGGGCGCCACCTGAGGGTTGCGGCGCGCCGGACGGGGTACTCCCCGAGAAGCGATGGCGCTGCAGGAGAGGAGCTCCCATGGCCACGGCAACCACGAGGGCGCGCACCGACAGCACGCACGAGGCGCTGGAACGGGACCTGCGGCGGGAGGTGGACGCGGAGGTGCGGTTCGACGCGGGCAGCCGCGCGGCATACTCCACCGACGCCTCGAACTTCCGGCAGGTGCCGATCGGCGTCGTCGTGCCGCGGAGCGTCGAGGCGGGGGCGGCGGCCGTCGCGGTCTGCCGGCGGCACGACGCGCCCCTGCTGTCCCGCGGCGGCGGGACCAGCCTGGCCGGCCAGTGCACCAACACGGCCGTCGTCATCGACTGGTCGAAGTACTGCACAGGGCTCCTCGAAGTCGACCCGGAGGCACGGACCTGTGTGGTCGAGCCCGGCATCGTCCTCGACAGCCTCAACGCCGCCCTGGCCGAGCACCACATGCGGTTCGGGCCGGAGCCCGCGACCCACCCGAACTGCACGCTCGGCGGGATGATCGGCAACAACTCGTGCGGTGCGACCGCGCAGCGCACCGGCAAGGTCGTCGACAACGTCGTGGCACTGGAGGTCCTGCTGTACGACGGCACGCGTTTCTGGTGCGGGGAGACCAGCGAGGAGGAGTACGCCGAGATCGAGCGCCACGGGGACCTGCGGGCCTCCGTCTACCGGCGCGCCCGCGCCATCGCCGCCGATCACGCCGACCTCATCCGCGAGCGGTTCCCCGACATCCCCCGCCGCGTGTCGGGCTACAACCTCGACAGCCTGCTGCCGGAGAACCACCTCGACCTCGCCAAGGCACTCGTCGGCAGCGAGTCGACGCTCGTCACCGTCCTGCGCGCCAAGCTGCGGCTCGTGCCCGTCGTGGAGCACAGGACCCTCGTGGTGCTGGGGTTCCGCGACATCGTCGCCGCGGCCCGGGCCGTCCCCGCGATCGTGGAGCACGAACCGATCGCCCTCGAGGGCCTGGACCACAAGTTGTTGGTGGACAACGAGATCAAGCACCTCAACGCCACAGCGATGCGTGAGCTGCCCGAGGGCACGGGCTACCTGATGGTGCAGTTCGGCGGGGCCACGACGCAGGAGGCGGACGACCGGGCCCGGGCCATGCTCGACGCCCTGGGCGACACCGAGCACGACCCGCAGGTGAAGTTCCTCGACGACCCCGACGCGGAGCACGAGCTCTGGCTCGTGCGGGAGTCCGGTCTCGCCGCGACCGCGCACGTCCCGCACCACCCGGACACCTTCGAGGGCTGGGAGGACTCCGCGGTCGCACCCGAGCGGCTCGGTGACTACCTCCACGACCTGAAGGAGCTCTTCGAGGAGTTCGGCTACGAGGGGGAGACCGCGCCCAGCCTCTACGGCCACTTCGGCCAGGGGTGCCTGCACACGCGGATCCCGTTCGGGCTCTACACGGACGAGGGTGTGGCGCACTACCGCCGCTTCATGGAGCGGGCGGCCCGGCTCGTCAGCGACTACGGCGGCTCGCTGTCGGGCGAGCACGGGGACGGGCAGAGCCGCGGCGAGCTGCTGCCGGTCATGTTCGGCTCCGACGTGGTGCGCCTGTTCGAGCAGCTCAAGGACGTCTTCGACCCGCGGAACCGGATGAACCCCGGCAAGGTGGTCCGCGCGCGCCGGCTCGACCAGGACCTGCGGCTCGGTGGCGAGTGGGTGCCCCGTCCGATGGGCCGGCCGGAGTTCGCGTACCCGAGCGACGGCGGGTCGTTCGTCGACGCCGCGAACCGCTGCGTCGGCGTCGGCAGGTGTCGGCAGCACGGCCACGAGGCCGGCTCCGTCATGTGCCCGTCGTACCAGGCGACCGGCGAGGAGGAGCACTCCACGCGGGGGCGTGCGCGCCTGCTGTTCGAGATGCTCGACGGGCACCGTGACGGCACGATCCGCGACGGGTGGCGCTCGACCGCGGTGCGCGACGCGCTCGACCTCTGCCTGTCGTGCAAGGGGTGCAAGAGCGACTGCCCCGCCAACGTCGACATGGCGACCTACAAGGCCGAGTTCCTCTCGCACCACTACCGGCACCGCCTGCGCCCGCGGTCCCACTACACCCTGGGCTGGCTCCCGCTCGCGGCGTATGGCGTCCACCGGGCCGGGCTCGCGCGCGTCGGCAACGCCGTGGGCGGGTCCCGGGTGGCGCCACTGCTGGAGCGGCTGGCCGGGCTCGACCCGCGTCAGGTGCCCCGGTTCGCCGAGCAGACGTTCCAGGCGGACTGGGCCGGCCGGACCCGGGGCGCAGGGAACGACGGGAGCGCCAGTCGTGGACGGGTCGTCCTCTGGCCCGACACGTTCACCAACCACTTCCACCCGTGGATCGCGCGGGCGGCGGTGGAGGTGATCGAGTCGGCGGGCTGGGAGGTCGTCGTGCCCACCGAGCCGCTGTGCTGTGGCCTGACCTGGATCTCGACCGGCCAGCTCGGCCCGGCCCGCCGCGCCCTGCGCAGGACGGCCTCGGCCCTGTGGCCGCACCTCCGGGACGGCGCCCTCGTCGTCGGGCTCGAGCCGAGCTGCACCAGCGTCTTCCGAAGCGACGGCCCGGAGCTGATGCCGGACGACCGCGAGGTGGCCCGGCTCCGGGACGCCACCGTCACCCTGGCCGAGCTGCTCGAGGAGCACACGCCCGGCTGGCGGGCGCCCCAGTGGCGACCCGGGACCGACGCTGCGCAGGACCCGCAGGACGGCACCCGCGACGCGCCGGCCGGCTCCGGCGACAGACCGGTCGACGGTGCCGCCCAGGTGCACTGCCACCAGCACGCCGTCCTCGGGTGGGACGCGGACGCGCAGGTCCTGTCGGACATGGGGCTCGAGGTGCCCGCCCTGGACTCGGGCTGCTGCGGCCTGGCCGGGAACTTCGGCTTCGAGCGCGGTCACTTCGAGACGAGCCGCAAAGTCGCCGAGAACGGACTGCTCCCGGCCCTGGACCGCCTGCCGCGGGACGCGGTCGTCCTCGCGGACGGGTTCAGCTGCCGCACCCAGGTCGCTGAGCTGGCCGGCGGTCGGCGCGCCCACCACCTCGCCGAGGTCCTCGCGCAGGCCCAGCACCGTGAGGCGCAGGCCCAGCACCGTGGGGCGCAGGCGGGCCCCGTTTCACCGCGCCCGGGACCGGGTAGCCCCGGGCATACACCCAGGCACGCCGCCACGGCTGCCGCCAGAACGGGAGGTTCTCGCATGCCAGGTCCCCACGACGCCGTCACCTCGCTCGTCAGCGAGCAGCACGGGCGGGTGCGGACCCTCGTCCGCTCGGTGCAGGAGACCAGGGGGGAGGAGAGGGCCGAGGCCTACCGCTCCTTCCAGGACTACCTCGCTGCCCACGAGGCGATGGAGGAGCTCGTGGTGCACCCCGCCCTGATGGCGGTCGCCGACGGCACGTCGGTCGCCAAGGACCGGGTGGACGAGGAGCGGCAGGCCACCTCGCTCGTCCAGCAGCTCGAGCAGTTCGAGGTCGACACCCCCCAGTTCGAGGAGACGTTCGCCGAGCTGGCGCAGGCCGTGTCGCAGCACGCCGAGGCCGAGGAGCACCAGGAGCTCACGATGCTGCTCCCGCGCGTCGACGAGGAGGCGGCCGGGCGCATGGTGGCCGGTCTGCACGCCGTGGGCGAGGTTGCCGAGGCCCTGCGCGGTGGAGGGTTCGCCGGCAGCCGTGGTTTCGCCGCCACGCTCGGAGCGGCCAAGGACGAGGTGACCCGGCGCGGGCTCACCGCCGACGGGTCGGGTCGCCCCTGACGGCTGCCGCCGGTCGAGGGGCCGGCGGCAGCCCGGAGAGCGCGAGGCATCCGCCGCGCCGAGGGTCGGCGGTGCGGGGAGGGTCGCGGCGTGGGGAGGGTCAGCGGCAGAGGGTCCGCTTCCCGGCGGGTCTGGCCACGTCCGTCAGCAGGTCGACCACCAGGGCCCGTACCGGTGCCACTCGGTCGTCGCTCGCGTCGATCCCCTGGAACAGCAGGTTCTCCGTGGCCGGTGTCGGCGGGCCCTCGCTGGTGCGCGCGATGTCCAGCGCAGCCTGTGACAACGTGCGGAAGGCGGGTGCATCGAGCGAGCAGGTGGCCTGCTGACCCTGCGACCCGCCGGTGGACAGGACCGTCCGGTCCTCCTGGATGCTCAACCGCTGACCGCGGTCGCCGGCTGTCGTGCCGACGCGCTGGATGCTCAGGGGGTAGTCAGCCTTCGGGGGAGCGGTCGTCGTGGTGCTCCTGGTGCCTGCGGGGGCGTCCGGGATCGCGGGCCCTTCTTGGGTGCATCCGACGAGGGCGAGGCCGGTGAGGAGGCAGACCGGGCCGAGCCGGAAGAGGGGCACCATGCGGGTCATACCGGGCATCCTGCCCGACGGGCAGACGGCGTCGGTGCAGAACGCGCGGAGAGCACGGGCCCTTGCGCACTGCCGGGTGCCGCCCTCACCCCCGGCGTGCCGGCGAGCGACCGTCGACCGTGACCCAGGGGCTGGCACCGGGCGCGCCCGCGGCCGCGGGTTGGAGGCGGGTGTGCTCGTCGGCGAGGAGGGTGATGACGTCGACAAGGCTCTCGACCGGGTGGTCGGGGTGCGCGAGCCGCGGGTCCTTGATGGCCTCGGTGATGAAGGCGGCGACGTCACGCAGTTTGGCGTTGCGGCCCTGGGAGTACGCGACGAGCATCCGGAAGGCGGTCTCCTCGTCGACGCAGAAGGCGAGCATGAGGGCGCCCTTCGCCTGCTCGATCGTGGCGCGGTACGTCGCCGAGGCCGTCACCGCCTCGGTCTGCCAGCGGGAGATGTCCCCCGTGATGTCGAGGAGGAAGCCGTCCAGCCGGGACGTCCGCTGCGCCCGGTCACGAACCGCGTGCGCCACCAGGCGGACCCGTCGCCCCGACCGCTGTCCGGTCCGCATCCGGTAGGTGTGAGAGGACGTGCCCGGCCGCGCGACCTGCTCCTGCAGCCAGTCCCTCGTGGCGCGCAGGTCGTCGGGGTGCACCCGCAGGAGCAGGTCCTCGGTGGTGAAGGGACGGCGTGGGGGGAGGCCGTGCAGCGACAGCCACGGAGCGCCGACCTCCCAGCTGTCGAGCCGGGGGTCGTAGCGGTAGGGATAGGCGGCGGGCGCGGGGTCGACGACGCTCACGGGCGTGCCTCCGGACGGACTTCGCAAGGCCTTGGTTCGACCGCTTCCGACCATAGCCCGGCTGACACGTCCCTGTCACCGCGCGAGCAGCACGGCGACTCAGACGTCGACCGCCGGCTCCCCGGCGCGCACTCGTGCCACGGTCCCGCCCACGGCCTCGCCGAGCAGCGTCGCCCGGACCCAGTCAGCGGCCAGGCCGTCGAACACGCGGTGTCGCCGCAGCATCGCGTGCTTGCCGTCCCGGACGGTGACGAAGCCCACGCGCGCGCTCGCCGACAGGCGCCGGGCGGCGGCCCGTGCGTACGCCGGCCTCGCCACACGGTCGTGGTCCCCGTGCACGAACAGCACGTCCCGGCCGGCAGCCACCGGCAGCGGCTCGTCGGGGTGCAGCCACGTCGCGAGGGCGACGACCGAGCGGACCTGCGCAGCGCCGGCCGCCAGGAGGGCAGCCCGTCCTCCGAGGCTGTGCCCGACGAGGCCCACCGGCAGGTCGGCGCCGTACCGTTCCCGCACCTGGCCCAGGGCCCACCGCACGTCGTCCAGCGGCGTGGTGTGGGCGTCCCACCCCCGCGCCGAGTTGAGCAGCCGGAAGACGGCGAGCCGGTCCTGTCCGGCGTGGGCGAGCCGTGCGGCGATCGGGACCATGCGCAGCACCGACAGCTGGGTCGGGCGCACCCGCATCGCCTGCCGGCGGCTCGCACCGCCGTGGAGCACCAGCGTGACCGCCTCCGGCCGTGCGGGCGCGCGGGTCTGGACGAGCCGCGAGTACACCTCCATGCCGGCAACCCTGCCTGCCAGTGACGCCGCGCGCACGACGGGGCGCGGACCTCTCGGTCCGCGCCCCGTCGTGCCGATCGCGTCCCTCAGGGTCAGGAGCCGAGGTCTCCGTCCGAGGGGCCCGTGTGGCTCGTGGAGCTCACGCCCCTGACGGTGTCGTGGGTGGAGTCCTTGACCTCGTGGGCCTTGTCGGCTCCTTCCTGCCGGACCTCCTGGACGCCCGCGGCAGCTTGCTGCTTCACCGCGTCGGCGGCCTGGGTGGCGGGCTCCTTGAGGTTCTGGCCGGCGTCCTGCGCCACCGACTTCGCCTCCTCGACGAGGGGTTGTGCCTGCTCGCGGGCCGTGTGGGCCAGCTCCTGCTCACGCTGGCTGGCGGGCAGCAGGGAACCGACGATCCAGCCGATGCCGAGCGCGACGGCGCCGGCGGCCAGCGGGTTCCCGCGGGTGCGCTGGGCGGCCCGGTGGGGCACCTCGGCCGTCGCCTGCACGGCGTGCTGCGCCGTGTCGGCGCCGTTGCCACCCAGGTCCTGCGCGCTGCCGGCGACGTCGTGGGCGGTCCCCATGACGCTGTCCTTCAGCGAGGCGACGCGGCTCTTGGCGCGCCCGACGGTGCGCTGCGCCACGTGTGACGGGCTCACGGTGTTGCCCAAGGTGTCGACGTCGGCCGCGAGGCGGCCGCGGGTGCGGTCGATCTCCCGGCGGATGGCGTCCGGGTCCTGGCTGGACGTGGTGGGCGGCACGGTCCCGGCGGGGCCGGTGGTCGTGGCGGGCGTGCCGGTCGTGACGGGGGCCACGGACCCGTACGCCTCGGACTCGTAGGTCTGGGTGGTGTCGTAGGGCTGTGTCATCGCGTCTGGCGTCCTTTCAGTGCGTCGGGGATGTCCTTGACGGTGTCCGTCGTGCGCGGCAGGCCGGGCGCCGCCTTGAGCTGGCCACGGCCGACGAGAGCCAGCACCCCGGCGATGACCGCCCAGATGGCGGCGACGACGAGCCCGGACCAGCCGCGGCCGATGGCGTTGCCGAGGCCCCACCAGAGGGCGACGGACAGGAACACGAGCGCCAGCTGCGCGGCGACTCCTGCACCGGCGAGCATGCCGGCGCCCTTGCCTGCGCGGCTCGCGCTCTCCTTGGCCTCCGCCTTGGCCAGCGCGACCTCCTGCCGCACCAGCGTGGACAGGTCCTGGCTGATGTCGGACACGAGCGCGCCGAGCGAGCGCAGTGACTCCTCGCGCGTCGACTGCTGCTGCTCCGTCACGGCAGCACCTCGTCGTCGCGGGGCGCGCCCACCGGGCCGGTGACCCGCGCCGGGCTCCCGACGCGCTGCACCTCGGAGACGGGTTCGCCGAGCGGGTCGCCCGCAGTGATGTCGTCGGCCGTGATGTCGTCCGTGGCCGACGCGCTGCCGGCGCCTGCGACCGAAGCCGCACCGGCTCCGCTCGGGACGGCGGCCGCACCGGCTCCGCCTGCAGCCGGCGCACCGACCCCGGAGGTGGGGAAGCCGTCCGCGGTGCCGAGGCCGCCCGAACCGGTGGCACCGGCATACCCGTTGCCGTCGCCGGTCGCGCCGGCAGTGGCGCGGCCCGTGGAGTGGGTGGCGCCGGAGGCGCTGCCGGGGGAGGAGTCGTCACGCTTCTCGTCGACGGTGGCCCGGGTGAGCCGGCCGCCGACCACGCCGAGGATGGCCGCTGCGGCCAGGAACGTGCCGGGGCGCCGGCGGGCGAAGCCACGCACCTCCTCGACCAGGCTCGCCGGGTCACGCGCCTCGAGCCACTGGGAGGCGGTGCGTGCGTGGCCGGCGGCCTCACGGACCAGCCCGGTGGCCATGCCGCCCTGCTGCGAGCCGTCCGCCATGGAGTGGAGCTCGTCGCTGATTCCCCTGAGGGACTGGGAGATCCGGGACTGCTGCTGGCCGGCCTGGTTGCTGAGCTCGTCGCGGGACTGCGACCACAGCTGGCGTGCCTGGTCGCGCGCCTCACGGGCGACCTGCGTGGCCTGGTCGGTGGCGGTGGAGGCGACGTCCTGCGCGGCCTCCTTGCCCTGGCCCCCGATGTCGCGGGCGGCCTGGGTCGTCGACGACTGGGACTGCGGTTCACTCATCGCCGGATCCTCTCTGTGGGTGGGTGTCGTGGTGGTGCTCGGCGCCAACGGTGCGCGCCCAGGGCTGTCGAGTACCCCTGCGGTGGCCGGTCAAACCCGTGCGAGCAAACCCGCGCGAGAGGATCAGGCGGTTCCGGCGGCCCGGGCCGTCGAACTCCCCCTGCCGACGTCAGTCCAGGCGCCGGCTGACCTCCAGACGGGCCGCGTCGACCATGGCGGCGAAGCCGCCGTCGGCGGCAGCCGCCTCCTGCATGGCCTCGGAGGCGGCGATCGCGTCGACCTGCTCGAGGATCCGCAGCACCATCGTGGACTCGTGCTCGCCGACTTCGTCCAGCCGCGCACCCACCTCGTCGCGTTCCTCCGCGTCGGCGTGCGCCATCAGGGCCTCGGACCACGCGTCGAACGCGTCGGCGAACTCGCGACCGTCGAGGTCGAGCCGCTCCAGGCGCTCGAGGTCGTCGGTCGCCCGGCGTTCCTCGGCGACGCGGGCTCCAATGTCCCCGCTGTCCGTGCTGCCGTGCCCGAGCACGGGGTGCAGGCTGTTCTGCTCGACCACCTCGTGGGCCGCCAGGTACCGGCGCAGCTCGACGAAGGCGCCCGCCCGCTCCTCGCCGCCGCTGGTCCGCACCTCCTCGACGAGGTGGCGCAGGTGCTGGTGCTGGGCCGTCAGGCGGTCCCCGATCTCGGCGGCCCTCGTGCCGCGTGCCGTTGTCTCCATGGGACTGGCGTACCCCGTGTCAGCGCAGCCTAAGCCGGCTGGTCCCGGCTTCCCCGCCCCTACCGGATCCCGGTGGACCCCGGAGTGGACTCCGGACCGGTGTCGAGGGTCCGCAGGTCGAGCGTGCGGTCGATGACTCGGCCGGCCGTCACCCCGAGCGGCTCCTCGCTGGCGAACGCGTGCGCCTTGAGCATCGTCACGGCGTCGTCGGCACCGATCTGCAGCTGCTCCATCACCATGCCCGTGGCCTGGTGGACCCGCGAGCGCTGTGACCACGGCCCGACGCCCTCGATCATCTGGAGGGCGTCGGCCGGGTCGTGCTCGAGCGTCGCGGTGCCCACGAGGTCGGCGACGAGCTGGGCGTCCGTCGGGTCCAGGGCCAGATCGCTGCCCGGGGCGAGGTGGTACGTGATCACTCCGACGACCTCACCTCCCGCGCGCATGGGGAACGCCTCCACCAGCACCGGCCCGAGCTCGTCGCGCACGGCCCCGGCGAGCTCGGGCCACCCGGGGTCCTCGGCGTGGTCCAGCAGGGCCCGGACGTGCACGCCGTCGACGGAGGCGAGCAGGCCCGGCCCTGCGACAACACGTCCTGGAGGTCCTCCAGGCGGGCAGCGATGTCGTCGGTGGCACACAGGGTGACCCGGTCGGGGGAGGCGTACGCCATGGTCATGGCGACCCCGTCGGCCTCCACGAGGGCGGCGGCGGCCAGGCACAGGCACCGCGGGCGGTCGATCGACACCTGCCGGTCGGACACCTCCCGCACCATCGTTGCGAGCAGTGAGGCCACACGCTCGGGGGTCACGAGGGGGCCCACCTCCGGTGGGACCAGGCCGGCCCGGCAGGCAGGGACCGCCGGCGGACAGGTCTGCGCGCACACTCCATGTGAGGGCGATACCCGTTCGGGCGGACCGCAACCACGATCCACGTCGGTGGCCTCCACCAGGGTCGCCGCGGGGGGGTGGACCCGTGTGGTCACGGGTGTGGTCACGTGTGGTGGGGCCGATCGCCGGCCACACCCCGGCACCCTCAGGCGGCGACGGGAGTCCTCGCGGTCAGGCGTACCAGCGTGGGCACTCGCCCGGCATGGCACCCGTGCCGCAGACGGAGGCCACCTCGGCGAAGGAGGCGTACTCGCGGTTCGTCGGCAGGTCGGCCAGCAGCCACAGGACCTGGTTCGGCGCGTGCTGGCGCACGAGGGCCGCGAGCAGCTGGTCACCGCGGGCCGGCAGGAAGTCCACCCCCAGGGTCCGGGACAGGGCTGCGGCGAGGTCGTCGTGGTCCGTCGGTCGCGTCGTGCTCGGGTACGTCTGCGTGGTCATCTGGTGCTCCTGCCCGCCCTGGTGCGACGGCCTCCCACCGAGCCGCCGTCTTCCTCGGATGATTGCCCGCTCCGTGGGGCGGGCAAACCCCGCGGAGGGTCAGGAATCGGTATGGAATCGGTCAAGACCGCAGGTGAAACGGCATTTCGACCCCTCCCCGACCCGTCCCGGAGCCCTGCTTCGAGTTGTGGCAGGACGAACTTCGTGTTTGGGTCGGAAGTGGCAGATCGGTCCAACCACGGCGCCGGATTCCCTGCCCGAAGGAGAGCGCCGTGGAACCCACGTCGCCGCATCCCCGCACTGTCACCCTCGATCCGGCCGCCGACCCGCGACCGCCGCACGACCGTGCCGAAGATCTCCTGCGGGTCTACGCGGGCACACGGTGCGCCGCCACCCGCCGCCGGCTCGAGGCGGACATCTTCGAGCTCACGTGCGACCTCGCCGACCAGGCAGCCCGGCGCTACCGCGGCCGTGGTGTGGACGACGACGACCTGCAGCAGGTCTCGCGCCTGGCTCTGCTCAAGGCAGTCCGACGTTACCGGCCCGGCCGGGCGGTCTGCTTCCCCGCGTACGCCGTGCCGACCGTCACCGGGGAGCTCAAGCGGCACTTCCGCGACTGTGGCTGGGCGGTGCGGCCTCCCCGTCAGCTCCAGGAGCGCCGCGTGGCCCTGGCCCGGCAGGAGGAGCACCTGCGCCAGGAGCTGCTGCGCGAGCCCACCACGGCCGAGCTGGCCAGCGGTGTCGGGGTGACCCTCGACGCCGTCCGCGAGGTCATGGCCGCCACCGGGGGGTACAGCACCACATCGCTCGACGGCCACGCCGCCGGGGAGGACATCCGCCTGGAGGTGCCGGACCCGGCCGACGCGTACGCGTCGCTCGAGGAGCGGCTCGCCCTGCGCTGGGCGCTGAGCGGTCTCGGGGAGGACGAGCTGCACGTGCTGCGGCTGCGGTTCGTCGACGAGCTCACCCAGGCGGAGATCGGCCGCCGGATCGGGGTCAGCCAGATGCAGGTGTCGCGCGTGCTCGCCGCCATCCTGGGTCGCCTCCGCGACACCATGCTGCGCGAGGAAGCGGTTGCCTGACGTGTTGTCGCGGCGTCCGCCGGCGCGGTGATCGCTGCGGCGGCTACCGCACGACCGGCTGGGACCCCTCGCGCGACAGCCGGGCGTGGCCCACGGAAAGGGGTGTCGCGCGGCCGGAGGCCGGCAGCTCGCCGGTCTCCTCGACCTGCGCGGCCACCTCACGCAGCTTGCGGTTGAGGTCCTGGCTGACGCCGCGCAACAGCTCGAACGCCTCCTCCGAGGTCACCAGCCGCCGCGCCATGATGATGCCGATCGCCGTGCCGATCTGGCGGCTGCTGGACAGGGCCGCCTCGAAGTTGCTCGTGTCCTGCACGCGCAGGGCGTGCTCGACCGCCAGGGAGGCGTAGGGCGCCAGCAGGGTCGCGACGTCGACGTCCTCCTCGCCGAAGGCGCCCCGCTCCTGGCTGTAGAAGTTGAGCGCCGCGAAGTCGCGGCCGGTGACGCACAGACGTACGGACAGCATGCTCTGCACACCGGTGTGCTCGACGCACTGCGGCCCGAACGCCGGCCAGCGCTGGTCGGTCGCGAGGCAGCCCGACAGCTCCACCCCGTCGGTGGCCGCTTCGAAGCAGGGCCCCTCGCCGATGTCGTACTGCAGGACGTCGACCTGCTCGGGCAGCGCGTCACTCGAGGCCATGGTGCGCGGCCGGTGGCCACCGCGGATGAGGGTGACGCCGCAGTGGCGACTGCTCGGCAGCACCCTCGCGGCGAACCGGACCACCCGGTCGGCATCGACCCGCTGGTCGTGCGCCGAGCTCAGCGCGGCGCCGATCCCCACGAGCTGTGCGGCGAGGTCCCCGGTCGCCGCGAGATGTCTCTTCGTCATGTCGCCACCCGTCCACTGGTCGCACTCACGAAGGGTCCGCCGCTGGTTCTCGGCGGCCGCGGAACACCGCCCAATCTAGTCCTTTCCGGGCTGTCGGCGGCCGCGGGGGAGTCGTCCGTCCGGCGCTCGTCCCCACCGCTCGGCCGGTGCTGGGACCATGTCGTCGCTGGTGGCAGGTGCGGCGGCCGGCGGCGGTCAGTCCCGACCGAGACGCTCGTTCGCCAGATGAGACGCGGACTCCAGCCGGCGGACGGCCTCGTGCTCTGCGACGCGGTGGGTCGCCATGATGAGACCGACTGCCTTGCCCCGCTCGCGGTCCTCCCCGAGCCGGTGCCGCAGGGCCTGCGCGTCCTCGCGTCGCTCGAGCGCCGTGAGGGCCACCGCCGCGAAACCCGCGAGCAGGGCTGCCTCGTCGGCCACGTCCTCGGTGAGGACGCCGGCCGTGTCGCTGAACAGGTTCAGGGCGCTGCGGCCCGGCGTCAGCAGCTGGTAGCCGAGCATGCCCCGCACCGGCGTCTCGGCCAGGACCAGCTCCGTCAGGCGTGGCCACGGTGAGTCGTGCGCGATGTCCGGAGCCCGCTGGACGGAGTCCTCCTCGATGCTGTCGAGGCAGGGGCCCTCCTTCGCGCGGCTCTCGAGCAGGTCCAGGTGCCGGGCGACGTCGTCGTTCGCGGCCCGGGTCAGGAGGGTGTCGTCGGGCTGCAGGCTCGACAGGCTGACGTGGTCGGCACCGGGGACGACGCGGGCGACCAGCTCCACGATGTCGCCGAGCACGTCCTGCGGCCCGTCGCCGCGGTACACCCGCTCGGCGACGGCGCGAAGGGCCCGGGTGGTCTCCGGGTGGAAGGACAGGGACATGGGGCTTCTTCCATCGGGGCGGCGGCGGGGAGCCGTGGGTGCGACCCGACCGTCCATTCGACACGACTCCCGGTCCCGGCGCCATCCGTGCGCGGCAGCCGTGCGCGGCAGCAGGGACGGCGGCCGGGCGCGGCGCTCGAGCGGATGTGGGGGCCCTGGGCTGGGTGAGCGACCTCCCGGAGGGCACCGGGGGGAACGCTTCTCCGGAGAAGCGTTTCTCCTCGGGGAAGCGGGGTAAGCGCTTCTCGGGTGCCGCCGTCGGGGTGGCCCGAGGAGGTGGACGCATGACGGTTCGACGGACGACGACCGCGCTGGTGCTGGCATCGGTCCTGGCCACGGGTGCGTGCGCCGGGGTGGGCTCGAAGGGCTCGGACTCCGGTGGCAGCTCGGGCGGCTCGGCCGGCGGCAAGCCGTCCGGGAGCCTGAACATCATGGGTTTCGGCGGTGAGGACGAGGTGGCCAAGGCGCGCATCGCGGCCTTCAAGCAGGCCTACCCGGACGTGACGGTGACGCACAACAAGGGCGACTTCGACGCCCAGCAGTTCCTCACCGCGCTGTCGAGCGGCAACCCCCCGGACCTCGTCTACATGGACCGCAACCTCATCGGGACGTATGCCGCCAAGGGCGTCGTCCAGCCCCTCACCGACTGCGTCAAGCAGCAGTCGATCGACACCAGCCAGTACCGCCCTGCGGCCATGCGCTCGGTCACGTTCAAGAACACGGTGTACGGGATCCCGGAGTTCTACGTCGTCACGGTGAACCTCATCGACGCCAAGTCGCTGCAGCAGGCCGGCGTGGACCCCTCGGCCATCCAGACCAAGGACTGGGGTGCGCTGGAGAAGACAGCCACGAAGCTGTACCAGCACTCCGGCAACAAGATCCAGCGGGTCGGCTACGACCCCAAGCTGCCGGACTCGTTCCCGCTGTGGGCGCTCATCAACGGCGCGCAGCTCGTCAAGGACGACGGGTCGCCGAACCTCGACGACCCCAAGGCGGTCGAGGCGCTCGACTATGCCGTCAAGCTGGTCAAGGAGCAGGGCGGCTGGACCAGCTTCAAGGCGTTCCGCGACTCCTTCGACATCTTCGGTGACACCAACCCGCTCACCAAGGGCACCATCACCGCGTTCCCGATGGAGAACTGGTACGTCAACGTCCTGCGCGACTCGATCCCAGCCGGGCTGAAGCTCGCCGCGACCCCGGTGACCGACCGCTCGGGCAACCAGGTCAGCACGCTGGGCGGGTCCACCTGGGCGATCCCGAAGGGCGCCAAGAACGCGACGGCGGCCTGCGCCTGGATGAAGACGATGACGTCGACGGACACCTGGATGAAGGCGGCCGACGCCCGCATGCAGAAGGTCAAGCAGGACAAGAGCTTCTTCACCGGCCTGTTCACCGCGAACACCAAGGCGGACGAGCAGATCCGCGCCAAGTACCTCGAGGCGGCGCCGCAGCCCGGCTTCGACCAGGCCATCAAGGCCTTCTACTCCGCACTCGACAAGGCCAGCGCGCTCAACCCGTCCCCGGCGGGGGCGGAGATCGACGCGGCCTGGAAGAGCGCGGTCGCCCGGGCGCTGGGCGGCCAGTCGGGACAGCAGGCCCTGGGCCAGGCCCAGAAGGAGGCGCAGGCGGCCTACGACAAGGCCTCCCGTGGCTGAGGTCGTCGCACCCCGCCCCACCGTCGACGAGCCGTCGCCGGACCGCCCCGCCGCCCCGCGGAAGGACCCGGCGAGGGCGCCGCGGCGACGCGGTGGCGGCACGGTCCGGGGCCGCGAGACCCGGGCGGCGCTGCTGTTCATCTCCCCGTGGATCATCGGCTTCCTCGTCTTCACCGCCGGCCCGATGCTCGTGAGCCTCGTGCTGTCCTTCACCGACTACTCCCTCGTGGGGCAGACGCACTCCGTGGGCACCGACAACTACCGCCAGCTCCTCACCGACCCCCGCGTCCGCGAGTCGCTCACCAACACCTTCGTGTATGCCGCGCTGTTCGTGCCGATCGGGACGGTCGTGGCGATGGGGCTGGCGATGCTGCTCGCCGGCGTGGGGCGGGCCAGCGGCTTCTTCCGCACAGCGTTCTACCTGCCGGAGATGACGCCGGCTGTCGCTGCTGCGGCGCTGTTCCTGTTGCTGCTCAACGGCCAGACCGGCCTGGTCAACACCGTGCTCGGCTGGTTCGGCATCGACGGCCCGAACTGGACGACCGACCCTGCGTGGCTCAAGCCGTCGCTCGCGATCGTGAGCCTGTGGTCGATGGGCGGCACGATCGTCATCTACCTCGCGGCGCTGAAGAACGTGCCGCGGCAGCTGCACGAGGCCGCCCTGCTCGACGGGGCGGGGCCGATCCGGCGGTTCTTCAACGTCACGCTCCCGATGATCTCGGGAGCGGTCTTCTTCACCGTCATCACGAATACCATCGCCGCGCTGCAGATGTTCGACCAGGCGTACACGATGTTCTACGGCCCGCAGCAGAAGGCGACCGCCTCGGACGCCTCGCTCGTCTACATGGTCTACCTGTTCCAGAACGCGTTCCAGTTCTTCAAGATGGGCTTCGCCTCGGCCATGGCGTGGCTGCTCTTCGTCATCATCATGCTCATCACCGTCGTGCAGCTGCGGGTCGGCAACCGGGTCGTCTACTACGAGGGGGACACCCGATGACCGGCCGCGTCCACCCGCTGCTGCGCGCGGCATACGTCGTCCTGCTGCTGGCCGCCACGGCCTGCTTCGTGTATCCGCTGGTGTGGCTCGTCAGCGCCTCGCTCAAGCCCAAGTCCGACGTCTTCGACAACCGGCTCATCCCGCGGCACGTGCAGTGGTCGAACTTCGTGCAGGTGTGGGACGCCGGGCCGGTCCTGCGCTGGCTGTCGAACTCGGTCGTCGTCGGGGTCATGGCCGCCACCACGGTCACCCTGTCGAGCGCGCTCGTCGCGTTCGGGTTCGCCTACTTCAGGTTCCGCGGCCGCGGGCTGCTCTTCGGGCTGGTGCTGTCCACCATGATGCTGCCCGGTGCGGTGACGATGATCCCGGTGTACCTGATCTGGAACAAGCTCGGCTTCGTCGACACGCAGGTGCCGCTGTGGGGGCAGAACCTGTTCGGGACGGCGTTCTACATCTTCCTGCTGCGCCAGTTCTTCCTCGGTGTGCCTCGCGAGCTGTTCGAGGCGGCCCGGGTGGACGGCTGCTCGTACCTCGGGCTGTTCCGCCGGATCGCCCTACCGCTGTGCCGGCCGGCCCTGGTCATCGTCTTCGTCTTCGAGCTCAAGGCCAGCTGGTCGGACCTGATGCGCCCGCTCATCTACCTGCAGACGCCGTCGTACTTCACGATGCCGCGCGGGCTCAAGCAGATCATCGACGCCTACGCGCTCAGCGGGGAGTACCACTGGGAGATCGCGATGGCCGCGACCCTGATCGCCACGATCCCGATGATCGTCGTGTTCGCGTTCGCGCAGCGGTACATCCTCGACGGGCTGGCCACGTCGGCCCGGCAGGGGTAGGTGGCCCGGCAGGCGTCGGCGGAGCGCGTCAGTTCTGCGTGCGGCCGGTGAGCCGGTCACGACGGGTGGGCACCCCGCGGCCCGGTCGGTGAGCGCGGTGTCCCGCTACGACGCCTTCAGGGTGCTCGGGACCGCGCGGCGGACCTGGCGGCTGCTGCGCTGGCGGACGACGTCGCGCTCCTGGGCGGTGAGGCCACCCCAGACCCCGTAGTCCTCCGCCGCCAGGGCGTGCGCCCGGCACTGGCGGATGACCGGGCACTCGCGGCAGACGCGCTTGGCAGCCTCCTCCCGCTCCCGGCGGTTGGCTCCGCGGGCGAGCTCGGCGTCGAAGAACGAGCCGACCGGCAGGGTGCGGCACCGGGCCTGGTCCTGCCACTCGTAGGACTCGATGAGGGGGGCGGGCAGTCGGTCGGGCTTGCGCATGTCGTTGCCTCCGAGGGGGTTTCAGGCGGCCGGCGGGTAGCGGTGGTCACGGAGGAGGGCGGCCAGGTGGGCGGCGTTGGTCGCCGCCGTCCTGGTCGCGCCCGCCGTGGTGTCGGGCTTCGTGTCGAGGTCCTTGTAGTCGGTGCCGGTCATGGCCTCGCCGTTCCAGAAGGTCACGCCCTGCGCCGGGATGGTGAAGCCGACGTCGCCGAGGGACTGGTAGAGGATCCCCGTGATGTGATGGGCCCCGTCCTCGTTGCCGACCACCACGGCCACGGCCACCTTGCCGACGGTGCGCAGGCGGCCCTCCGCGTCGGTGTCGGAGAGCTCGGCGTCGAGGCGCTCGAGCACGCGTTGAGCGATGCTCGAGTGCTGGCCCAGCCATGTGGGGGTCCCGAGGACGAGGATGTCGGCCGCCAGCATGCGTTCGCGCAGCTGCGGCCAGGCGTCCCCGTCGCCCATGTCGGCCTCCACGCCGGGGCGGATGTCGTGGTCCACCGCCCGCACCAGCTCACCCTGGACGCCGTGCTTCGCCAGCTCCTCGAGCAGCTGGCGGGTCAGCAGGTCCGTGCTGGACTCGGCCGGGGAGGGCTTGAGCGAGCACGTCAGGGCCAGGGCCGTGAGGGGCCGGGTGCGCGTCGGATCAGGCATGTGGCTCCCGTACCCGGCGTCCCCGCCGCCCAAACGGCGCCCCGGCGGTGGGGCGGCGCGCGACCGGACCACGGCCCAGAGGGGTCGGCGCGCTGTTCCACGCACCGATGCGACCGCGACGCCGGCTCACCGCGAGCCGCGAGCCGGCTCCCTCACCGCGAGCCGCGAGCCGGCTCCCTCACCGCGAGCCGCGCGCCCCGTTCCCCCACCCCGAGCGGGACGTGGACGGCCCGGCGACCCGGGGGCCCGGGTCCCAGAGCGAGGCGTCCGAGAGGAGGGGCCCGAGCACCTGCTCGGCCGCGTCACCGGTCGCGCGGCGGGCGACACCGGCGAGCAGGTCGGCCACCTGGACGCGCGGGTCGTCCCGGGAGTCCACGCTCACCACCCCCGCCAGGACGGGGACGGGGCGCGGGTCGTCCGGTCCCCGGGACACCTGGGGCAGGGCGGCCTGCAGCTGCCGGAGGCGCGAGGCCGTCAGCGCGCTCTGCTCGTCGTGCGTGACCAGGACCTGTCGCCGCCCGCGGCTCCAGTGCAGTACCGTCGTGGCGAGTGCGGGCACCAGCGGCTCGAGCGGCGGTGGCACGCGGGGATCGCCCGCGGCGAGCCGGGCGAGCAGGCCGCGGACCCGTGGCTCCGTGAGCGCGGCGATGGTCGAGGAGGACCGCCCCTCGACGGCCGCACCGAGCACGTCCCGAGCGGCGAGGAAGCGCTCCACCAGCCGGGTCTCGGACTCGGTGCGGCGTTTGGTGCGGACGAGCGCGACGAACGCCTCGAGGAAGGCCGACCACGGCGCAGGGTGGGGACGCGCTGCGCGGTTCAGGTCGCGCGCCACCAGGCGGGCCTCCGCCGTCAGCGGCGAGCCGGCGGCATACGAGGGCTCCCGCAGGAGGAGGTCGACGACGCGGGTGGCGAGGAAGAGCTCCTTGTCGACGACGAGGACGTGCGCCCGGGTGGTGCCGCCGGCGAGCAGCGCGGACAGCAGGCGACCCCGCGCCTGCGCCGGCCCGGCGCCGCGCAGGAGAGGCCCGGACTTCAGCTCGGACCTCGCCCACCGGAGGCCGACCCGCAGCTCCGCGACGAGCTCCGCCGCCTCGACCACGTCCAGGTCGACGCTCGCGTGCGTGAACAGCGGCGTGGTGGGGTCGAGCACGTTGCTGCCGGAGAAGCCCGACTCGTCGCAGGCGATCCGCACGACCTCGGTGCCCACCTCGCCGGCCACCGGCAGGCCGCCCTGCGGCGGGGTCCTGTGGCGGGCGGGCATGCGGACCATGCTCACCCCGCCGTGGCGTCGAGCACCACCGACTTAGTGGCGCGTCCAGCCCGAGGCTGCGTGGTCACGGGCCGACCGGCGAGGCGTCAGGGCCCGCCGGTCGGCGAAGGACTGCGCTGCTGCCGCGACCCGCCGCCCTGCTCAAGAGGGCCGCCGTGCTCGAGGGGGCCGTGCTCGAGGCGTGCGCCGGTGCTGAACCGGGACGCCCGACGGTGCACGCGGCGCGGACGGACGCGACGGGACGGGTGCCGCTCCACGCGGGGCGGCCCCTCGAGGACGGCGAAGAAGAGCTTCTTGCCCACCTCGACGAGCAGCAGGTAGGCCGCCACCATCACCAGCAGCGTGGCGTAGAACAGGCCGGGCAGCGGCTGGAAGCCGAGGGTGTGCGCCAGCGGGGTCGCGGGGAGCACCGCGCCCGTCAGCACGACGCCGCACGCGGCGGCCGCGAGCGGCAGGCTCGGCGCGCTGCGGAAGAACGGGATGCGGCGGGTCCGGATGGCGAAGATGATCAGTGTCTGGGTCGCCAGGGACTCCACGAACCAGCCGGAGCGGAACAGTGCCGGGTCCGCGTGGAACATGTGCAGCATCACCCAGAAGGTCATGAAGTCGAACACCGAGCTGAGCGGCCCGAACACGACCATGAACCGGCGGATGAGGCGCATGTCCCAGTGCGACGGGCGGCGCAGCTGCTCCTCGTCGACGCCGTCGGTCGGGATCGCCAGCTGGCTGGTGTCGTAGAGCAGGTTGTTGAGCAGGATCTGCGAGGGCAGCATCGGCAGGAAGGGCAGGAACGCCGAGGCGCCCGCCGCGGAGAACATGTTCCCGAAGTTGCTCGAGGTCCCCATCATCACGTACTTGATGGTGTTGGCGAAGATCCGGCGGCCCTCCACGACGCCGTCGGCGAGGACGTCGAGGTCCTTCTCCAGGAGGATCACGTCGGCGGCGTCCTTGGCGACGTCGGTGGCCGAGTCGACCGAGATGCCCACGTCCGCGGCGTGCAGGGCCAGGGCGTCGTTGACGCCGTCGCCGAGGAAGGCGACGCCGCTGCGCGTGGCCCGCTGGGCCCGCACGATCCGCGCCTTCTGCTCCGGGCTGACCCGGGCGAACACGACCGTGCCGGCCATCCGCGCGGTGAGCGTGGCGTCGTCCATCCGGTCGAGCTCGGACCCGTCGAGCACGTCCTGCTCGCCGGGGTGCGAGAGTCCGAGGTCGGCACACACCTTCGCGGCCACCGCGGCGTTGTCGCCGGTGACGAGCTTGACGTCGACGCCGAGCCCCTCGAGCCGGGCGAGCGACCGGTCGATGCCGCGCTTCGGCGGGTCGAGGAAGACCAGCAGACCCTCGAGGTGGAACTCTCCCTCCGGTGGCGTGCGCCGGGCCACGGCGATGACCCGGTTGCCGGCGGCGAACTCCGCGTCCAGCGCGTGGGCGACGCGGGTCGGGACCGGTCCGCACCGCTCGAGCACGGCCTCGGGCGCCCCCTTGACCACCTCGACGACGCCGTCGACGGGGCTCTCGCAGCTCACCGACGACGTCCTCGTCTCGTGGCTGAAGGGCACCGAGGACGTGCGCCGCCACCGGGCGAGCCACCCCGCGGCGCGGGGCGCCTCCGGCGCCGCCCAGAGCGCTGCGTCGAGGGCGTTGCCGCCCACCGCCCCTGCCGGTCCCTGCGGGTCCTCGCTGCACAGCAGCCCCCACCGCAGGAGCTCGACGGCGCGCCCGGGGACGGTGGGGATGGCCCGAGCGAAGCCCACGCGCCCGTCGGTCAGCGTGCCGGTCTTGTCCGTGAAGAGCACGTCCACGTCGCCGAGGTCCTCGATGCAGACGAGTCGCTTGACCAGCACCTTGTGCCGGGTCATGTGGCGCGAGCCTGCGGCCAGGCTGGTGGACACCACGGCGGGCAGCAGCTGCGGCGTGATCCCGACCGCGATGGCGAGGGAGAAGAGCAGCGCGTCGAGCAGCGGCCGGTCCAGGGCGACGTTGACCACGAAGATCGACGCGGTGAGCGCGCCGCCGACCCAGACCAGGAGCATGGAGAACTGCCGCAGCCCGGTCTGGAACCGGGTCTCCAGCTCACGGGACTCCAGCCCGGCCGCGACGGTCCCGAACTCGGTGGACATCCCGGTGGCGACGGCGAGCCCGACGCCTGACCCGGCGTGGACGACGGTCCCCATGAGGGCGGCGCTCGTGAGGTCGCCCACGGCCGAGTCCGCGGCGACCGGCGCGGTGCCCTTGTCCACCGGGAGCGACTCCCCGGTGAGGATGGACTCGTCGCACTCCAGCTCGTGGGCCTGGGCCAGCCGCAGGTCGCAGGGCACGACATCGCCCGGGCGAAGCGCGACGACGTCCCCCGGCACCAGGTCCAGGACGTCGACGCGCCGCCAGGTGCCGTCGCGCAGCACCTCGGCGCGGTGGCGCACCTGGCTGTGCAGGGCTGCGGCGGCACGTTGGGCGCGGTACTCGTTGCCGAACCCGAGGCACACCGACAGCGCCACGATGGTCCCGATGATCACGGCATCCGGCCGCTGGCCCACGGCGAAGGACACCCCGGCCGCGATGACGAGCAGGACCAGCAGCGGCGACCGGACCTGCCGCCACAGCACCGCCAGCAGGCTGGCCCGGTGGGTGACGATCGCGTTCGGGCCGGACCTGGCCCGCCGGGCGGCGGCCTCCGGCTCGGACAGGCCACGGTCGGGTGCGACGGACAGGCGCGCGGCGACGTCGGAGGCGTCCTGGGCCGCCGCGACGGCGACGGGGGAGCGCGACGGCGGGGCCGCGCCGCGCGACCGGGGCGAACGGGTGAGGTGGGGCCCCGGCCGCACGGTCGTCATCCCGGCACCGCCCGGACGGGGCGGCGTGGCGCGGACCGCATACGGCCAGTGAAGCCGCGGAAGGACGGGTTCCGCAGGGCCGAAGGTCCCACGCCAGCCCCGGGCGGCTCCGGCGAGCCGCCCCAGCCCCGGGCGGCTCCGGCGAGCCGCGGCAGCCGCTCCAAGCCCCTGGCGAACCGGGCGAGACGGCACACGACGCCACGGGCGGGGTGCCGCGCGGGCCTGGGGTCAGCCGGACAGGACGACCAGCTGCTGGGTGGCCCGCGTCATGGCGACGTACCGGTCGACGGCGCCCTCGATGCCGTCGCCGAGGGACTCCGGCTCGACCAGGACGACGAGGTCGAACTCGAGTCCCTTCGCCAGCTGTGGTGTGAGCGACCGCACGCGCGACGTCCCGGGGTACGCCGGGGCGCCGATGACGCACGCGACCCCCTCGCCCTCGGCGTGCTCCTCGAGCCAGGCGTCCACCACGGCGGACAGGTCGTCGACGTGACGGTGCACGACGGGTCTCCCGCTCGCCCGGACCGAGGTCGGGACGTTGGCGTCCGGCAGCGCGGCCCGGATGACCGGCTCCGCCTCGGCCATGACCTCCTGTGGGGTGCGGTAGTTGACGCCGAGGTGGGCGAGCCTGACGCGGGCGAGACCGACCCGCCCCAGGCGCTCCTCCCACGACTCGTGGAAGCCGTGCCGGGCCTGCGCGCGGTCGCCCACCACGGTGAGGCTGCGCGAGGGGCAGCGCCCCAGCAGCATCGACCACTGCGCGTCGGTGAGCTCCTGGGCCTCGTCGACCACGACGTGGGCGAACGGGCCCGCCAGCATATCGGCGTCGGCGTCGGCGTCGGCGTCGGCGCCGGCGCTCGCCTCGTCGACGAGAGCCGCCTGCAGGTCCTGCCCGCGCAGCATCGACATGACGTGCATCTCGGAGTCGTCGCTGGCGATGAGGTCGTCGACCACGCGCGACATCTCCTCCCGCTCCGCCGCCTGCACCGCCTCGCGCCGCCGCCGCGCTCGGGAGGCGCCGGGGTCGCCCAGGCGGCGGCGTGCCGCGTCGAGGAACGGCAGGTCGGCGTCGGTCCAGGCATCCGGTTCGGGCCGCTGCAGCGCAGCGACCTCGTCGCGGTCCAGCCAGGGGGCGCACAGGCGCAGGAACGCCGGCACGGTCCAGAGGTCGCCGACCAGGTCGGTGGGCTCGACCAGGGGCCAGGCCCGTTCCACCACCGCGCGCAACGCCTCGTCCGACTGCAGGGACCTCGAGAGCAGCCGCCCGTCGACGTCGTCGGTGTCGAGCCGCTCGGCCACCACGGTCGCCAGCTCGTCCCAGAGGTCGTCGCGGGCCTCGTTGTGCGGCGTGCCCGGTGCCGGGGCGTCGAGGACGGTCGCCCAGTCCTCGGCATCGAGCCGCACCTCGCCCCACGGCGTCGACACGTCGACCGCCCCCGTCGGTGCCTCCTCGTAGAACCGCACCGCCACCTCGACGGCGGACACCAGCCGCGCCGAGGACTTGAGCCGTGCCACCTCCGGGTCGGTCTCCGCCGCGGCCGTCGCACCCTCGGGGACCAGGTCGCGCAGGGTGCAGGTCCGCACCCCCTCCTCGCCGAGGCTGGGCAGGACGTCCTCGACGTAGGCGAGGTACGGCTGGTGCGGGCCGACGAAGAGCACTCCGCCGCGCCGGTGCCCCAGCCGCGGGTCGGAGTAGGTGAGGTATGCCGTGCGGTGCAGCGCGACGACCGTCTTGCCCGTCCCGGGGCCTCCGTCGACGACGAGGGCGCCGCGCGAGCCGGCGCGGATGATCGCGTCCTGGTCGGCCTGGATGGTGCCGAGGACGTCGCGCATGCGGGCGGACCGGCTCGAGCCGAGGCTGGCGATGAAGGCGGACTGGTCGTCGAGCGCGGCGGCGTGGCCGGTGAACCCGTCTGCCGTGAAGACCTCGTCCCAGTAGTCGCTGACCCGACCCGCGGTCCAGCGGTACCGTCGCCGGCTCAGCAGGCCCATCGGGTTGGCGTGGGTGGCGCCGAAGAACGGCTCCGCCGCCGGGGAGCGCCAGTCGTGCAGGAGCTGGCGGCCGTCCTCGTCGACGAGTCCCAGGCGCCCGACGTAGACGGGCTCGGGGTCGCCGTCGGCGACCATGTGGCCGAGGCACAGGTCGAGGCCGAAACGTCGCAGGGCGCGCAGCCGGGCCGCCAGCCGGTGGGACTCCAAGTCGCGCTCCAGCGCCTCCTGCCCGGCCCGCACCGGTGTGCGCTGCACGATGGCGAGCCGATCGGACAGCTCGGCGATGGAGGCCTCGAGGATCCGGCCGATGGCGGCGAAGTGGCGCTCGTCCGCGGCGATGAGCTCCGGATCCGCTTTGGCGGCAAGGCGATCCGGCAGGTCGAACGCGCTGGTGGTCGGTCTGGGCACAGGCTCCTCCAGGGTCTGGTGCTGGTCCGACCCGGAAGTGTGGGTCATGAGGGGGCCCTTGCCGCAAGGCCCCCCGTCGGCTATACGTTGAAACTGGAGGGACGCGCCAGCGCAGCGCAGCCGTGGTCGGCCGCACCGGATCGCTCCTTGGGGTGCGCCACCGGTGCCGGCCGGGTAGGCAGGTGGGGACAGCACGTCCGCCACCGAAGGAGCCCCCCGTGACCGACCACGACACCGACCGCCCCGCCGACGACGGCGGCGCCGAGAAGGTCGCCGAGCTCATGCGCGGCGTGCGGATCGCGATGCTGACCACCGTGGCCCCGGACGGCCGGCTGATGAGCCACCCGATGGCCACCCAGGACGTCGACTTCGACGGCACGGTGCGCTTCGTCTCCGAGCGGGCCTCGCACAAGGTGGAGCAGATCGAGGCCAACCCGCAGGTGAACGTCGCCTACTCGGGCACGGGCACCTGGGTGTCGCTGTCCGGGACGGCGCGCGTCGTGGGCGACCCCGACCTGCTCGCGGAGTACTGGGACACGTTCACCGACGCCTGGCTCGAGGGCGGCCCCGACAACCCGAACAACATCGTCATCGAGGTCGACCCCACGAGCGCGGAGTACTGGGACAGCCCGGGCGGGAAGGTCGTGCAGGTGCTCAACCTCGTCAAGGCCAAGGCGACCGGCCGGCGCTACGAGGGCGACAACGAGCGGGTCGACCTCCCCTGACGGGGGCCTAACCTCATGCGCAAAACAACGGTTGCGCGCCTTCCCGCGGGACATCAACGCGAGGTATGCCGCGCAACCGTTGTTTTGCGCATGTCGCCGGGTGGCGCGCGTCCGCGGCATACGGGAAGGATCGGGACCTAGGGCCCGCTCCCGGGCCGCGCCCCCGGACGCATGGTGGACGCATGGTTGTGGTGCTGTCCGTGATCGGGGTCCTCGTCGTCCTCCTGCTCGTCCTCTCGCTGCGGATCGTCAAGCAGTACGAGCTCGGGGTGCTCTTCCGGCTGGGCCGGGTCATCGGCGTCCGCCAGCCCGGGCTGCGCGTGATCGTCCCCGTCATCGACGTGCTGCGGCGGGTGTCGCTGCGCATCGTGACGATGCCGATCCAGTCCCAGGGCATCATCACGCGCGACAACGTCAGCGTCGACGTCTCGGCCGTCGCGTACTTCCGGGTCGTGGACGCGGTGAAGTCGGTGGTGGCGATCGAGAACGTGTATGCCGCGATCGACCAGATCGCGCAGACCACGCTGCGCAAGGTGGTCGGGCAGCACACCCTCGACGAGACGCTCTCGGAGACCGACCGGATCAACCTCGACATCCGCCAGATCCTCGACGTCACCACCACCGAGTGGGGCGTGGAGGTGACCCTGGTGGAGCTCAAGGACATCCAGCTGCCCGAGACCATGAAGCGCGCGATGGCCAAGCAGGCGGAGGCCGAGCGCGAGAAGAGGGCCAAGATCATCAACGCGGAGGGCGAGTCGCTCGCGGCCACGGCGCTCGGCCAGGCCTCGGACGTCATGATGGCGCACCCGCTGGCCCTCCAGCTGCGCAACCTGCAGAGCCTGATCGAGATCGGCGTCGACAAGAACACGACCGTGGTGTTCCCCGCGCCGCTCATGAGCACGATCGAGGAGCTGAGCTCCTTCCTGGACCGCGAGGGCCGGGCCGCCCTCGAGCGCCAGGCGCGCTCAGTCGGGGACGGGGGCCGCAGCCCCGCGGGTTCCTCGGCGCCCTGACCGTCCGGTTCAACCCTCCGGTTCAACCGTCCGGTTCAGCTGGCGTGGGCGGTGGTGGCGGCCAGCCGCAGCGGGTCCGCCAGCAGCGGCTGCACCACGAGGACGTCGCAGGGCGGGTCGTCCAGGACCCGGTGGAGCACCGACCCGCGGGCCAGGCCGCCGCGGCGGACGTCCGGCCCGGCACCCACGACGAGCAGGTCCGAGGGTTCGAGGTCGCTGAGCAGGTGGGTCTCGGGGGCGCCGCGCACGACCCGGACGTCGCAGGCGTCGACGGCGTTCCACGGCTCGGCGCGCACGGACGCCGACACCGACTGCTGGACACCGTGGACGTCCCGCCCCACCGACGGCACGCAGGACACGACCCGCAGCGCGAGACCCCGGCGCAGGGCGGCGTCGGCCGCCACCATGAGCAGTCGGGGTGAGTCCACGCCCGGCCGGAAGCCGACGGTCACCCGTGGCGGGCGCAGGACCGCCGATCCCGGATCGTAGGCCATGGGCCTGATGGGCCGGGGGTCGTCCCGGCCCGGCACCAGCACGGGACGGCCGAAGCGGCGGGCGAGCACGTCGCTGGTCGACCCGGGCCGGAACGGCCGGCGCCCCGCCTGACGGTGCCCCAGCACGAGCAGGGTGGACCGGTCGGCCAGCTCGGACAGCAACGGGTCCTCGAGGGTCTGGGCCACGACGGTCTCCACCCGCACGGTCGGGTCGGCCTCCTCGGCCTCGGTCGCGGCCCGTAGGACCAGCTCGTGGTCGCGCTCGGCACCACGCCCGGGCGGGTGACCGCCGTCCCGGACGGACCCCGGCTCGGACACCCGCACGACGACGAGGTCCTCGCCCCGCCGGCCGGCCTCCAGCGACGCGGCCCTGGTGGCCACCGCGGAGGACCACGACCCGTCGCACCCCACCACGACAGCAGCGTCGCCGATCGCCATACCTCACTCACCACCGGTCGGTCTGGCCCTGCAGCCTGAGGCGCAGCCTGCTCGGCGAGCTGGACCCGGCACCAGGGCCGAAGGTCCCGAGCTGCGCCGACGACCCTGTGCGGCAGCGGAACCCGCGCGACTGCGCACCGGCCGGACCCTTGCGTCGTCAGGCTCGGCGGCCCTCGCAGTTCCCCTCGGCGAACGCGTTGGTCAGCCCGAGCCGCAGGTCTGCCCTGGTCGGCGTGCGGCCGACCTCGTCGCTCAGGCTGCGCCACTCCTGACCGGCGAGCAGTGCTCCGAGGACCTCGCCCAGGACGACCTGGGTGGCCAGCAGGGCTTCGCTCGGAGTGGGGAACACGCGCAGCGTGCGGTAGCACTCGTGGTCGGCGATCTTGACGCTGCCGACGAACCCCCAGCCGTCCGAGGCGGGGGAGTGGCTGATGGTGATGTGAAACTCGTCCGGCGAGGAAATCATGAACCCGTCCCAACCGGCGTCCCTGCGCCGCCTGTGTCCCGTTCTCGAGCCCAGCGCGAGCTGGTGGCCTTGCCGCGGGGTCCGGGCGGGTTCGAGACCTGTCTCGGTTGACTGCTTTTCCCTGTATACGCCCCGGTGTGCAGCCGTGTCCATGGCCCCGATGAACCATGGACATCCAGTCCCCCAACCGTGCGCACAGGGGCGCGTGGCGTGGTCTCCGGCTGGGCGCAGCAACCCCGCGGACCGGTCCCGGGACCAGCGTCATGGGACGCGCTCCGCCCCGGGCTGCCGGCCGAGTTCCGGGCGGGACCCGTGCCGGGCCACGGGACCAACGGCCCTGCCCTGGGCCGGTTCCCCGGCGGATGCTCGAGGCGGCCAGGAGGGAGCGGGCGATGGACGGCGGGACGCGGGTCCGCACCTGGGGGGCGTTCGTGCTGGTCGCCGGGACGCTGACGGGGTGCAGCGGCTCGGGCGGGGAAGCCGGCTCGACCGCGCCGTCCGGGACGAGCCCGACGTCGAGCTCGTCCAGCACGTCGAGCAGCACCTCGACGGGCAGCTCCTCGTCCGGCACCTCGCCGTCCCCCAGCAGCAGCTCCACCTCGTCCTCGACGTCGCCGCCCGACCTGTAGCCGCCCCACCCGTAGCCGACCGACCCGAGGAGTCGCCCACCATGTCGCACCGAGTCGAGGAGATCCTGTCCTGGTACCCCTCCGACGACCACGCCACCCTGGCCCACCTGCGGCGCATCCTCATGCAGGGGCGCACGGGTGGTTCGGGCAAGCTCGTGGTCCTCCCGGTGGACCAGGGCTTCGAGCACGGTCCGGGGCGCAGCTTCGCCGCCAACCCGGCCGGCTACGACCCCCGGTACCACGCCCGGCTCGCGCTCGACGCCGGGTGCAGCGCGCACGCGCTGCCGCTCGGGGCGGCCCGGCTCGTCGCGCCGACGTATGCCGAGGACCTGCCCCTCATCCTCAAGTGCAACAACGCCGACGGCCTCTACGTGGGCGCCGACCCCGAGCCCGCGGTGGTCGCCGGCGTCGAGGAGGCGCTGGCGCTGCGCTGCGCCGCCGTGGGCTTCACCATCTACCCCGGTTCGGCGCACCGGAACGAGATGTACCAGCAGGTCCGGGCGCTGGCCCGGGACGCCGAGGCCGCCGGGCTGCCGCTCGTCATCTGGTCCTACCCGCGCGGGAGCGGGGTGTCGCAGGAGGGGCGCACCGCCGTGGACGTCGTGGCGTACGCCGCGCACCTCGCCTGCCAGCTCGGTGCCCACATCGTCAAGGTGAAGCCGCCCACGGAGCACATCGAGTCCGACGCGGCGCGCACGGCGCTCGAGCGGGCCGAGGTGCCGCTGGGGACCCTGGCCGACCGGGTCAGGCACGTGGTGCAGTCGGCCTTCGACGGGCACCGCATCGTCATCTTCTCCGGGGGCGCGGCAAAGGAGACGGCTGCCGTGCTGGAGGAGAACCGGCAGACGGCGCTGGGCGGCGGGTTCGGCACGATCATGGGCCGCAACTCCTTCCAGCGTCCGCACGACGAGGCGGTGCACCTGCTCGGCAACGTCATGGACATCCACCTCGCGCCCGTTCCCGTGGCCTGACCGGGCCGTTCCGTCCGGCGCAGACCGGCAATCCTGTTCCGCAGCCCCCCTCGGGGGACCTTGGCCCCTGCCCGGCCACGGGGACGGGGACGACGGTGGGGACGACGGCACGACCCGCGTGCCGGGAAGGAAGGTCTGCCATGACCACACTTGCCCGCCGTTCGACCGGCTCGATGATGTCCGAGCTCCTGGACTGGCTGGACCAGGGCTCTCCGGTGGGGGTGCGAGGACTGGGCCTGGCGCCGTACGTCCGGGTCGAGGACTACACCGAGGACGACACCTACGTGCTGCGCGCCGAGATGCCGGGCATCGACCCGGACAAGGACGTGTCGCTCGACATCGACGAGGACGTCCTGACGATCCGGGGTGAGCGGCGCGAGGAGCAGAAGGACAAGAGCCACCACGAGTTCCACTACGGGGCGTTCACACGCAGCATCCGGCTGCCCCACGACGTCGACCCCAAGGAGGTCACGGCCACCTACGCCGACGGCGTGCTCGAGGTGCGGGTCCCGACCCACCACCCCGACCACGAGCCGGTGTCGATCCCGGTCCAGCGCGCCGACAAGCCCGCGAGCTAGCGCCCTCGGTGCAGCAGCCGTCCGCCGGAGGAGTCGGATGGGGCGCCGGCGAGGCGCCCCCTCCGACTGCCCGCGGGCTGACGGAGGGCGAGGCCCGCGACCGGCTCGAGCAGGGCGGGCCGAACGAGGTGCCCCGGCCGCGGCCCCCGTCGGTGTGGCGGCTTGTCCTGGCGTCCCTGCGCGAGCCGCTGGTCATGGTGCTGCTCGCCGCGATGGTGCTCACGACCCTCAGCCGCGACGTCACCGACACGGTCGTCATCGTCCTGGTCGTCCTGGTCAACACCGCGATCGGTGTCCGCGAGCAGCTGCACGCCGCCGCCGACGTGGAGGCGCTGCGCTCCCTGGTCCCGCTGCACGCGTCCGTGGTGCGGGACGGTGCCGAGCGGGTGGTGCCGGCCGCCGAGGTCGTGCCCGGGGACCTGGTCCGGCTCCGCGCCGGCGACCTCGTCCCGGCAGACGCCGCCCTCGTGGAGGGCGTCGGCGTCCGCGTGGACGAGGCCGTGGTCACCGGTGAGTCGCTGGACGTCGGCAAGCAGCCGGGTCCCGACCCCGGACCGCTGGAGGTGTACGACGAGACGCCGGAACCGGCCCTGCTCAGGTCCGGGACGGTCGTCGTGCACGGCCGCGGGACCGCCCGGGTGGTCGCGACCGGCGCGCGGAGCACGGTCGGGCGGATCGCCGCCCTCACCGCCGGGGCGGCACCCTCCTCACCGCTGCAGCGGCGGATGGCCGGGCTGTCCCGCCAGCTCGCCGCCGTCGCCGTCGGCCTCAGCGCCGTCTACCTCGTCATCGGGGTGCTGGCCGGCGAGCCGCTGCGGCTCGTCGTGCTGGCCGCGGTGGCGCTCGTCGTGGCCGCGGTGCCCGAGTCGCTGCCGCTGGTCGTCACCGTCACGCTCGCCCTGGCCGCACGAAGGATGGCGCGCCACGAGGCGGTGGCGCGGTCCCTCGACGCCGTCGAGACGCTGGGCGCGGTGACGCTGCTCGCCACCGACAAGACCGGCACCCTCACCGAGGGACGGCTCAGCGTCACCGAGACGTGGGTCCCGGCCGGTGAACCGCTCGACGTCCTCGACGCGGTGGACGCGTTCGACGGGCCCGACGCCCTCGTCGACCTGGTGGTCCTGTGCAACGACGCCGCCGTCGACCCGGCGACCGGCGATCCCGTCGGGAGCCCGGTCGACACCGCCCTGCTCACCTGGGCGCGTGGACGGGGACGCACCCGCGCGGCGCTGGACTGGGAGCGCGTCGGGGAGACGCCGTTCGACAGTGCCCGCAAGCACATGACGACCCGGCACCGGGGACCGCAGGGCCAGCTGCTGACCGTACGCAAGGGGGCCCCCGAGGTCGTCCTGCGGGACCCGTCCGTGGACGGCTCCGGACAGGTCGGCCAGGCGCTGCAGGTGGCCGAGGAGTGGGCCGGGTCGGGCACGCGCGTGCTGGCCGTGACCGCGGCGGTGGGGGAGCAGCCCGCGCGGGTCGTGGGCCTGGTCGGGTTGGCGGACACGGTGCGCGAGGCCTCGCGCCGCACCGTGGAGCAGTGCCGCGCCGCCGGCATACGCCTCGTGCTCGTCACGGGGGACCACCCCGGGACCGCCACCGCAGTCGCCACCGCGGTGGGGCTGCGGGACCCGGGTGCCACGGGCGACGTCGTCGTCATGGACGGCGCCACGGTGCGGGAGGCCGACGCCGGGGCGGCCGTGGTCGCGCGGGCCAGGCCGGAGGACAAGAGCAGGCTCGTCGAGCTGTGGCAGGCCGACGGCCAGGTCGTCGCCATGACGGGGGACGGGGTCAACGACGCCCCGGCGCTGCGGCGGGCCGACATCGGGGTCGCCATGGGCGGCCGGGGCACGGACGTCGCGCGTCAGGCGGGGGACCTCGTCCTCACCGACGACCACCTGGAGACCGTGGTGGTGGCCGTCCGGGAGGGACGGCGCGTGTTCGCGAACATCCGCCGGTTCCTGCTCTACGGGCTGTCGGGGGGCGGCTCGGAGCTGGTGCTCATGCTGGCAGGCCCCCTGGTGGGTGTGCCCGTGCCGCTGCTGCCCGCCCAGATCCTCTGGGTCAACCTGCTCACCCACTCGTTCGCCGGAGCGGGCCTGGGCACGCAGCCGGAGGATCCCGGGACGATGGACCGGCTCCCACGCTCGCCCGGCCAGGCGGTCCTCGGGGCAGGGCTCTGGTGGCGGGTCGTGCTGCTCGCCGTGTGGCTGGGAGCGGCGAGCCTGGTGGCGTCCCTGGTCATCGGGGGACAGCAGGGTCGCTCGGTCGCGCTGCTCTGCGTGGGTACCGGACAGCTGGCCGTGGCCTGGGCCGCACGGGCCGGCGCGACCGGTCGCGGCGACTGGGTCGTGCGGTGGCGCGACGAGCTCGGGACGCTCGCGGTCGGGCTGCTGGCGGCGGGCGCGCTCCTGCTCGCGTCGGTCCTGCTCCCGCCCCTGCGCGAGCTGCTCGACACCCGGGCCCTCACGTCCGCGTCCTGGGTCGCGGTCGGCGTCGTGGCGCTGGCGTCGTACGCCGTGGCCCGCGTCGTGCGGCCCCGCACCTGGTGAGGCGCCCGTGGTGGGGCGCCCGTGGTGGGGCGCCCTGGTGGGGCGCCCCTGGTGGGGGTGCCTCGCGCGGGCTCAGCCCGCGGAGGCCGCCAGCGCGGCGTCGCCGGCGGCCCGGGTGGGCAGCACCACGACGGTGCGCGGCTGGGGCACGTCCGGGGTGTCGAGGTAGACCTCCCAGGCGTCGCCGGTGGGCGTCAGCCGGTGCTCGGCGGCGTAGGCGTGCAGGGCCTCGACCGCACGGGCGACACCGCCGTAGTCGCCGCGGTGGGTCGTGCGCAGGGCCGGCCCTCCGGGCAGGTGGGAGACCTTCACGTCGCCCTGCCCCAGGGCCACACCGGTCACCGGGAAGCCCGCCTCGACCTCGAGGACGCCCTCCTCGCCCTGGTGCACGCGCGCGAAGGGTGCCCCCGCGATGTGCATCCCGTCGGCGCCCGCCACCCGGGCGACCCGGGAGAGCGCGGCGCCGACGAAGGCGCCGGCGTTCCCCTCGTCGACCGTGCCGCGCACCACCAGGGTGGTCTCGTCGTGCAGGGTCACCGGCTCGATCCGGTAGCCGGCCGTTGTCGTGTCCTGGCCCATCGGTCCTCTCCTGTCACCACGGTGGGGGTGGCCACGCGGCGGACCGGCGCCGCTCGACGCCGTTCTGGCGGGGGTGGCGCAGGTGCCGTCGGCGCTCCAGCTCCCGTGAGATCGCGGCCTGCGCGCGCAGCGCGTCCACCTTCCCGTCCCCTCCCGTGTCGGCCGGGTCCGCCGGGTCGGCCGGGTCCCGCCACCGGGACCCGTCGCCCTGGGACCGCGCTCGCCGGGCCGCCGGACCCCCGACGACGGACAGCGGGTCCACGCCGCTCGCGCCCGCGGGCGTGCGCAGCGCCTCCTCGCACGCGGCCAGTCGCTGCAGCAGCTCCCGCAGCGACAGGTAGGTCAACCCGTCCGTCTCCGGCTCCCCCTGCTGGACCCGCGGTGCACTCGACGTCTCCGGCATACCTGCCCCCTCCGTCCGGTGCGGACGCTCCGCACCTGCTCCCGAGTCAACCCCGCACGAGCGGCGGAGCTCAGGGTCCTTGGTCCCGGGTGGGCCCGGGGCAGGCCTCGGCCGTTCGGCTGGTATCACGGTTCGACGCGCCGTGCGGCGCCCTCCCCGGTTGCCGGGGTGCGGCCCGGGCCCGACGTTGGGAGGGGCGCGGGAACCGCGCCGGGACCTGGCCCCGGGCGGGCGACACCGCATGGCGGAGGAGTGGGGAGCGGACGCTCGGCGGCTCAGCCACGCCGAGATGGAGGAGCTGCTCGAGATCCTGCTCGGGGGGTCCTGGACGCGGCTGGGCGGCGAGCCCCTGGACTGGGCCGACCTCGACGACCACTGACGGGCCGCCCGGGTCTGGCGCCGGCCCGCCCGCCGTGCTGGAGTGGGACCGCCTGGCCGCAGCCGCGGCCCGGAGGGCACGGGAGGGCGCGACGATGAGGGCCTGGGAGGTCACGGGCGACGGCGGGGGGCGGGGGCGGATCCGGCTGGGCGACCGCCCGGTGCCGCAGCCGGGTCCCGGGGAGGTGCTCGTGCGCGTCGAGGCCTGCGGCGTGTGCCGCACCGACCTCCACGTGTCGGACGGCGACCTGCCGCCACACCGCGACCGGGTGGTGCCCGGCCACGAGGTCGTGGGGACCGTCGTCGACGCCCGGGACAGCGCGCGGTTCGAGGTGGGCGACCGGGTCGGGGTGGCGTGGCTGCGGCACACCTGCGGGGAGTGCCGCTGGTGTCGCCGCGGCGCCGAGAACCTCTGTCCCCGAGCGGAGTTCACGGGGTGGGATCACGACGGCGGGTATGCCGAGTACACCGTCGCGCCCTCCGCCTTCGCCTACCGGGTGCCGCAGGAGCTGCCCGCCGAGCAGGTCGCGCCACTGCTGTGCGCCGGCATCATCGGCTACCGGGCCCTGCGCCGCACGCAGCTGCCGCCGGGTGGCCGGCTGGGCGTGTACGGCTTCGGTGCCAGCGCGCACCTCACCGCCCAGCTCGCCATCGCCCAGGGGGCCGAGGTGCACGTCCTGACCCGCGGTGCGCAGGCGCGACAGCTCGCGTCCGAGCTGGGCGCCACCTCCGTCGGTGACGCCTACGACGCGCCACCGGCACCGCTCGACGCGGCCATCGTGTTCGCGCCCGTGGGCGACCTCGTGCCGGTGGCGCTCGAGGCGCTGGACCGCGGTGGCAGCCTGGTTCTGGCCGGGATCCACGTCACCGACGTGCCGGTCCTGGACTACCAGCGCCACCTCTTCCTGGAGAAGCGCCTCACCAGCGTCACGGCCAACACCCGGGCCGACGGCGAGGACCTGCTGCGCCTGGCGAGGAGGCTGTCGGTGACCGCGAGCGTCACGGCCTACCCGTTCGAGCAGGCCGACGTCGCTCTCGACGACCTGGCCGAGGGTCGGATGACCGGGGTCGGGGTGCTGACCGGCTGGTCGTCCTGAGCGCAGGCCCACGGGTGGGCGGGGCCGACGGGCGGCGGTCGACGGGTGGGCGCCGGTCGGCGGCGCCCGGGGAGGGGGGTCAGTGGTGGCGCAGCGTCACCTCGTGCTCACCCGTGACCTGCGTGATGTCCGCCGAGGCGCTCTCGAGCAGCCGGTCGGCCAGCGCGCGCAGGGCTCGCGCCACGGCCACCTCGTCACCGATCTCCCGGTCGGGCAGGTCACCCGCCCGGCACGTGGCGCGCCCGGTCGCGTCGATCTCGCGGCCCGGGGCGGTGCGCAGCACGGCGCGGGCCCAGGTGCGGTCGGCGCGCTCGGAGATCGCCACCCGGACCAGCCAGTAGTGCATCGTCGCCGGCGGCTGCTCGTCCGCGCGCCGGTCCGGCGTGCTCACGGCTCGTCCTCGGGCCGGACCACCATCACGGGGCAGTGTGCGTGGTGCAGCACGCCCTGGCTGACCGAGCCGAGCAGCAGCCCGCGGAAGCCGCCCCGGCCGCGGCTGCCGACCACGACCAGCTCGGCGTCCCGGGAGGCCTCGGCGAGCGCCTCGACGGCGTGCCCCCTGCGGACCATCGTCCGGACCGGGACGTCCGGGAACTTGTCGGCCCAGCTCGCCACGGACTGGTCCGCGAGCACGCCCTCCGCGTCGGCGATGCGGGTGCGTGCGTCGTCGGACTCCACGATCGTCATCGCCGTGTCGGCGAGCTCGATCGACCAGGTGTGCACGACGGTCAGCGCAGCACCCCGCGCGTCCGCCTCGCGGAACGCCTCACCCACGGCGGCACTGCTGAGCTCCGAGCCGTCGGTGCCGACGACCACTCCCGAGGGTGCGGAGCTGGTCGCGGGCAGCTCGCGCGCGACGACGACCGGGCAGTGCGCCCGGGCGGCGACGTCGATGGACGTGGAGCCCAGGAAGGCGCAGGCCACCGCGCCCCGCCCCCGGGCCCCCACGACGACGCACCGGGCGTCCCGGGAGGCCTCGACCAGCAGGACGCCGGGGCTGCCGATGCCCGTGGCCGTGGTGACCGTGGTGCCGGGGGAGACGCCGTGGATCCGTTGCTCGGCGGCGTGCAGGATGCGTTGCGCCACCGTGTCGGACGCCTCCAGCAGGGGCTCGATGTGCGGTCCCTGGACGGGCACCGACCGGCCGTGCACGAGCAGGATGCCGCACCGCTCGCGGAGCGCCTCCTCGAGGGCCCAGTCCAGGGCGTCCCGGGTGTACGTCGCGCCGTCGACACCGACGACGACGGGGTGGGGGTTCGGTGTGGTCATCTCTCTCCTGCCGCATCACGGGTCTGGCAGCCGCGGTGGACGGTCCCTCGCGGCGTCTCGCTGGTCGTCCGCCAACGGTCAGCCCGGGTGTCCGCGCCTGCGCAGGCGGTCCATCTCGGCCTCGACCCGCTCCGGACCCGGCTCGGGCCACAGCACGTCCCAGGCGTTGAACACCAGGCCGATCCCCCAGCCGAAGAGGATGAACACCGGCCAGAAGAACCCCCGCCCGGTGACGTACCAGATCGTCACCAGCAGGCCGTTGAACAGCACGTACGAGAGGACGTGCGCCATCAGCCCCCGCTTGTCCTTCAGCCGTTTCAGGGCACGTTCGCGCAGCTCCTGGTCCTGGGTCGTCTGCTCGCCCGTCGGTGTCCGCACGTGGTCCGACATCCCGACCATCTCCCTTCCACGTCCAGCATCGGCGCGGTCGCGGCGTCAGGGACGGGCCCTTGGTCCTGCCGCGACGGGCACGGCGCGAACGCGCCGCCGCCAGCGCCACGCCTCGTCGACGCCCCACACGAGCAGCGGCATGGGCAGCAGCGTCGCCAGCTGCCAGGGCTCGGGAGCGGCGGTGCCGAAGAGGCGCTGGGCGGCCGGCAGGAAGACCACGGCCGCGGCGAACGCGAGCTCGAACGTCACCCCCCACGCGAGCAGCGGGTTGGTGGTGAGGCCGATGCGGCGCAACGAGGCCCGCTGGGTCCGTGCCGCCACCGCGGTCCCCACCTGGCACGCGACGATCGCGAGGAACGACATCGTCGTGGCCTGCCGCCACGTGTGGTGGAGGGGACCGGTCGCCACGTCGGCGCCCGGGGTCCACCCGCCGGCGGCCAGCGTGAGCAGGTATGCCGTGAGCACCAGGACCGCGGACACCCCGCCCAGCAGGCCCCAGGCCCGCCCCAGCATGGTCCCGTCGACCACGCCCTGTCCCCGCCGGCGTGGAGGCGCCTCCATGATGCCGGGCTCGGCCGGCTCGCGGCCGAGCGCGAGGGCGGGGAGCGTCTCCGTCCCGAGGTCGATGGCGAGGATCTGCATCACGGTGAGCGGCAACGGGATCCGGCCGCCGGACAGTGCGTAGGCCAGGAAGGGGACCACCTCGGGTGTGGCGTGGGCGAAGATGTAGACGATGAACTTGCGCACGTTGTCGTAGACCTGGCGACCGGAGCGGACAGCGCCGACGATGGTGGCGAAGTTGTCGTCGGTGAGGACCATGGTCGCCGCCTCGCGGGCGACGTCGGTGCCCGAGCGGCCCATCGCCACGCCGATGTCGGCGCGTCGCAGGGCGGGGGCGTCGTTCACGCCGTCCCCGGTCATGGCGACGACGTGCCCCAGGGCGCGCAGGGCGTCCGCGATCCGCAGCTTGGCCTCGGGGGAGCTGCGGGCGAAGATCAGCTCCTCGTGGGTGTCGAGGAGCTCGTCGAGCTCGGCGTCGCCCATGGCGTCGAGCTCGCGGCCGTTGACGACCCTGGTGCCGGCGTCGCCGATCCCCACCTGCTGGGCGATCCCCCGTGCGGTGAGGCCGTGGTCGCCGGTCACGATGACCAGCCGGATGCCGGCGCTGTGGCAGGCCCGGACGGCCGGTGCCACCTCGGTGCGGGCCGGGTCGACCATGGCCACCAGGCCGAGGAGCGTGAGGTCCCGCTCGGCCTCCTCCCGCGCGAGCCGTTCGGGCTCGTCCGCGGCCACGCGGCGGGTCGCCACCCCGAGGACCCGCAGGCCCTCCCGCGCCCAGCCGTCCACGAGCCCGAGGACGAGGTCACGCCGCTCGCCGTCCAGGCCTACCTCCGTGCCGTCGTCGGCGCCCAGCGACCGGCACAGCCCGAGCAGCGACTCCGGCGCGCCCTTGGTGAGCACCACCCGGCCGGCACCGTCGTGGTGGACGGCCGACATGCGCTTGAGGGCCGGGTCGAAGTGGAAGACCTGGAGCCGGTCGGAGTGGTCGGGCACCGGCAGCCCGGCCAGGGGCGCGGCCCGCAGCAGCGCCACCTCCGTCGGGTCCCCGTGCTCCTGCCCGGGCTCCGCCGGGTCCCACGTGGCGCTCGTGCAGCCGGCCGCCGCCCTGACCAGGCGTCGGGCGCCGCGCAGGGGAGTGGGCTCCGGGCCGACGAGCAGGGTCGCGTCCGGCGTCCAGCAGCGCACGACCCGCATCCGGTTCAGGGTCAGGGTGCCGGTCTTGTCGGTGCAGATGACGCTGGTGGAGCCGAGGGTCTCCACCGCGGAGATCCGCTTGACCAGGGCTCCGCTGCGGGCGAGCAGCCGCACCCCCAGCGCGAGCGCGAGGGTGATGGTGGGCAGCAGCCCCTCGGGCACGTTGGCCACGAGCAGCCCGATCGCGAACTGGACCGTCTCCGGCACCGTCATCCCGGCCACGAGGGTGCCCACCGGGATGAACGCCAGCCCGATCCCGACGGCGACCAGCGCGATCAGCCGGGCCACGTGGTTGACCTGCTGCTCGAGCGGGCTCGGCTCGGGCTCGGTCCGCTGGGCCAGAGCGGCGATCCGGCCCAGCTCGGTGTGCATGCCGGTGGCGTAGACGACGGCCTCGGCCTCGCCACCGACGCACGAGGTGCCGCTGAACAGCAGGTCAGTGGCCTCGAGCAGCGGGGCGTCGACCCGGCCCGCGACGCCGCGCGCCACCGGGAGCGACTCCCCGGTCAGGGTGGACAGGTCCACCTCGACGGCCCCGTCGAGGATGCGCGCGTCGGCCGAGACCCGCTCGCCCTCGCCCACGACGACGACGTCCCCCGGCACGAGCAGGCGCGCCTCGAGGGTCACCAGCACGTCGTCCCGGCGCACGCGTGCCTGCTGCGGCAGGTACGCCTCGAGCGCCTCGACGGCGCGGACCGCGTGGCGTTCCTGGACGAACGCGAACAGCGCGTTGAGCAGGACGACGACCACGATCGCCAGCGCCAGGGCGAGCGTGCCGCTGACGAGGGCGAGCAGGGCGGCCAGCCACAGCAGGGCGGCGAGCGGGTGGGTGAGCTGGCGGAGCAGCTCGCGCAGCCACAGCCGCCGGCCGCCGCGCACGAGGACGTTCTCGCCCCTGGCGGCCAGCCGCCGCGCCGCCTCCCGCCCGGCGAGCCCGCGCCGGCTGGTGCGCAGGTCGCGCAGGAGGCGCTCCGCCGACTCGCGCGGGTCCGGTTCGCCACGGGCCGTCACGGTGCCGGCGGCCTCCGTGCTGGTCATGGCGCCCCCGGCGGCTCAGAGCGGGCGCAGGGACACGTCGTGCTCGCCCGTGACCGCCTCGATGTCGCCGGCGGCGGTGTCCAGGAGCCGGTCGGCGAGCCGGCGCAGGGCCCGGGCCACGGCCACCTCCTCGCCGATCTCGGGGACGTCGCTGTCGGAGGGGCCGCGGGTGCTGTCGCCGACGGCCTCGACGGGGGTCGGTGAGTCGCCCCGCAGGACGGCACGGGCGTGCGTGGTCCCGCCGTGCTCGAACAGGGTGAGCTGCACCTGCCACTGGCGGATGCGCGGTGGGGTGGACGACGGACCGGTCATGGGACTCTCCTTCGCTGGTCGGCACCGTGCGGGGGTCGCGCGGCGGGGGTCGGCCGGGGCGTCACAGGACGACCCGCTCACCGAGGCGCGGCAGCGCCACGGCGCAGTCGAGGTGCTCACGGATCCGGCGGGCCAGGGCCTGGCGGGACTCCGGCTCCCCGTGCACGAGGTGCACGACCTCGGGGGTGCGGGGCAGCCGGTCGAGCCAGGAGACCAGCTCGTCGGCGTCGGCGTGGACGGAGAAGGTGTCGTCGAGGACGACCTCGGCCCGCACCCGGACGTAGCGGCCGAGCACCTTGAGCTCCCGCGCGCCCTCCTGCAGGGACCGGCCGCGGGTGCCGACGGCCTGGTCCCGGTCAGCACGACCGTGTTGCGGTCGTGCGGCAGCAGGCTGGCCAGGTGGTGGACGACCCGCCCCCCGGTGGCCATCCCGGAGGCGGAGACGATGATGCACGGGGTGCCGGGGGTGTTGAGCCGCCGCGACTCCTCGGCCGTCCTCGCCTCGTGCACGTCGGCCATCGCGAGCAGCTCGGCCAGCGCGTCGGGCCGCATCTCCGGCGCGAGGTCGGGCCGCTGGTAGACGTCGAGGGCGGCGAGGGCCATGGGGCTGTCCACGTGGACGGGCACGGCAGGGATCCGGCCCTCGGCCCGCAGCCGGGCCAGGGCGAGCAGGACGAGCTCGGTCCGGTCCACGGCGAAGGCCGGGACGAGGACCGAGCCGCCGCGCGCGATCGTCCGCCGGATCGCCGCGGCCAGCGGCTCGTGCTGGTCCGACCCGGCCGAGTGCGGGTGGACCCGGTCACCGTAGGTCGACTCCAGCACCACGACGTCCGCAGCCGGCGGGTCCTCGCGGGGCAGCAGCAGCGGGTGGGCGGGACGGCCCAGGTCGCCGGAGAACAGCACCGACCGGCCACCGAGGCCGACGTGCACCGAGGCCGACCCGAGCACGTGCCCGGCGCGGTGCAGGGTCACCACGGCGCCCGAGACGGTCTCCTGGGTCGCCGCCCAGGGGACGCAGCGCAGGTGCTCGAGCGCGCGGTCCACATCGGCGGCGGTGTACAGGGGCAGGGGCGGGTCGTGCTTGGAGTACCCCGCCGCCTGGGCGTAGGCCGCCTCCTCCTCGAGCAGGTGCGCACTGTCCCGCAGGACGATGGGCAGCAGGCCCGCGGTGCCGGCGCTGGCCCACACGGGGCCGGCGAAGCCCTGGCGGACCAGGGCGGGCAGGTAGCCGCAGTGGTCCAGGTGGGTGTGGGTGAGGACCACGTCGTCGAGGGTCTCGGGGTGCCCGATGCTGGGCTCCCAGTTGAGCCGGCGCCACACGCGCTCGCCCTGGTACAGCCCCGCGTCGACGAGCAGTCGGGAGCCCTGGTGCTCCACGAGGAACTTGCTCCCGGTGACGGTGCCGGCCGCCCCGGCGAAGCTGAGGATGACGGACACGGGGTGGCTCCCTCCGGGCAGCTGCCGGGTTGGTCCCGACGGGTGTCCTTGGCGGCGGCGCCCGAGGACTGCGGGTGCTCCCATCGTGGTGCCGGCGGCGGCCGGGCCACAGGGACCTTGGGCCCGGGCACCGCCACCCCCGGCACGCCAGAGTGGGGCGAGGCGAGCGGAGGTGGGTGAGCGAGGTGCCCGGGCGGACGATGACGCGGGACGGTGCGCCGGTGGTGCTCCGGACGCCCCGTGCGCAGGACCTGGGCCGGGTCCAGCGCCTGCTCGACGACCTCTCCCCCCGTTCGAGCTACCAGCGGTTCCTGTCGGCCTCGCCGCTGTCGGAGGAGTACGTCGCGCGGCTGACCGATCCCACGCGCACCCTCGACGCCCTCGTCGCCACCATGGGCGACACGGTGGTGGCCGTCGGCTCCACGCACCCCCTGGAACCCGGGAGCGCGGAGTTCGCGGTGGCCGTCGCGGACCGTGTCCAGGGCCACGGCGTGGGCACGCTCGTGCTGGAGGAGCTGGTCGACCGCTCCCTCGCGCGGGGGCTGCACACCCTCACGGGCCAGGTCCTCAGCACGAACGGGCAGATGCTCGACGTCCTGCGCCACCTCGGCCCCGACGTCGGGGTCCGTGCCGACGAGGGGGTGGCAGAGGTCCGGATCGAGCTCGACCGCGTCGAGGACCTGCGACGGGCGATGGACACCCGCACCGGCACCGCCTGGCACGAGTACCTCGAGCCCCTGTTCCACCCGGAGTCGGTCGTCCTCGTCGAGGAGGCCGCACCCGAGCGGTGGGCCGGCAGCCCGGGCAGCCTGCGCGTGCGCAGCAGCGCTCCCGTCCGCCACCTGACCATGCCGCTGGACCGTGCGGAGCGCACCGAGCTGCCGGCGCTGGTCGACCTGGCGGTGGTCGGTGCGGTGTCGGACCCGGCACGGGTCGTCCGGGACGTGGTCGGCGCCGGGGCGCGGGCGGTGGTCCTCGAGGCGGGGCGCCCGACGCAGGAGGTCACGACCACGGTGCTCGACGCGCTGCGGGTGGCCGAGGCCGCCGGTGCCCGGGTGCTGGGCCCCGGTGCCCACCTCGTCGTCGGGTCGCGCGAGCCCGGTCGGGTCAGCGTGGGGGCGGCGGGCGCGCACCTGCGGACCGGCGCGGTGGCCGTTGTGGGGGACCGCGGACGGGGGACGGAGCTGGTGGAGCGCCTGGCGAGGCGACACGTGGGGGTGGCCGCCGCCCTCGACCTCGGCGCCGCCGCGGGCGTGCGGGTGCCGGAGGCCGCGGCCTGGCTGGCGGGCGAGCCCGGGGTGGGCGTCGTCCTCGTCACCTCGGACACCACGAGCGGGCGTGACCTGGCCCGTGCGCTCGCCCACCGGGCTCCGCACGGCGCGCCCGTCGTCGCGCGGCTCGGCCCGGGACCGGCGAACGGGTCGCCGTGGTTCGTGCCCGCCGGCACCGTCCACGACCTCGTCTCCACCGGACGGCTCGTGGAGGCCGGGCGCGGCTCGCCCGCGGCGCGGGTGGCGGTCGTCACCAACGACCCCTGGAGCGCGCACGCCGGGGTCAACCGGCGCCTGCCGGCGCTGGGCCTGCTCCCGCCGGACCTGACGCAGTACGGCGAGCACCGGGTGAAGACGCTCGTGCGTGGTACGCGGGTGCGCGGTGCGGTCGTGGCGCTCGAGCGCGACGTCGCCGCAGGCCGCTTCACCGAGGTGCTCGACACCCTGGCGGAGGAGCCGGGGGTGGACGCGGTCCTCGTCGCGATGACCGCCACCCGGCGGCTGAGGCACCGCGAGCTGGACCGTGCGGTGGGCCTGGTGCGGGAGGCCCACCCCGGCGTGGCCCTGGTCCTCGTGAACGGTCGTGCCGCAGCGGGCCACGGCAACTCCTGGCGCAGCGACGTGCCGACCTTCGGCGACGACGCCATGGCGCTGCGCGCCCTCGCGGTGGCGAGCCTGGCCGGGCGCCTCGACCGCCTCGAGCACGGCGATGCCGGTGCCGTCGTCAGGCGCGGCGGCCGGACGCGCCGGTGACCCGGCTCGTCCGGCCCTCGCCTCCGAGCCGGTGACCCGGCGCTCGTCGGGTCCGATCGCTCGGGTTCCGACCGCTCAGATGAAGAGCAGCTGGGCGCCGTCGGTCTTCTCGATGAAGTCGCTCGCGCTGATGATGCCCTCGACGTCGTCGGTGAGGTCCGCCTCGGTGAGGTGGTTCATGTCGGCCGACATCCGGCAGGCCCACAGGTGGCCGCCCGAGGCGACGATCTGTTCGAGGAACTCCGGCACGTCCGGCACCTCGAGGTCGGCGATCGCCTTGCGCAGCCGCGAGGTCGCCATGTGCGTGATGCCGGGCAGGCCCCCGAGCCCCTGGGGCATGTGGGTGGCCGGGTTGCCGAGCGGCGTGAACTTGAGGTCACCCATCGTCTTCTTCGTGATGATGTCAAAGCCCCAGAAGGTGAAGAACAGGTGCGTCTCCACCCCCTCGCCGAGGGCGGCGTTGGCCAGGATGAGCCCGGGGTAGGCCATGTCGAGGCTTCCCTTGGAGCAGATGATGGCGAGCTTGCGCCCCTGCGAGGTCTCGCTCCCGAAGTCGGGGACGATCGTCGGGAGGGTGTCGGTGGTCATCGTGGGTCTCCTTGTCGTGCAGGGGTGGTCGGGGGTGGGGCGGTGCGCTCAGACGCACCCGTGCGGCTTGGGCAGCCCGGCGATGTAGGCCAGCTTCTTGGCCGGCTTCTGCGGGAAGAGCGCGAACAGCTCCTTGACCGGTATGCCGCCGACGACGCTGATGCGGCGCAGCGTGGCGGTCTCGCCCTGGTCGGCGTAGTCCTGGCGCAGGAAGCGGATGGCACGCCAGTGCTCGTCGGTGAGGTCGATGCCGACCTGGGTGGCGAGGGCCTTGGCGAGGTCCTCGTCCCACTCGGCGTACTCGGTGAGGAAGCCCTCGGGGTCGACCTGCACCGTGTGGCCGGCGATCGTCGTGACGGGCATCGGACTCACTCCTTCTCTCTGGGGGCTGACAGGGCTCCGGTCGATGCGGAGACGGTCTCGGCGGGGACCTGCTTGCCCGCCATCGACATGCGGTCGGGGAGCGGGAGCGGCCGCCCGGGGAGCAGGACGTTCCAGTAGACCCAGCGGAACGCCAGCTTCCCCAGGTGGTTGGCCCGGGTCTCCTTGAGCAGGCTCAGCGGCCCGACCACCGGCACGGGGAACTTGCCCGGCAGCGGCTGGGTGTCGTAGTTGAAGTCGATGAGCAGGCCCTTGCCGTCGCCGGACTCGACGAAGCAGTTCGCGTGCCCGTCGAAGGACCGCGTCATCGGCCGGCCCGAGACGTGGGCGAGGAAGTTGTCGACGAACAGGTCGACCGAGAAGTGCGCCACCGACCCGGCCTTGGAGGCAGGGATGTCCGAGGCGTCGCCGACGGCGAAGATCGTGTCGTACCTCGTCGAGAGCAGCGTGTGCCGGTCGACCGGGACGTAGTTGAGCTCGTCGCCCAGTCCCGACCGGGCCACGTAGTCGGCCCCCATGTTGAGCGGGATCGTCACCAGCAGGTCGAACGGGACCTCACGCTCGTCGTAGGAGACCAGGGCCTTGGCCTGTTCGTCGACCCGCTCCACCATGAAGTCCGGCTCGACGAGGATCTTGCGCTCCTGCAGCATCGACCCCAGCTGCGCCGACGCGATGGGCTGGGTGAACGCGCCGGACAGCGGCGTCACGAAGACGAGCTCCACCCGGTCGCGGATCCCACGCTCGCGCAGGTGGGCGTCCGCGAGGAAGGTGAACTCCAGCGGCGCCACCGGGCACTTGATCGGCATCTCCGTGACGTGCACGACCAGCCGGCCGTGGTCGAACCTGCGCAAGGCGTCGGCCAGCGCGGTCGCGCCGTCGAGGGAGTAGAAGTCGAAGATGCTCCTGCGCCACTGCGGCCCGAGCATCCCCGGCGTCTGGTCCGGCCGGGGGGAGGTCCCGGTGGCGATGACGAGGTAGTCGTACCCGAGCGCGCGGCCGTCCTGGAGGTGGACGACGCGGTCGTCCGGGTCGACCCGGTCGACCTCGCCCAGCACGAGGTCGACCCCGTCACCGATGAACCGGTGCCGCTTGCGCACGACCTGCTCCGGGGCATACGTGCCGAAGGGCAGGAAGAGGAAGCCGGGCTGGTAGAGGTGGTCGTCGTCGCGGTCGACGACGGTGATCGCCCAGTCCCGGCGGCCGAGCTTGCGGCGCAGCTTGTTGACGACCATCGTGCCGGCGGTCCCACCGCCGAGCACCACGAGGCGCTTCACGGCCATCGCCCGCTCCTTCAGGACCTGGCCGTGAGGACGACCTTGAGGGCCTGGGTGTCCGCCGCGTTCGCGAACACCTCGTAGGCGTCCATGAACTCGTCGAGGTGGAAGTGGTGGGTCACGAGCTGCCCGAGGTCGAGCTGGCGGCTGGCGAGCAGGCGCAGCAGCGTGGGCGTGGAGTACGTGTCCACCAGCCCCGTCGTGATGGTCACGTTCTTGATCCACAGGTCCTCGAGGTGCAGGGTCGCCGGCTTGCCGTGGACGCCCACGTTGGCGACGGTGCCGCCGGGGCGCACCAGCGCGGCGCACTGCTCGAACGTGCCCGGGATGCCCACCGCCTCGATCGCGACATCGGCGCCCAGGCCGTCCGTCAGGCCCCGGACCACCTCGAGGGCGTCGTCCCGGGAGGCGTCGACGACCACGTCGGCACCGACCCGCTTGGCCGCGTCGAGCCGCGAGGCGGCGACGTCGATCGCCACGACGTGTGCCGGGCTGAACAGCTTGGCGCCCATGATGGAGGAGAGCCCGATGGGGCCCGCGCCGACCACGGCGACGACGTCACCGGGGCGCACGTGGCCGTTGAGGACGCCGACCTCGTAGCCGGTGGGGCCGATGTCGGCCAGCATGAGGACCTCCTCGTCCGTCACCCCGGCCGGGATGGCGAACGTCGAGGTGTCGGCGAACGGCACCCGGACGTACTCCGCCTGCGTGCCGTCGATGAGGTGGCCGAGGATCCAGCCGCCGCCGCCGAGGCACTGGCCGTAGTGACCCTCGCGGCAGTAGCGGCACGAGCCGCACGAGGTGATGCAGGAGACGAGCACCCGGTCGCCGGGGGAGAGGTTCTTGACGCCCGAGCCCACCGACTCGACGGTGCCGACCGCCTCGTGCCCCAGGATGCGCCCGTCGGTCACCGCCGGGACGTCGCCCTTGAGGATGTGCAGGTCCGTGCCGCAGATGGTGACGGCGTCGACCTTGACGACCGCGTCCGTGTCGTCCTGGATCGAGGGGGTGGGGACCTCCTCCCACGACTTGCGGCCCGGTCCGTGGTAGACGACGGCGTGCATGGTGGACTCCTCTCGCGGCCTGCACCGTGCAGGTCCCACGACCACTCCACCGTGTGCCGCTTCGGGGCAGGAGAGACCTAGGTCCCGTGTGGCCCAGCCCACGCCCGCGGGACGGCGAGCGCCGCCCCGGGGCCCGGCTGCTCAGCCGAGCGCGACGGTGAGCAGGATGACGCAGTCCTCGAGCGCCTCGGCGCCGTGGCGCTCGGGCGGGATGGCGACCACCTCGCCGGCCCGCACGGTCCACGACGCGCCGCCGACGGCATACAGGCGCGCGCTGCCGGTGACGACGTGGAAGGTCGCGGCCGGTGGGGAGGTGTGCTCGCCGAGCTCGGCGCCCGCGGTCAGCGCCATCAGCACGGCACGCTGCGCCGGCCCACCCACGACGAGCCGCGACGCGTGGCCGTTGGGCTGGGTCTGCGCCTGCTGGAGCAGCTCGGTGCCGGCCCGCTCCAGGTGCAGGGGCTCGTGGTCGGCCGGGTGCGGTGTGCTCGTCATGGCCGCGTCGCCTTCTCCCAGCCGCGGGCCGGGGCCCGGGTGCCCTCGCGCGGCTCGTCCCGGCTCCGGTACACGATGTACGGCCGGGTGAGGTAGCCGACCGGGGCGCTGAAGACGTGCACGAGGCGGGTGAACGGCCAGAGCCCGAAGAGCACGAACGCGACGAGCGCGTGCAGCTGGAACCCGAGGGGCGCGTCGGCGATGAGGGAGGCGTCCGGCTGGAAGAGGAAGATGCTGCGCCAGTAGGGCGAGACGCCCTCGCGGTAGTCGTAGTGCCCGAAGATGCTGCTGGCCACGGTGTTCCACATCCCGAGGACGATCACCCCACCGAGGAAGACGTACATGAGCTTGTCCATCTTCGTCGTGGCCATGAAGACCGGGCCCACCGTCCGGCGGCGGTAGACGAGGATGACCAGCCCGGCCAGCGTGGCCAACCCCGCGAGACCCCCGAGGCTGATGGCGAGGAAGTGGTAGAGCCCCTCGTGCACCCCGACGGCCTCGGTCCAGCTCTTGGGGACCACGAGGCCGATGACGTGGCCGCCGACGACGCCGAGGAGGCCGAAGTGGAACAGCGGGCTGCCCCAGCGCAGCAGCCGGTTCTCGTACAGCTGGCTGCTGCGGGTGGTCCAGCCGAACTTGTCGTACGTCCACCGCCAGTAGTGCCCCACGACGAAGACCGCCAGGCAGACGTACGGGACGATGACCCACAGCACGATGTCCATCAGGGCGCTCCTACCGGGATGGTCGGGCCGAGCTGGGTGGGCTCGGTGGGGCGGGGGTTGAGGCGGGGGTCGAGCGCGTACGGCTGGGTGTCGAGCCCGACGTCCTCCGACGGCGGCCCGGCGGCGATCAGCGCGGCCAGCTGCTCCTCGTCGTCGCCGCGCAGCACGGGCAGCGTGCCCACCAGCGCCTTGACCACGTCGTGCCACGCGGACCCCTTGTCCGCCAACGCGATCCGCAGGACCTCGATCCCGGCGCGGTGGTCGTCGAGCAGCCGCCAGGCGACGTCGACATCGGTGCTGGCCCCGAACTCGAGCACCACGCACAGGTGGTCGGGCAGCTCGTCGGTGTCGAGCTCGAGGCCCCCGCGCCGGTACGCCTGCTTGAACTGCACCAGGGCCAGGCCGCGCTTGCGCGTGTCGCCGTGGGCGAAGTACGTGAGGTACAGGCAGCACCGGCGGGTCACGTCGAAGGTCTCGACGTACTCCCGCTGCAGCTCACCGAGCGGCCTGCCGGAGAGGTGGTCGAGGAACCGCTGGAGCGGGAGGGCCACGGGGTCGGGCAGGCCGGAGACCGCGGCCTGGAGCAGCGGGCGGCGGGCCAGCAGCTCCTCGGTCGGGTAGTCGAGCAGCAGGGAGACCACCTGCCACGCGGTGGCCAGGGTCCGGTCGTCGAGGCGCCCCGCCGCCCCGCGCGCCCGGCGCAGCCGGCCGGGCATCACTGGTCGTCCTCCGGCGGCTTCTTCGGGAACAGCCCGCGCGGCGAGCCCTTGCCGTCCCAGTTGAGCAGGTTGACCCGACCGCGCATCCGGCCGCGTGACTCCGGGGCGTCCTCGCCGCTGAGGTCGTCGGCCGTCTGCCGCTGGCGCAGCATCTGGAAGTTCTCGACCGCGACCGGCGTGAGCTCGCCCGACCCCTCGCCGAACGGGCCGGACTCGCCCATCATCCCGGGGCCGCCCTCGTAGTCCAGGGAGCACTCGGTGGCCAGCTCCTCGAGCGCGTGCGCCTGCTCGGCGTGCGCGGTCGGGATGACGTAGCGCTCGTCGTACTTGGCCAGCGCCAGCAGCCGGAACATGTCGTACATCGTCTCGCCGTCCATGCCGACGGCCTCGGGGATCGACTCGTCGGGGTCGCGCCCGAGGTTGATGTCCCGCATGTACGACCGCATCGCCGCGAGCCTGCGCAGCACCGTGTCGACCGGCGCGGTGTCACCGGCCGTGAAGAGGTTGGCGAGGTACTCCACCGGGATCCGCAGCGTGTCGATGGCCGCGAACAGGTTGCCGCGGTCCTCGGCGTCGTGGCCGGTGTCGCGCACGACGTCCACGACGGGCGACAGCGGCGGGATGTACCAGACCATCGGCATCGTGCGGTACTCCGGGTGCAGCGGCAGCGCCACCTCGTAGCGCGAGATGAGGGCGTACACCGGGGACCGCTGCGCGGCCTGCACCCAGTCATGGGGTATGCCGGCCAGCTCGGCCTCGCGCTGCACCTGCGGGTCGTGGGGGTCGAGGAACACGGCCCGCTGCGCGGCATACAGGTCCTGGTCGTCCTCGACCGACGCGGCCTCGAGCACCTTGTCCGCGTCGTAGAGGACGAGCCCGATGTAGCGCAGCCGGCCGACGCAGGTCTCCGAGCACACGGTCGGGATGCCGACCTCGATGCGCGGGTAGCAGAAGGTGCACTTCTCGGCCTTGCCGGTGCGGTGGTTGAAGTAGACCTTCTTGTAGGGGCACCCGGACACGCACATCCGCCAGCCGCGGCACCGGTCCTGGTCGACGAGGACGATGCCGTCCTCGGCACGCTTGTAGATCGCCCCGCTCGGGCACGACGCGGCGCACGACGGGTTGAGGCAGTGCTCGCAGATCCGCGGCAGGTAGAACATGAAGGTCTGCTCGAACTCGAGCTTCACCTTGTCGCTGATGCCCTTGAGCATGACGTCGCGGGCGGCGTTCTCGCCGCTGCCCCCGAGGTTGTCGTCCCAGTTCGCCGACCAGGAGACGTTGACCGGCTTGCCGGTGATGAGGGAGATGGGCCGGGCGACCGGGAAGTGCTTCTGCGCCGGTGCGCTGAGCAGCGTCTCGTAGTCGTAGGTCCACGGCTCGTAGTAGTCCTCGATCGAGGGCAGCTTGGGGTTGGAGAAGATGCTCGCGAGCTTCTTCCACCGGCTGCCGGACCGCAGCGTCAGCCGGCCACTCTTCGTCAGCGCCCAGCCGCCCTGCCACCGCTCCTGGTCCTCGTAGGTGCGCGGGTAGCCCAGGCCCGGTCGCGTCTCGACGTTGTTGAACCAGACGTACTCCGTGCCGGCGCGGTTGGTCCACGCCTGCTTGCACGTCACCGAGCAGGTGTGGCACCCGATGCACTTGTCGAGGTTCATCACCATGGCCATCTGTGCCATGACCCTCATCGGCTCTCACTCCTCGTCCGGGCGGCGTGGTGCTCGATCGGTGCTCCGTCGGCGGCCATCAGTACTCGACCTCCTGGGAGCGACGGCGGATGACCGTCACCTCGTCGCGCTGGTTCCCGGTCGGGCCGAGGTAGTTGAACGCGAAGGACAGCTGGGCGTAGCCGCCGATGAGGTGGCTCGGCTTGACCAGGATCCGGGTCAGCGAGTTGTGGATCCCGCCGCGCCGCCCGGTCTTCTCCGTCAGCGGGACGTCGATGAGGCGGTCCTGCGCGTGGTGCATGTAGACCGTGCCCTCGGGCATCCGGTGGCTCACGATCGCCCGGGCGTTGACGACGCCGTTGCGGTTCACCGCCTCGACCCAGTCGTTGTCGCGGATGCCGACCTTGGCGGCGTCCTGGTCGGAGATCCAGATCGCCTGGCCGCCCCGGGAGAGCGAGAGCATGAACAGGTTGTCCTGGTACTCGCTGTGGATCGACCACTTGTTGTGCGGCGTGAGGTAGCGGACGGTGACGCCGAGCTCGCTCGTGCTGCCGATCTCCGGCTCGCCGAACACCTGCGTCATGTCCAGCGGCGGCTTGTAGACCGGCAGCCCCTCGCCGAGCTCCTGCATCCAGTCGTGGTCGAGGTAGAAGTGCTGGCGGCCGGTGAGCGTGTGCCAGGGCTTGAGCCGTTCGACGTTGATGGTGAAGGGGGAGTAGCGCCGTCCCCCGGTCTCCGACCCGGACCACTCGGGGCTCGTGATGACCGGCACGGGGGCGGCCTGGGTGTCGGCGAAGGTGATCTGCTTGCCCTCGTGCTCGGCGGCGAGGTCGTGCAGCAGCCGGCCGGTCCGCTTCTCCAGGGTCTTGAAGCCTTGCGTGGCGAGGTGCCCGTTGGTCGTGCCGGACAGCGCCATGATCGTCTCGGCGACGTGCCGCGCGTCCTTGAGCGAGGGCCGGCCGTCACCGGCGCCACCTCGGATCGCACCGTTCTTGTGCCGGAGGTACTCGACCTCGCGCTTGACGTCGTAGGCGACGCCCTTCTGCACGGTGCCGAGGCGCTCCATGAGCGGCCCGAGCGAGACCATCTGGTCGTGGACGGCGCCGTAGTCGCGCTCGACGACGACGAGCTTGGGCATCGTCACCCCCGGCACCGGGTCGCACTCGCCCGCTCGCCAGTCGCGCACCCGGCCGTGGGGCGTGGCCATCGCGTCGGGGGTGTCGTGCAGCAGCGGCGCGGCCACCAGGTCCCTGCGCACGCCGAGGTGCTTGGCGCCCAGCGGCTGGAACGCCTCGGCGATGGCCAGGAAGATGTCCCAGTCCGTCCTCGTCTGCCACGGCGGGCTGATCGCCGGGTTGAACGAGTGGATGAACGGGTGCATGTCCGTCGTGTTGATGTCGTGCTTCTCGTACCACGTGGCCGCCGGCAGGACGACGTCGCTGAAGATCGTCGAGCTCGTCATCCGGAAGTCGAGCGTGCAGAGCAGGTCGAGCTTGCCCTCGGGCAGGTCGTCGCGGTCGGGCCGGGCCGAGACCGAGCTGTCGGTGCCGAGCAGGTGGCGCAGGAAGTACTCGTTGCCCTTGGCCGAGGACCCGAGCAGGTTGGCGCGCCACATCATGAGCACCCGTGGCCAGTTCTCCGGGGCGTCCGGGTCCTCGCAGGCGAAGCGCAGGCTCCCGTCGGTGAGGCCCTCGACCACGTGGTCGGCGGGCGCCTTCCCGGCGGCCTCCGCGTCGTCGACGAGGTCGAGGGGGTTGCGGTCGAAGGTGGGGTACGACGGCATCCAGCCCAGCCGGGCCGAGAGTGCGAGCAGCTCGTGCGTGCTCCTGCCGTCGAGCGTGCCGGTGCCCGTGGCCCCGGCCAGCGAGCCGGCGTCGTAGTGGTCGTAGTGGTACTGGTCGGTGTGCAGGTACCAGTAGGCGGTCTGGATCATCTGGCGAGGCGGCCGCACCCAGTCGAGCGCGAACGCCATCTGCGCCCACCCGGTGATCGGCCTGGCCTTCTCCTGCCCCACGTAGTGCGCCCAGCCACCGCCGTTGCGGCCCTGGCAGCCGGTGATCGTCGTGAGGAGCAGCATGCAGCGGTAGGTCTCGTCGGAGTGGAACCAGTGGTTGGTCCCCGCCCCGACGATGATCATCGAGCGGCCGCCGGTGTCGGCGGCGTTCTGGGCGAACTCGCGGGCGATCCGGGCGACCGCCTGCGCCGGGACGCCCGTGACCGCCTCCTGCCAGGCCGGCGTGTAGTGCCCCTCCGGGTCGTCGTACCCCGACGGCCACGTCCCGGGCAGCCCGTCGCGCCCCACGCCGTACTGCGCCAGCAGCAGGTCGAAGACCGTGGTCACGAGCCGGCCCCCGACGCGCCGGACGGGGACGCCGCGGCGCACCACCTCCGAGCCGCCCCGGGGGAGGTCGAAGCGGGGCAGGTCGACCAGGGCGGTGCCCTCCGCGGCCTCGTGCAGGCTCAGCGCAGGCACGACGTCGCCGAGGTCGAGGTTCCATCGGCCCTCGCCCTGCTCGCCGAACCGGTCGCCGAGCGTGCCGTTGGGCACGACCGGCTGCCCCGTCAGCGAGTCCACGACGACGGTGCGGAACGCCGCGTTCTCCGCCGCCGCCTGCGCGCCGCCGAGGTCGGCCGCGGTGAGGAACTTCCCCGGCCGGTATGCCGGGCCGTCGCCGCCGGTGTCGTCAGCCCCGGTGCCGTCCGCGCCGCCGGCCGACCGGCCGGCATACTCCTCGAGGCACACGAGGAACGGCAGGTCGGTGTACTTGCGGGTGTAGTCCTCGAAGTACTCCACCTTGCGGTCGACGAAGAACTCCTTGAGGACGACGTGCCCCATCGCCATGGCGAGCGCGCCGTCGGTGCCGGGGGCGGCCGGGAGCCACTCGTCGGCGAACTTGACGTTGTCGGCGTAGTCGGGCGAGACGACGACGACCTTCTGGCCGCGGTACCGCGCCTCGGCCATCCAGTGGGCGTCGGGGGTGCGGGTCACCGGGACGTTCGAGCCCCACATGACGAGGTAGCCGGCGTCCCACCAGTCGCCGGACTCGGGGACGTCGGTCTGGTCGCCCCAGATCTGGGGCGACGCGACGGGCAGGTCGGCGTACCAGTCGTAGAAGGACAGCATCGAGCCGCCGATGAGCGACACGAACCGCGCCCCGGAGGCGTGCGACACCATCGACATCGCGGGGATCGGCGAGAAGCCGGCGACGCGGTCGGGGCCCCACTGCTTGATGGTGTGCACGTTCGCGGCCGCGACGATCTCCGCCGCCTCACCCCAGGAGGCCCGGACCAGGCCGCCCTTGCCGCGGGCGGCCTTGTAGCGCCTGGCCTTCTCGGGGTCCCCGACGATGTCGGCCCACGCGAGGACCGGGTCGCCGAGGCGGGCCTTGGCCTCGCGGTACATCTCCAGGAGGACGCCGCGGACGTAGGGGTAGCGGACCCGGGTGGGGGAGTAGGTGTACCAGGAGAAGGCCGCTCCGCGGGGGCAGCCGCGGGGCTCGTACTCGGGGCGGTCGGGCCCGGTCGAGGGGTAGTCGGTCTGCTGCGCCTCCCAGGTGATGATGCCGTCCTTGACGTACACCTTCCACGAGCACGAGCCGGTGCAGTTGACCCCGTGGGTGGACCGGACGACCTTGTCGTGGCTCCAGCGGTCCCGGTAGAAGGAGTCCCCGGCCCGGCCGCCCTTGGCGTGGATCGAGCGGCGGTCGGCCGACACCTCCGACCGCGTGAAGAACCTCCGGGTGCCCACGAGCGCCTCGGCGAGGGGGCCGTCGAGCCCGGCGGGGGTCGGGTCGTTCGTGGTGGTCACGGGCGGGCCTCCTGCTGGGCTCGTCAGGCGTGCTGGTGGACGGGAGGGTGGCTGTGGTCCTGGTCGTGCTCGTGCTCGGGGTCGTCGTGGTGGTGGCCCGGGTCCTCGGGGTGGTCCGGTGCGGGGAGGGCGCTGCCCGCGGCGACCCGCGCCGCGTCGACGGACGCCCAGGCGTCCTGGTCGAGGATCGACAGCGAGGCGGGGAAGAGGCCGTCCTGCTCCTTGAGGATGTGGTCCCTCAGCCGTTCCATGGCGGCGAGCAGCTGCGCCGGCCAGCCCGGGTCCCGGGGCGTCCCGTCCGCCGCCTGCACGAGGACCGCCTCGATCTCCCGGTGCTCGCGCTCGAGGACGGCCACGTGGTCGGGGAACTCGTGCGCGAGGTGGGGGAACAGGCCGTGCTCCTCGACGGCCGTGTGCGGCGCCAGCACCCGGCTGATCCGCCGCGCGGCCTCGGCGGCCCCCGCGACGTCGTCGTCCCGGACGCACCCGCGGACCCGGGAGATCTCGGCCACGACGGCGTCGTGCTCCCGGGTGAGCTCGGCGATGGCGGCGATGTCCTGGCAGCCGCAGTACTCACACACCGGCGGTCCGCACCCCCTGCGTCCTGGCGGTGCCGCGCACCACGGTGAGGGTGAGCAGCAGGCAGCCCGCCGCCACGAGGGCCAGGAGGAGCAGGCCCCAGCCGTAGGAGCCGGTGCGGCTGTAGACGCTGCTCATGACCAGCGGGGGCACGAAGCCGCCCAGGCCTCCGGCCGCGCCGACCAGGCCGGTCACTGACCCCACCTGCGCTGCCGGTGCCGATCTCGCGACGAGGGCGAAGGTGGCACCGCTGCCGGCGCCGAGCGCCGCCGCCATGACCAGGAACGCCGTGGTCCCCAGGGGGAGGAGCTCCGGGGTGGCGGCCTGGACGGCGGCACCCGCGACGACGACGCCGAACACGCCGGCCAGCACCGGGACGGGGCCGACCCGGTCGGCCAGCCAGCCCCCGACCGGTCGCATCACCACGGCGACCAGGACGAAGCCGGCCATCCGGTTGGCCGCGTCCGCCTGCTCGAGCCCGTAGGCGGTCTTGAGGTAGGCGGGCAGGTAGACCGAGAAGGCGACGTAGCCACCGAAGGCGACGGCGTAGAGGATGCAGGCCTGCCAGGCGATGGGCAGCCGGGCGGCGGCCGCCAGGCGGGTGGTGACGCTGGTCGTGGGCACCACGCGACCGGGGGCGTCGCGCAGCAGGAGCCAGGCCACCACGGCATACACGGCCAGCACCGCGGCGGTGATGAGGAACGGGGCGCTCTCGCCGACTCCCTTGACCAGCTTGACCGTGGTGAGCGCGCTGATCGCGGTGCCGCCCATGCCCGCACCGAAAGCGCCGATCGCGAAACCCCTGCGCTCGGGCGGGAACCACGCGTTGACGAACGGCACGCCGATCGCGAACGCCGTGCCGCCGATGCCGAGGAAGAAGCCGCCCACGAGCAGGCCGGCGTACGAGTGCTGCCCGACCAGGCCCAGGTAGAGGATCGGCACGATGGTGGCCAGGGACACGAGGGGGAACATGACCCGCCCCCCGTGCCGGTCCGTCAGCGCGCCGACGGGGATCCGGCCGACCGAGCCGACGATGACCGGCACGGCGACGAGGAGAGCCTGCTGACCCGAGCTGAGGGCGAGCACCTCCTTGAACCGCGGCCCGAGCGGGCTGAGGAGCGCCCAGGCCCAGAAGTTCACCGCGAAGCCGACGGTGGCGAGCGCAAGCATCCGAGGCCCGAGGTTCGGGTTCGGCGTCACGGCGGTGTGCACCTCCTGAGTCCTGCCGTCGAGTGCGGGGCTGCCGGGAAGATCTCTCATCGCTGTCCTACCAGAGTCGGGGGGCTTCCGCGAGGAGACATGCGGAGGGGCGCTGCCGCGCCCACCGGAAGGGTGCCGGGTCTGGTCGCGGTCGAACAGGGACCTTGGGCCCGACATCCGCACGCCTGCTCGCGAAAGGCTGGGGGTGCCGGAAGTCGGTGACAGCCCGCTGGACGCGGCCGGCAGTGAGGGAGGTGCGCCGTGGCGACGCAGTGGCCCGTGGGCGCGGCGGGGCCGGCCCGGGGATCCCGGTCCGGACAGGGCGCGGGGAGCTGGGGTGAGGACCTGCGCGAGACGCACTCGGCCGTCGTGGTGCTCCTGGGCGACCGGGCGTACAAGGTCAAGAAGCCGGTCGACCTCGGGTTCCTCGACTTCACGACGCTCGCGTCGCGGGCCGCCGCGGTGCACCGGGAGCTGCTCCTCAACCGTCGCACGGCCCCCGACGTCTACCTCGGCACCCTCGAGGTCCGAGACCCCGACGGCACCGTGTGCGACCACCTCCTGGTGATGCGGCGCATGCCGGAGGACCGGCGGCTGGCCACCCTGGTGCGCGCCGGGATCGACGTCAGGGGGCCGCTGCGGCAGCTGGCCAGGGACCTCGCGGCCTTCCACGCCACCGCCCGGACGGGGGCCGCCATCGCGGCGTGCGGCTCGGCGGCGGCCCTGCGGCGGCGGTGGCAGGACAACGTCCGCGGGCTGCGCGAGCACCCCGTCGCGACGGTGCCTGCGGACCTGCTCGACCGGGTCGAGGAGCTGGCGCTGGAGCTCGTCGCCGGTCGGGAACCGCTGCTGCGGAGCCGGATGGAGGCCGGCCTGGTGCGTGACGGGCACGGCGACCTGCTGGCCGACGACGTCTTCTGCCTCGACGACGGGCCACGCGCGCTGGACTGCCTCGACTTCGCCGACGAGCTGCGGTGGATGGACGTCCTGGACGACGTGGCCTGCCTGGCCGCCGACCTCGAGCGGCTGGGTGACCCCGGCGCGGCCGATCAGCTCCTGCACGACTACGAGGAGTTCTCGGGCACGCGCCAGCCGCCGGCCCTGCGGCACCACTACACGGCATACCGAGCGGTGATGCGCGCCAAGGTCGCGGCGATCCGCGCCGCCGCGCACGGGCAGCCCACCGGGCCGGACGCCGAGGAGGCGCGACAGCTGTGCGACCTCGGCCTGCGCCACCTCGAGGCCGGGCGCGTGCGGCTCGTCCTCGTCGGGGGCGGGCCGGGCTCGGGGAAGTCGACCCTGTCGTCGGGGCTGGCCGACCGGCTCGGCGGCGTGCTGCTGGCGACCGACCCCGAGCGCAAGGCGCTCATGGGGCTGGAGACCACGGCGCACGTCCCGGCGGCGTTCGAGGAGGGCATCTACACGCGCGAGGCGACCACCCGGACGTACGCCTCGCTGGTGGACCGCGCCGGCGTGCTGCTCGGGCTCGGGGAGACCGTGGTCGTCGACGCCTCCTTCTCCGCTGCGGCCCACCGCGAGCTGTTCCGCCGGGTGGGCGCCGCCACCTCGACGCCCGTCGTCGAGCTCGTGTGCACGGCGCCGCGTGAGGTCGTCGAGGCGCGGCTGCGCCGGCGCGCGGACGTGCCGGACCTGCACAGCGACGCCGACCTCGCGATCGGGCGCCTCGTCGCCGCCCGGGCCGACCCGTGGCCCGAGGCGCTGGTCGTGCCGACAGGGGAGACCTCCAAGGCCGAGACCCTGGAGCGCGCGATGCAGGACCTGCTCCCCTGACCCCGGCCCCCGGCCCCCCGGCCCCCCGCCGAATCTTCGCCCAACATTCGCTGTGCGGGTGAAGGTTCACCAGCGATGCGAATGTTGGGCGAAGATTCGGGCGCAAGGATCGGTCAGCGGCTGTCGCTGGCCGTGACGCCCTGCTGGAGGACGGCCGCGCGTCCCACCTCCAGCCGGGCGACGGGGACCCGGGGCGGCGAGCAGGACACGTAGTCGACGCCACAGGACGCGAGGAAGGCGATCGAGGCCGGGTCGCCGGCGTGCTCGCCGCAGACACCCAGCTCGAGGCCCGGGCGCGCTGCCCTGCCCCGCTGCGCGGCGGTGCGGACCAGCTCGCCGACGCCAAGCTCGTCGAGGTGGACGAACGGGTCCTCGGGCAGCAGGCCGCTCGTCGCGTAGCTGGTCAGGAAGCTCGCCTGCGCGTCGTCGCGCGACATCCCCCAGGTCGTCTGGGTGAGGTCGTTGGTGCCGAGGGAGAAGAACTCCGCCAGGCCGGCGAGGTCGCCCGCAGTCAGGGCGGCACGGGGGAGCTCGATCATGACGCCCACCCGTGGGGCCGGCCGCGACGAGCCGAGGTCGTGCGCCGTCCGCTCGGCCACCTCGAGGATGTGCTCGCGCGCCGCCGCCAGCTCGGCGACGTCGCTCACGAGCGGAACCATCACCTCGGGCCTGGGGTCGAGGCCCTCGTCGGCGAGCCGGACGGCCGCCGTCACGAGGGCGCGGACGTGGGCGTCGACCAGCTCCGGGTGGACCGTGAGCAGCCGGACGCCGCGCAGGCCGAGCATGGGGTTCGCCTCGCTCCAGCGGCGGGTCGCCTCCAGCCTGGTGCGCAGGGCCTCGGGGACGGGCCGGCCGGCGGCCTCCGACCGGGCGACCTCGACGGCCAGGTCCTCCGGGTCCGGGAGGAACTCGTGCAGCGGCGGGTCGAGCAGGCGCACCACGACGGGCAGGCCGTCCATGGCACGCAGGAGGTCGGTGAAGTCGGCGAGCGCCACGGCCTCGATCTCGGCGAGGGCCTCCTCGACCTGGGTGCCGAGCACCACTCGCTCGACGAGGGCGCGCCGTTCCCCGAGGAGCATGTGCTCGGTGCGGCACAGGCCGATCCCGGTCGCACCGGCGGACCGGGCCTGGGCCGCCTCCGGTGCCGTCTCGGCGTTGACGCGTACGGCCACCCCGCCTCGGCGGTCCGCCTGCGCGAGCAGGCGACGCACGGCCTCGAGCACCCGCCCGTCGTGGGAGGTGGTGGCCGGGCCAACCTCCTCGGCCTGACCGGACGCCAGCCCGCCCGCCACCGGGCTGGGGCGCACGGCCAGCGCGCCGGCATACACCGCCCCGGCCGTGCCGTCGACGGAGACGAGGTCGCCCTCCCGGACCACGTGGCCGTCGGAGGTCCGGCCCTCGCGTGCCGCCTCGTCGACGACCAGCCCGGAGACGCCGGTGACGCAGGTGCGCCCGAAGCCGCGCGCGACGACGGCCGCGTGCGAGGCCAGGCCACCCCGGGCGGTGACGATCGCGACGGCGGCCAGGATGCCGGGCAGGTCCTCCGCGCTGGTCTCGGTGCGGAAGAGCACGACGTCCTCGCCGGCGGCGCGGCGCGCGACGGCGGTGGCGGAGTCGAAGACGGCCGCGCCCGCGCCCGCACCCGGGCTCGCCGGGAGGCCGGAGACCAGCGGCGCGGTGCCCTCGGGCACGTCGAAACGGGCGTGCAGCAGCGACTCGAGCTGGTGGCCGTCGACCCGGACCAGCGCCTCGTCCTCGGTGATCAGGCCCTCCTCGGCCATGTCCGCCGCCATGACGAACGCGGCAGCTGGGCTGCGCTTGCCGACGCGCGTCTGCAGCATCCAGAGCCGGCTGTCCTCGACGGTGAACTCGACGTCGCACAGGTCGCGGTAGTGCTTCTCCAGCGTCGACAGGTGCGACAGCAGCTCGCGGTGCGCGGTCGGCTCGAGGTCGGCGAGCCGGGCCAGGGGTACCGTCGCCCGGCTGCCGTTGACGACGTCCTCGCCTTGGGCGTCGGAGAGGTAGTCGCCGTAGGGCGCGGGGTCGCCGGTGGCGGGATTGCGGCTGAAGCAGACGCCGGAGCCGGAGTGCGGGCCGGTGTTGCCGTAGACCATCTGCATCACCGTGACCGCCGTCCCCAGGTCGTCGGGGATGCCCTCATGGCTGCGGTAGAGGCGCGCGCGGGGGCTGTTCCACGAGCTGAAGACCGCGTCGATCGAGCTCGTCAGCTGCAGCCACGGGTCCTGCGGGAGGTCCTGACCCGTGTGCGCCACTAGCGCCCGGCGGTGGCGGCGGACCAGCGCTCGCAGGCCGCTCGCGTCGAGCTCGGCCGCGGACGAGACCCCGTGGGCCGCGAGAACCTCCGCGCGCGTCTCGTCGAACGCACCCGCCGGCGCCCCCAGCACCGTGCGGCCGTACATCTCCACGAGGCGCCGGTAGCAGTCCCAGACGAAGCGCGGGTCCTGGCGCTGGGCCAGCCGCTCCGCGAGCGCGTCGGTGAGTCCGACGTCGAGGACCGTCTCCATCATGCCCGGCATCGAGAAGCGGGCGCCGGAGCGCACCGAGACCAGCAGTGCCTGGTCGCCCTCGCCGAAGACACGGCCGGTCGAGCGCTCCAGGGCCACGACCGCGGCCCGCACCAGCCCGTCCAGCTCCTCCGGACTGCGACCGTCGCGCAGGTAGGCCCGGCACGCCTCGGTGGTGATGGTGAAGCCGTGCGGGACGGGCAGTCCCAGCCTGGTCATCTCGGCCAGGTTGGCGCCCTTGCCGCCGAGCAGGTCGGCCATGCCGCGTTCGCCGTGGGTGAAGGGGACGAGCAGGGGTGTGGTCATGCCGCGATCGTCCCGGCGTCCATCTCGTCCCGACAGGGACCTTGGGCCCTGACGCCCGCGGCCGCCCGCGAGCAGCCTTGGCGCTGAAGGCATTCCTACGAACGACAGCGGTGGGACATGACAGGCATGCAGCAGCCGGCGGTGGTCGTCGGGACCGACGGGTCGTGGGAGTCCCACGCCGCCGTCCGCGCGGCGACCCGGCTCGCGGCCCTGCACGGCGAGCCGCTCGTCGTCCTGGCCGTGTCGCTGCCGGTGGACGCCCGGTTGCTCGACCACCGGTCGGCGCAGGACGCCGCCCGCAGCCGCGGTGTCGCCACCGCGACCCGGGCCGTGGAGCTGGCCCACGAGACCGACGCCATGGTGCCCGTCGAGGTGGTCGTCCTGACCGACCTCGAGGACCCGGTGCTGCGCTCGGTGGGGGCCAGGGCGTCCCGACTCGTGGTGGGCGGTCACGGCGCTGGCGGACAGTCGGCCTTCTCGCTGGGCACGGTCAGCGAGGCCCTGACCCGGCTGATCCCGCGACCGGTCCTCGTGACGGCCGGCAGCCGGTCGCCGCGGTCGTTGCGGGCCTCCGCCGGTGGCACCCCCGCGCCACGGGTGCTCGTGGGCTACCGGCCGTCGGTGGACCCGCCGCACCAGCTGACGCTGGCCGCCGAGGAGGCGGCCGTGCGTGGCGTGGTGCTGCGCGTGCTGACCAGCGTCCCGGGCCGGGGCGACGTCGCGGAGGTCCAGCACGCGGTCTGGGACGCGATCCGGACCGACTCCGCGTGCGCCGAGGTCGCCTGCGAGGTCGAGGTCGTCCGCGAGCCGCCTGAGGAGCTGCTGCACGGCGAGCCGCGCGAGTGCGACCTGCTCGTCGTGGGCACGCGCGGCGGCGGCACCCTGGCCGGGCTGGTGCGCGGTTCGGTGGCGCGCAGCGTCCTCGACGACCCACCTTGCGACGTCCTCGTGGTGCCGCCCTCCGTCGCGGCGGCCCCGCGGACCACACACGCCTCAGCCGGCTGACGGAACCTGGGCCTCAGCCGGCTGACGGGCGTGCGGCACGAGCGGGGGGCCCTGTGGCGTTGTGCCAGCCACCATTCGTACGTGGGTGGAACGGGGGCACCTCGTCTCCACTCGACAGGCCGGCCAGACCTCGGTACTCGACGCCACAGGGGTCAACAGTGCTGCCCTTGCCGCTGCCGGACGCGAGGTCGGATCGGCGTGGGTCAGCGGGTGAGGTCGAGCCCTCGTCGAGCCCTCAGAGGGCCGGCGGGGCGTCGACGGGCACTGATCGCCTGGTGCTGGCGTCGATGAGCCGGCGTGCAGCCAGCGGTGCCTGGAGCTCGACCGCAGTGAGGTCACTGCACGATGGGGACGCCGGGCCTTCGGTTGGCGTCGTGGTCGTGACGGTGATGACGACCTCGTTGACGGACTCCGACACGTGAACGTCGTAGGGTTCGTTGTGGCAGGCGTCGAGAGAGAGCTTCAGGGCCTTGGGGTTGGCGACCTGGACCGCTGCGTGGAGCACCTCGACGCTTCGGGGTGGTGAGGGCGCGCATCCTGAGAGCGCGGCTGAGCCAAGCACGAGGCCAGTCAACGTGTGCAGTGTCCGCGTCCTCACCATCGCCACCTTCGTGTGATGCCGCCCGGGGACGGAAGACTCCCACACTCAGGACGCGGCAGAAGTCAGGCGAGTGCGGCCGGTTCACCCGGCCGAGCCTCCGGCACTGTCGGGGGGACCGTGACACTGGCTGACTCGGGGAATCGCGCGCGTCGGATGTCAGCCCTGACCGCTGCTCGCCCGGGTGTTCTGGGGGCCGGCTGACGGCGCGTTCTCCCTGTCAGGGTGGACGACGGCCACGGGGCAGTGCGCCTTGCGCAGCACGGTGGCCGACACCGAGCCGAGCACGGCGGTCGCCACGGCACCGCGGCCGCGGGAGCCGACGACGAGCAGCCCTGCGCCGGTGCTGAGCCGCACCAGCTCCGCAGCGGCGTCCTGCTGGGCCACGTGCACGCGCACGTCGACCTCGGGGAACTCCTCGCGGAAGCCGGCCAGCGACTCCGACGCCACGACGCGCTCGTCGACCTCGCTGCGGATCGGGTCCTCGGGCCACCACTCCGCCGACGGGGTTCGGACGTCCGGCTGCCAGGCGTGCACCGCCGTGAGCCCCGTGCCGCGGCGGCGGGCCTCCTCGAAGGCGAAGCGCAGGGCCGGGGACGACACCTGGCTGCCGTCGACCCCCACGACGATGCGCTGGTCGGGGAGCGTCGTCGACGCAGCGTGCCGCACGACCACGACCGGCCCGTGGGCACGCTCGGTCACGGCCCGGGAGACCGAGCCGAGGAGCATCCCGCGCAGCGTCCCCAGCCCTCTGGCGCCCAGGGCGAGCACGGCGCAGCTGCGCGACTCCTCCAGGAGGGTGGTGGCGGGGTCCGCACCGGGCACCACGCGCACCCGCACGTCGAGGCCGGGGTGGGTGCTGCGCACCCGTGCGCCCACTGCCTCGCACCGGGAGTGCGGCAGGGTCAGCGGCGGGGTGTCGCCGTAGACGGGGTGGTGGTCGTCGGTGTCGGACACCACCACGGCGGGCAGGGGCGTCGGCGGCACGACGTGGACCAGCTCGAGCGGGCAGCCGCGCAGCGCGGCCTCCGTCGCGCCCCAGTCGACCGCGAGCTCGCTGGTGGCCGACAGGTCCAGCCCGACCACGACGGCAGCCGGGTCGTGCACGCCGCCGTTCACGACGTCACCTCGTGGACCGGGCAGCGCACGCGCCTGCGGCAGCTCGCGCCCACCACGCCCTCCTCGGCGTCTTTCCCGATGACGAGCAGCCGGGCCCCGGCGCACCGGGCAACCAACAGGTCCACCGGGTCCCCGGTGGTCGACTCGAAGGTGGCTCGCGCGTCCCGGCCCGAACGGCGCAAGGCGGCCATGGCGGCGGAGAACGTCGGCTGCTCGGCGTCGGACCGCTCGTCGGGGTCCAGCCGCTCCGGGAGGACGTGCACGAACCGGACCGGCGCGCCCAGCTGGTGGGCGAGGCGTACCCCCGCCTGCGCCACCCGCCGTGCGGACTCGTCGTTGGCCAGGGCGACCACGACCTCCGCACCGTGGGCAGCAGCGGGCGGGGCCCCGTGGGCCTGCGCCGTCGACGTCATGACAGCTCCCTTCGCCGTGGGAAGGAGGGCACGACGACCACGGGGCACGGGCTCTGGTGGAGCAGGCGGGTGCTCACCGAGCCGAGCAGCAGCCCGCGGAAGCCGCCTCGGCCGCGGCTGCCCACCACCAGGAGCTGCGCGTCCCGCGCCTCGTCGCGCAGGGTCGGGACGGCCTGCCCCCGGACGACCTCGGTGCGGAGCTGCACGTCCGGGTACTTCTCCTGCCAGCCGGCCAGCATCTCGGCCAGCTGCCGGTGCTGCGTGTCGGCGACCGCGCCGAAGTCGTCCTCCCACTCGCGGCCCGACATCATCGCGTCGGGGGCCTCCCACCACCACGAGTGCACGGCCACCAGGTCGACCCCACGGCGCGACGCCTCGGCGAAGGCGTACTCCACGGCGGGCTCGCTGTGCGGGTCCGCGTCCACGCCGACGACGACCGGACCGTCGTGCCTCAGGAGGACGTCGTGGGGGACGACGAGCACGGGGCACGCCGCGTGGGCCGCGACCTGGTGCGTCGTCGCGCCGAGCACGGCCGCGGGCACGGCGCCGAGGCGTCCGGCGCCGAGCACCACGAGGGCCGCCCCGTGGCTCGCGTCGACGAGTGCCTTCGCCGGGCTGGCGTAGACCGTCTCGGCGGTGACGGCGGTGCGGCAGCGGGTCTCGAGCCCGGCGCGCACCGACTCGGTGCGCGCCTCCTGCCGGCCGACCATCTCCGGGGTCCACGGGACGATGCCCACGCCGGTCGCGTTGACGACGTGCAGCGGGTGGCCGAGCGCGGTGGCGAGGTCGGCGGCGGTGTCGAGGACGGCCTGGATGGGGTCGTCGGCGTCGACGCCGACGACGACGGGGGTGCGCTGGTGCCTGGCCTGGGTGGTCATGGGGGCTCCCTTCCTGCCCCCAGCCTCCGGGACCGGGAGGTCGAGGGGGAGGGGCGAAGGTCCCTGGCACGTCCGCCGTTTCCGCCCGGTTCGGGACCGCCGCGGGCGGCCAGGCGGCGCCGGCAGCGGCGACGGTCCGGAAGCCGATGTTGCCGCTGGAGGAGTCGGCCGTGTTCGAGGTGCGGGCCGCGTTGCGGTAGCGGTTGCAGTAGGAGTCGTGGCACAGGTAGGACCCGCCGCGCATCACCCGGGCCATGCCGTATGCCGGGCCGGCCGGGTCGGTCTCCTCGCCCCGGCGCAGGGCCAGCTCGTAGGTCCGCGGGTTGAACCAGTCCGCGCACCACTCCCAGACGTTCCCGACGGTCTGCCACAGCCCGAACCGGTTGGGGCGGAACGACTTCGCCGGCGCGGTCGTGAGGTAGCCGTCGCGCAGGGTGTTGGTCAGGGGGAAGGCGCCCTGCCAGATGTTGCACGGCCAGCCGTCCTCGTCCTCGGCCGGCACCTCGTCGCCCCAGGGGTAGCGCCTGCTCTCGAGACCGCCGCGCGAGGCGTGCTCCCACTGTGCCTCGGTGGGGAGCCGGCGGCCGGCCCACGCGGCATACGCCTGCGCGTCGTTCCAGCTCACGTGCACCACCGGGTGGTCGTCCAGGCCGTCGAGGTCCGAGAGGGGGCCGCCGGGGTGACGCCAGTCCGCACCGCGCACCCCGAGCCACCAGGGGGCGCCGGTGGCGGGACCCGTGACGTCCTCGGTGCGAGCCCGCACGGCGAGGTGGAAGACCGCCGACAGGCCGAACGTCTCGGCCTCCGTGCGGTACCCCGTCGAGTCGACGAAGCGCGCGAAGTCGGCGTTCGTCACGGTCGTGGCGTCGATCTCGAACGCCGACAGCAGCACCGGGTGGACCGGGGTCTCGCCGTCGCCCGGCTTGCCGTCGCCCTGGGCGTCGCCCATGAGGAGGCGCCCGCCCGGCACGCGGACCTGCGGGACCTGGTGTGCCCCAAGGGCGCCCGGCACCGCCGCGGGAGCCGCCGAGGGGCGGTCGTGGCCCTCTCGGCGCGGTGCACAGCACGAGGGTTCGGTGCTCACGACCGAACCGTACCCGGCCGGGTCCCGGTCGCCGAGGCGCGGTGGCCCGATCCCGGTGGCCGGGTCCGGTCGTCCAGTCGAGGAGCCGCACGCGTGGCCCGGGCACCGCCGGGGACCGGCGCCAGTGCGTGACACCGGCCCGGCGACTCAGCGGGCGAGGAACCCGCCGTCGATCGGGTAGTAGGTACCCGTCGCGAAGGAGGCACCGTCGCTGGCGAGCCAGGCCACCAGCTCGGCGACCTCCTCGGGCTCGCCGATCCGCTGCAGCGCGTGCTGGGCGGCCAGGGCCTCGAGCGCGGCCTCGTCGAGGTGGGTCTCGACGAGCGGGGTCCGGATGAACCCGGGACCCACGGCGTTGACTCGGATGTGGTCGGCCGCGTGCTCCCACGCCGCGGCCTGGGTCAGGCCCACGACACCGTGCTTCGCGGCCGTGTACGCGCTGGCCGTCGGGAAGCCGACGGCCCCCAGGATCGAGGCCATGTTGATGATCGAGCCGCCGCGGCCCGAGGCCTTCATCGCCCGGATCGCGGCCCGCTGGGTGTAGAACACGCCATCGAGGTTGACCCGGATCACCTCGTGCCAGGCCTCGTCGGTGTAGTCGCCGCTGCTGAGGGCCGCTCCGCCGATCCCGGCGTTGCACACCGCGATGTCCACGTGGCCGAGGGTGTCGCGCACCTCGTCCATCGCCGCGTCCACCGCTGCAGCGTCCCCCACGTCGACGACGGCGCCGTGGCTGCGGTAGTCGTAGGCGTCGAGCTCCTTGAGCACCACGTCGACGGCGGCCCGGTCGCGGTCCCAGACCGAGACGTCGGCCCCCGACCGCGCGAGGACGTGGGCGCAGGCCCGGCCGATGCCCGACGCGCCCCCGGTGACGACGGCGACCCTGCCGCCCAGGCCATAGCTGTTCATGTCCGTTGCCCTTCCACGTCGAGGGCCTTCCTCGTCGAGGGCTCCAGCCTGCGCGCCCCGTCTCCGCCGCGGACAGGGACGGAGGTCCCGCCGGCCGGTGACGAGGTGGTGTGGTCAGGCGCCGACGTAGGCCGCGAGGTGCTTGCCGGTGAGGGTGCCGCCGGAGGCGACGAGCTCGGCCGGAGTCCCCTCGAAGACCACGCGGCCGCCGTCGTGCCCGGCTCCGGGGCCCAGGTCGATGATCCAGTCGGCGTGGGCCATGACGGCCTGGTGGTGCTCGATGACGATGACGGACCGCCCGGAGTCGACCAGCCGGTCCAGCAGGCCGAGCAACTGCTCGACGTCCGCGAGGTGCAGGCCGGTGGTCGGCTCGTCGAGGACGTAGACCTCGCCCTTCTCGCCCATCTGGGTGGCCAGCTTGAGGCGCTGGCGCTCGCCCCCGGACAAGGTGGTGAGGGGCTGGCCCAGCGTGAGGTAGCCCAGCCCGACGTCGGTGAGCCGGTCGAGCACCGCGTGGGCGGCCGGGGTGCGGGCGGCACCTTCGGCGAAGAAGGCCTCGGCCTCGGTGACCGACATGGCCAGCACCTCGGCGATGCTGCGGCCGCCGAGCGTGTACTCGAGCACGGCTGCCTGGAAGCGGCGGCCCTCGCACTCCTCGCACACCGACTCGACCGTCGCCATGACGCCGAGGTCGGTGAAGATGACGCCCGCTCCGTTGCAGGCCGGGCAGGCGCCCTCGGAGTTCGAGCTGAACAGGGCCGGCTTGACCCCGTTGGCCTTGGCGAACGCCTTGCGGACCGGCTCCAGCAGCCCGGTGTAGGTGGCCGGGTTGCTGCGCCGCGAGCCCTTGATGGCGCCCTGGTCGACCACGACCACGCCCTCCCGGCCGCCCACCGACCCCTGGACGAGCGAGCTCTTGCCCGAGCCGGCGACCCCCGTCAGGACGCAGAGGACCCCGAGCGGGATGTCGACCGACACGTCCTGCAGGTTGTGCGTCGAGGCCCCCCGGACCTCGAGCGCGCCGGTCGCCGTGCGGACGGACGCCTTGAGCGAGGCGCGGTCGTCGAGGTGCCGGCCGGTGACGGTGTCGGAGGCGCGCAGCCCCTCCACCGTGCCCTCGAAGCAGACGCTCCCGCCGGCGGTCCCCGCCCCCGGACCGAGGTCGACCGCGTGGTCGGCGATGGCGATGGTCTCCGGCTTGTGCTCGACGACCAGCACGGTGTTGCCCTTGTCGCGCAGCTGGAGCAGCAGCGTGTTCATCCGCTCGATGTCGTGCGGGTGCAGGCCGATCGTGGGCTCGTCGAAGACGTAGGTGACGTCCGTCAGGGAGGAGCCGAGGTGCCGGATCATCTTGGTGCGCTGCGCCTCACCGCCGGACAGGGTGCCGGCCGGGCGGTCGAGCGAGAGGTATCCGAGGCCGATCTCGGCGAAGGCGTCGAGCAGGTCCTGCAGCCCGGCGAGCAGCGGTGCGACCGTCGGCTCGTGCAGGTCGCGCAGCCAGTCTGCGAGGTCGGTGATCTGCATCGAGCACAGCTCGGCGATGTTCCTACCCCTGATCCGCGCGGAGCGCGCCTCCCGCGACAGCCTGGTGCCCTCGCAGTCGGGACAGGTCGTGAAGGTCACGGCACGCTCGACGAACCTGCGGACGTGCGGCTGCATGGCCTCGACGTCCTTCGACAGCATCGACTTCTGCACCTTGGTCAGGACGCCCTCGTAGGTCAGGTTGACGCCCTCGACCCGGATCTTCTCGGGCTGGCCGTACAGCAGCTTGTGCAGCTGCCTGTCGGTGTACTTCCCGATCGGCTTGTCCATCGGCAGCCCGGCCCCCGAGAAGACCCGCCCGTACCAGCCGTCCATGCTGTAGCCGGGCACCAGCAGGGCGCCCTCCGAGAGGGACTTGTCCGCGTCGTAGATCGCGGTGAGGTCGAAGTCGCTGACCGAGCCCATGCCCTCGCACCGCGGGCACATGCCGCCCTGGTAGACGACATCCCGGACGACGGTCTTCTCGCCGTGGCCCCTGTCGGTCCGCATCACCCCGCTGGCCGTCCGGGTCGGGACGTTGAACGCGAAGGCCGTGGGCGGGCCGATGTGCGGCTCCGCGAGGCGGGAGAAGAGGATCCGCAGCATGGCGTTGGCGTCGGTCGCCGTGCCGACGGTGGACCGCGGGTTGGCCCCCATCCGCTCCTGGTCCACGATGATCGCCGTCGTCAGCCCCTCGAGGCGGTCGACGTCGGGGCGGGACAGGGTGGGCATGAATCCCTGCACGAAGGCGCTGTAGGTCTCGTTGATGAGGCGCTGGGACTCGGCCGCGATCGTGCCGAAGACGAGGGAGCTCTTCCCCGACCCCGACACCCCCGTGAACACCGTCAGCCGCCGCTTGGGCAGCTCGACGTCGACGTCCTTGAGGTTGTTCTCCCGGGCTCCGTGCACCCGGATCAGGTCGTGGCGGTCGGCCGGGTCGGTGGGGCGGGCGACAGGGTCGCTGGTGCGGGCGGCCACGTCAGCGCCGTCCGGCGGGGTCGGTCGGGGCGGGGGCGTGGGAGCTGCGGCGGTCCATGGAGGTCACGCTAGGTCGGGAAGGGGCCTGCGCGCCTCTCGTTTCCTGACCGGTCGGGTGGCCTGCTTGGCGATGCACGAAGGCACTTCGTCCCGGCCGCGGGCCGCCAGAGCGCGGTAGGTGCTCGGCGGCATACCCACCAGCTCGGAGAACCGCGTGCTGAAGGTGCCCAGCGAGGAGCACCCGACTGCCGCGCAGACCTCGGTGACGGTGAGGTCGCCCCCGCGCAGCAGCGTCATGGCACGCTCGACGCGGCGCGTCATCAGGTAGGCATGGGGCGACTCGCCGTAGACGGCCTTGAACTGCCGGCCCAGGTGCCCCGTCGACAGGTGCGCCTCCCGTGCCAGGGCACCCACGCTGAGCGGCTGGGCGAAGTCGCGGTCGATGCGGACCCGGACCCTGCGCAGGCGTGCCAGGTCGCGCAGGCGCTGGGCCGCGGACGGTGCGAGCGTCACCCCGGCATCGTCGCACGACCCGCGACCGTGACAGTGGAGATGTCCGCTTCCGCTCCGAGGCGTCCGGCCTGCCGCAGCGGCAGGTCCAGTCCCGGACACGGCCCGGTGAGCTGGGCGACCGTCACCGCCGGTGGCGCGGCGGGTGGCGGGCAGAGTGGGGACAGGCGTGGGTATGCCGTGGTGCCCGGCGCAGGTGCGCCCCCGCTGGACGAGGCGTGGGCGCCGGTGCAGGCCGTGAGCGAGACGGCGGCCGCCAGCAGCGCCGCGGGGCGAGACGGACCACGCGGCGCATGGCCGCGTCGTACGGACGTACCGCACGCAGGCTGCGTGACGGTGCGCGAGAGGGGCCGCCGACATGGCGTCGGGCGGCCCCTCGAGCGGCCGTGACCGGCCGGGACGCCGCGGGTCAGGCGGAGGACGGTGCGGTCAGGCGGAGAAGGAGGTCTCCAGCGTGATCGGCACCGCTTTGAGGGCGGCACTGACGGGGCAGTTCTCCTTGGCGTCCTGGGCCGCCTTCTCGAAGTCCTCGGCGCTGATGCCGGGGACGGCGCCCACGACGGACAGCGCGATGCCCGTGATCCCGGTGCCGGGCTGGAACGTCACCGCGGCGGTCGTGTCGATGGTGGTCGGCGGGGTGCCGGCCTGGGCGAGGGCGTGCGACAACGCCATCGAGTAGCAGGTCGAGTGTGCGGCGGCGATGAGCTCCTCCGGGCTGGTCTTGCCGTTCGCCTCCTCCGCGCGGGAGGGCCAGGACACGGCATACGTCCCGACGCCGGAGGACTGGAGGGTGACCTCGCCGGAGCCCTCCATGAGGGAACCCTCCCAGTGGGCGGCGGCGGTGCGGGTGGTGGCCATGCTCTGCTCCTTCGCTGGTACGTCGAGCGGACGCGGGCGGTCCCGCGGCCAGCGTCCAATCTAGGCGGTCCATGGCCCCCCGCAACGGGCAGGGGACCTTGGGCCCTGCGCCCCGGACACCTCCGGGAGGACCATGGTCGTGCCGTCCGGACGCCCGTCCGGTGGCCCGAGGAGGGGTTGTGCTCGTCAGCGAACTGATGACCAGCGACGTCGTCGCCGTCGACACCGAGTGCCCGCTGGACGCGGCGGTGCGGCTGCTCGCCGACCGGCGCGTCTCGGCGTTGCCCGTCGTCGACCGCAGTGGCCTCGTCGTGGGCATCCTCAGCGAGGCCGACGTGCTGCGCCTGCACCTGGGCGCCGACTCACGCGCGCACCTGCGGCCGCTGGCCGCCACGACCGCGCAGGACGCCGCCTGGCCGCGCTACGTGGACGCCGTCATGACCCCCGACCCGGTGACGGTGCACCGCGGCGCCGACGTCTCGGAGGTCGCGGCCTGCATGGCCGACACCGGGTGGAAGAGCATCCCCGTGGTCGACGACCACGGGGCGCTGTGCGGGATCGTCAGCCGCAGCGACGTGATCCGGGTGCTCGGGCGTGCGGACGCAGAGATCTGGACCCAGGTGGTCCACGACATCGCGGCCGTCGCGGGGGAGGGCTGCACCGTCGAGGTGCGGCGAGGGGTGGTCACGCTCTCGGGCCTTGCTTCCGACAGCGCGGCGCGGGTGGCGTCGGCGATCGCCTCCACGGCTCCAGGGGTGCGCTCCGTGGTCGTCGACTCCACGCCACGCGATGCGCGGAGTGAGGCCTGACCCGCCCCGCTGGCCTCCTACGATGGGGCCCGTGGCAGCCGACGAGACGCCTGACGCGACGGGACCGGGCAGCATGCTCCGGCTCTCGGCGCTGGAGCTGGACGACCTGCTGGACGAGCTCCGCGACCGGGCGGGCAGTGCCCGCGCCGCCCAGGAACGGCTCTCCGCCCTGCTCGACGCCGTGGTGGCGGTGAGTTCCGACCTCGAGCTGCCGACGGTCCTGCGCAGGATCGTGGAGTCCGCCTGCCACCTGGTGGGGGCGCGCTACGGGGCCCTGGGCGTGCTCGGGCCGGAGGGCGACCAGCTCGTGGAGTTCGTGACCTACGGGGTGAGCGAGGAGGAGCGGGAGCGCATCGGCCCGCTGCCGCACGGGCGGGGGCTGCTCGGGCTGCTCATCCACAGCCCGCACCCGCAGCGGGTCGCCGACATCCACGAGCACCCGGAGTCCTACGGCTTCCCGGAGAACCACCCGCTCATGACGAGCTTCCTCGGCACGCCGATCCGGATCCGCAACGAGGTGTTCGGCAACCTGTACATGACCGACAAGCTCTCGGGCACCGAGTTCACCGCCGACGACGAGGTGATCCTCACCGCCCTCGCGGCCGCGGCCGGCGTCGCCATCGACAACGCCCGGCTCTACAACCGCAGCGTCACCCAGCAACGGTGGGGTGAGGCGACCCGTGACCTCGTCTCGGCGCTGCTCCAGGGGCGGGCGCAGGGCGACGTGCTCGCCAACGCGGTCCACCACGTCCTCGAGCTCACCGACGCCACGAGCTGCGCGATCGCCGTTCCCCGGGGCAGCGACCTCGTGGTCGCAGCAGCCGCGGGTGAGGGCGCGCCCCAGGTCGGGACGGTCGTCCACGACCAGGACTGGCTCGCCGAGCTGGCCTCCCCGTCCCGGGGGGTGCATGAGGCGGAGGGCGGGCTGGTGCTGGTCTCCCTGGGTGCGGGGGGCGAGCCGCTGGGCGTGCTGGCCGTCCGGGACATGACCACCGTCAACGGCTTCACCGCACCGCTGCTCGACTTCGGCCAACGGCTCGGGGTCGGGCTGACGGCTGCCCAGGCCCAGGAGGAGCGTGGTCGCATCGACCTGCTGGAGGACCGGGACCGGATCGCCCGCGACATGCACGACCACGTCATCCAGCGACTGTTCGCCACCGGCCTGTCGCTGCAGTCGCTGGGCCGGCAGCTCACCGACGCTGCGGCCCGGGAGCGGGTCGAGGCCGCGGTCGACGAGGTCGACGCCGTGATCAAGGACATCCGCCACACCATCTTCGCGCTGCACCGCTCACCCGACTCGCGCAGCCTCGCGTCGGAGGTCACGACGCTGTGCGAGAACGCCGTGGTCACCCTGGGGTTCGCCCCCTCCCTCACGGTGAGAGGCACCCTCGCCGACGTGCCCGAGCAGCTCGCCGCCGACCTGCTCGCGGTGGTCCGGGAGGCCCTCAGCAACGCCGCGCGCCACGCCGGCGCGAGCGTCGTGTCGGTGCTGGTGGACGCGGCCGACCAGCTGCGGGTGGAGGTGCGGGACAACGGTCGGGGCGTGCAGCCCGGCACCCGCCGCTCCGGCCTGGACAACCTCGCCCGCCGCGCCACGACCCGGGGCGGCCAGCTGGTCATCGGCGTGCCGGCCGAGGGGGGCACCGAGCTCGTCTGGTCCGTCCCGTTGGAGAAGGCCTGACGGTCGTCCGCCCACGCCACGGGGTCGTGCCGGGTTCCCGACAGGGCCCGCTCGCGGGTCCCCGTCCACAGGGACCTTGGCCCCTGTCCCGCGGCCCGGCTGAACCGTCAGCATGGGCCGCATGAATGTGACGTCGCTGGCCCCGCGGGGCCGTCGCCCGGCCACGCTGGGTGACGAACCCGACCTCAGCTGGGGCGAGGTGGTCGTCGGCTACGACGCGACCCCGGCGGCCGACGCGGCGGTGCGGTGGGCGGCCGTCGAGGCCGAGCGCTTGGGCTCGGTGCTCACGGTCGTCTGCGCGGTCGAGCTCGGCGCAGGGGCAGGGCTGGGCGCCCGTGCACCGGAGGCGGTCCGGATGGGTCGGGAGCTGGCTCGGCGGGGCGCGCAGATCGCCCACGACGCCGCTCCCGGCGCTGCTCCGGCTCGGGTCGTGGGGACCGCGGGCGGTGCCGCCGGGGAGCTCGTCGCGCGGTCGGCCTCCGCGGCGCTCGTCGTGGTCGGTGCGGCTCGCGCACGGGGCGTCGCCGCCCTGGGGTCCGTGTCGTTCGGCGTGACCCTGCACGCCCGCTGCCCGGTCGTGCTGGTGCCCGAGCACGCGGACCCCCGCTTGGCCTCGCGCGACGTCGTCGTCGGGGTCGACGGCTCGCGGTCCTCGAGGTCGGCGCTCGACCTCGGGGCGCGCCTGGCCCTGGCCGGTGGCGGGGACGTCCGGGTCGTGACGGCGTGGCAGCCCACGGGACCGGGGCCGCTGACCGCGACCCCCGGCGACCAGGCCTTCGTCTCGCAGGCACGCGAGGAGGAGGCCCGGCGCGAGCTCGCGGGAGCTGTCGAGCACGTACGGCACGAGCACCCCGACCTGGACGTGGGCGGGTCGGTGGTGCAGGGACCGGTCGCCGACGTCCTCAGCGCCAGCGCGCAGGACGCGGGGCTGCTCGTCGTCGGGAGTCGCGGCCACGGCGGCTTCGCCGGGCTGGCGCTCGGCTCGGTCTGCCACTCGGTCGTGCGCACGGCACTCGTGCCGGTGGCGGTCGTCCGGCAGGGGTGGTGGTGAAGCGCCCGGGGTCGCCCATGACGCCCTAGGCTGGGACCGACCGGAGGTGGTTCTGTGAAGATCGGTGTGTACCTGCTCGACGACCACGAGGTGGTCCGGCGCGGGCTTCGCGAGCTGTTGGAGGTCGAGGAGGACCTCGTCGTAGTCGGCGAGTCCGGCAGCGCCCAGGAGGCCGCCCGGCGGATCCCCGCCCTGCGACCCTCCGTGATGGTCCTGGACGCCCGGCTGCCCGACGGGTCGGGCATCGACGTGTGCCGTGACGTGCGCTCGGTCGACCCTTCCATCGCCGGGCTCATCCTCACTTCCTACGACGACGACGCGGCCCTTACCGCAGCCGTGGCCGCGGGCGCCGCCGGCTACGTCCTCAAGGACGTCCACGGCAGCGACCTGGTCAGCTCGATCAGGCGCGTCGCGGCCGGTGAGACGCTGCTCGACGCCGCGGTGGTCCAGCGGCTCAGGGCCCAGTGGGGCCACGAGCAACCGACCGACCCCCGGCTGGCCAGCCTCACCCCGCAGGAGCGCCGCATCCTCGAGTGCGTCGGCGAGGGTCTGACGAACCGGCAGATCGGCGAACGGCTGTCGCTGGCGGAGAAGACCGTCAAGAACTACGTCACGTCGGTCCTGGGCAAGCTCGGCATGGAGCGGCGCACCCAGGCTGCGGTCTACGTCGCCGGTCAGGGGCTGAACCACAACAACCACAACGGTGCCGGGTCGCACGACTCGACCGCCCGCGGGTGACCCGTACGAGCGCGGCGGACCCGCACGAGACCGGGTCCGGCACCTTCTCCGGTCAGCCGACCGCGCGTCCGCTGACGGACTGGGCCCGCACCCGCACCCAGGTCATCGACTCGGGCTGTACGGGAACCCACAGGGCCGGCGCGTGCTGGTCGAGCCGGCGCGCCTCGGCCTCCTCCTCGACGATGGTCGCGATTCCCTGGACGAGCACGCTCCAGCCGGTCCGCGTCGTCGGGTCGAACGCGTCGGCCTCGTAGGCGACCCGCTCGCGGTCGACCGCGGCCTGGATCTTCGAACTGCCGGCCGTTCGGAAGCAGACGTCCACGCCGTCGACGAGGTGCGCCACCGGCAGCACCGTGATCTCGCCGTCGAGCTCGAAGGCGATCCGGCCCACGGGCGTCGACGCGACCAGCTCGAGGCACTCATCGAGATCGAGCACCCGCAGCCCCGTGTGGTCCGTCGGGACGTCGACACCGGGACGACGGGCGCCGGCCGACCGGGCCTGGTCGGTGGTCATGGCGCCACCACCTGTGACCCCGAGGCGGACACGGCTGCTGCCGAGGGCACGGTCTCGAGCTGGGTCCGCACCACCATCACCGGGCAGTGCGCGTGGTGCAGGACGCCCTGGCTCACCGACCCCAGGACCAGGCCGCCGAAGCCACCACGACCGCGGCTGCCGACCACGAGGAGCTCGGCACCCTTGGAGTGGTCGACGAGCGCCTGCACAGGATGGGCGTTGAGCACGTGCTTGCGGACGGTGACGCCGGGATACGTCCGGACCCACCGGGCGACGGAGTCGTCCGCCAGCCGGCGCTCCTCCTCGGCCAGCTCGGCGACCTGGGTGTCGGTCGCCAGGACGGCCAGCCCGGTCCCGGCATAGTCGAGGAACCACGCGTGGACCACTGTCAGGGGGAGTCCGCGGGCGTCGGCCTGTCGGAAGGCCTCGGCGAGCGCGCCCTCGCTCAGCGGCGAGCCGTCGATCCCGACGACGACCCCGGGCCGGTCGGGCAGTGGCTGGAAGAGCTCGCGCACCACGACCACCGGGCTGTGGGCGTGGGCGGCGACGTCGAGGGAGGTCGACCCGAGCATGGCGCTGCGCAGGGCCCCGCGGCCGCGCGCGCCGATGACCACCATGGTGGCGTCGCGGGAGGCGTCGACCAGCATGGGGGCGGCCGAGCCGTGGCCACCGGAGGCCATGACCTCAGCGTCGGGGGAGAGGGCACGGACCCGGGCGGTCGCGTCCTCGAGGACGCCGTCGACGCCGGGCCGGGTGAAGGCGGTGTCGACCGCCGGCCCGCGCAGCGGCATCGGCTGGGCGTGGACGAGCTCGAGGGGGAGCTTGCGCCGTCGCGCCTCGTCGACGGCCCAGTCCAGGGCAAGGCGGCTCTGCGGGCTCTCGTCGACGCCCACGACGATCGGGTGCCGCGTGCTGGTGGTCGACATTTGCTCCTCCTGGGGTCGGTGTGGCATGAGCGGTCGGCTCCTGCCCGTCCAGCCTCATTGCCGCGGTGGCTGTGGGACAGGGACTTTGGGCCTTGAAGCGGTGGAAGCGGACAGGGCACCGTGGAGCCATGGACGCCAACCAACCCGTCGCCGGTGCAGCACCCCTGGAGCTCCTGGACGTGCCGGAGTGCTGGGCCCTGCTGCGCGAGCAACCGGTCGGGCGGCTGGCCGTCCTGCACGACGGACGGCCGGACATCTTCCCGGTCAACTTCGTGGTCGACCACGGCAGCGTCGTCTTCCGCACGGGGTCGGGCACGCTCTTCGCCAGCTCGGCCGGGTCGTGGGTGGCCTTCGAGGTCGACGGGTATGCCGCGGAGCAGGGGACCGCGTGGAGCGTCGTCCTGCGCGGCCACGCCCGTGAGGTGCACGACGTGGACGACATCCTGGACGTGCTGACCCTGCCGCTGCTGCCGTGGCACGCCGGCCCGAAGCCACGTCTGGTCCGCATCGAGCCCGACTCGGTGAGCGGTCGCCGGTTCCCGGTGCGCGGTGGCTACCGCGCCACGACCACCGCTCCCGCTCGACCCGCCGAGTGAGGACCGTCGGCCTCGCGGAGCTCGAGTGCCGCCTCGCCGCGCTGCCCGGCGAGCCCCGGGTGGTGGTCAGCGGCAACGCCGCCACGCCGTGGACCGTCGTCGCCGCGCTCGACCGGGCGGTCCCGGCATACCGGCTCTGGATGCTGAACGCCGGCACCGGGGTGCCGACACGGGAGGGGGTCGTCGCCGAGACGACGTTCGTGGGGCCCGGGATGCGCCACCACCCGGCGCTGTCGTACCTGCCGTGCCGGCTGTCGATGGCACCGCTCCTGCTCCGGACCGTGACACCGCCCGACGTGGTGGTCGTGCACTGCGCCCCGGGGGAGGACGGGCGGCTCAGCCTGGGTGCGGAGGTCAACGTGCTGCCCGCGGCCGTGGAGGCCTGCCGTGCGCGGGACGGTCTGGTCGTCGCGGTGCTGAACCGGCACATGCCGTACACGTACGGCGACGGGGAGCTCGAGGAGTCGATGGTCGACCTGGCCGTCGAGGTCGACGAGCCGCTGCCGACGCCCGTGCCGGCGGTGCCCGACGACGCCAGCCGCCAGGTGGCCGAACGGGTGGCGGCCCGGGTCGAGGACGGCGCCACGATCCAGATGGGGATCGGCGCGGTGCCCGACTGCGTCGTGGCGGGCCTGACCGCACGGCGCGGACTGGGGATCTGGACCGAGATGTTCTCCGACGGGCTGCTCTCGCTGCACGCGGCCGGCGCGCTGGACCCCGACCGGCCCGTGACGGCGTCGTTCTGCTTCGGCTCGCCGGAGCTCTACGCCCACGTCGACCACAACCGCACGATCCGGATGCTGCGCACCGAGCGCACGAACGACCCCGGCCGGATCGCGGCCAACCCCGCCATGGTCAGCATCAACACCGCGTTGGAGGTCGACCTCTACGGGCAGGTGAACGCCTCGCGGGTGGGTGGGCGGATCCACTCGGGCTACGGCGGCCAGACCGACTTCGTCGTGGGGGCCCTGCACTCGCCCGGGGGGCAGGCGCTCATCGCCCTGCGCAGCTGGCACCCGCGGGCCGACGTGTCGACCGTCGTGCCACTGCTCGACGAGCCGGTGACGTCGTTCCAGCCGAGTGCGGTGCTGACCGAGCACGGGGCGGCGCCGCTGTTCGGGTGCGACCAGCAGGCGCAGGCCCGGGCGCTGATCGAGCACGCCGCCCACCCGCGGGTGCGCGACGAGCTGTGGGAGGAGGCGCAGGCCCTCGGCCTCGCCGCCGGCTGACGCGACGGGGGCGACCCGACGCGGGCGACACGACGGAGCCGCCGCGACCAGGTGTGGTCGCGGCGGCTCGGTGCGTGGGCTCGGTGCGTGGGCTAGGTGCGTGGGCTCGGTGCGTGGGCTCGGTGCGTGGGCTCGGTGCGTGGGCTGGGTGCCCGCGATCGGTGCGTGTTGCTCAGTGGCCGCGGAGCAGCTCCTCGAACGGCACGGGGTCGGCGAACTCGTCCGGCCGCTCGCGCCGCCGGCCCTGGCCGGAGACGAGGTCGGCCAGCTCGCCGGCGGCCACCTCGACCCGTCGCGCCAGGCCGCCGTCGACGGTGCCGCCGGAGCCCCAGTCCTCGGAGGCCGCGAAGACCGCGGTCGGCACAGTGACCGCCTTGAGGTAGGTGAACACCGGGCGCATCGCGTGCTCGAGGACGAGCGAGTGCCGTGCGGTGCCGGCCGTCGCGGCCAGCAGGACCGGCGTGCCCCGCAGCGAGCCGTCGTCGAGCACGTCGACGAAGGTCTTGAACAGCCCGCTGAACGAGCCCTGGTAGACCGGCGTCACCGCGATGACCGCGTCGGCTGCGGCGACCGAGTCCAGTGCGGCCCGCAGCTCGCCGGTGGCGAACCCGGTGAGCAGCGTCGAGGCCAGCGCTTGCGCGTGGTCGCGCAGCTCCACGACCTCGACCTGCGACTCCACGCCGCGCTCGAGGAGCGCGTCGCGGGTCGCCTCGGCGAGCCGGTCGCCCAGCAGGCGCGTCGACGACGGCTGCCCGAGACCGGCCTGGATCACGACGACCCGGCGGGGTGTGGCCGTGGTCATTCAGGCCACCTCCTCGGCGGTGAGCCCGGTGACCTCGTCGACGCCGTGGACCGTGAGGTCACGCGCGCCACCGGCGGCCGCCACGCGCGAGGCGTGGGTCGGGGCGTCCGGCACGTGCGCCGGCCTGCGGGCCTCGGCGATGCGCCGCAGCTCGGGGACGACCTGCGTGCCGAGGAGCTCCACCTGCTCCAGCACCGTCTCGTGCGGGAGACCGGCGTGGTCAATGAGGAACAGCTGGCGCTGGTAGTCGCCCACCTCGTCGGCCATCGCGGCATACCGCTCGATCACCTGCTGCGGGCTGCCCACGGTGAGGGGCGTCTCGCGGGTGAACTCCTCCAGCGACGGGCCGTGCCCGTAGACCGGGGCGTTGTCGAAGTAGGGCCGGAACTCGCGCACGGCGTCCTGGCTGTTGGGGCGCATGAACACCTGCCCCCCGAGGCCGACGATGGCCTGATCGGCCTTCCCGTGGCCGTAGTGCTCGAACCGGCGGCGGTACAGCGCCACCATCTGCTTGGTGTGGCTCATCGGCCAGAAGATGTTGTTGTGGAAGAAGCCGTCTCCGTAGTAGGCGGCCTGCTCCGCGATCTCGGGGGAGCGGATCGAGCCGTGCCAGACGAACGGCGCGACACCGTCGAGCGGGCGCGGCGTGGACGTGAACGACTGCAGCGGCGTGCGGTACTTGCCGGACCAGGTGACGTTCTCCTCGGTCCACAGCCTGCGCAGCAGCGCGTAGTTCTCGACGGCCAGCGGGATGCCGTCGCGGATGTCCTTGCCGAACCACGGGTAGACCGGCCCGGTGTTGCCGCGGCCCATCATGAGGTCGACGCGGCCGTCGGCGAGGTGCTGCAGGTAGGCGTAGTCCTCGGCGATGCGCACCGGGTCGTTGGTCGTGATCAGCGTCGTCGCGGTCGACAGGACGATGCGGGAGGTCCGGGCGGCGATGTGGGCCAGCAGCACCGGCGGGTTGGCGGGGGCGGCGAACGGCGGGTTGTGGTGCTCGCCGGTGGCGAAGACGTCCAGCCCGACCTGCTCGGCCCGGACCGCGAGCTCGACGGTGTTCTTGATCCGCTCGTTCTCGCTCAGGGTGCGGCCGGTCGTGGGGTCCTGGGTGACGTCCCCGACGGTGAAGATGCCGAACTGCATGGTGCTCGTGCTCCTCGTTCTGCTCTCGCTGGGTAGTTGCGATTTCAATTACCCTAACGGGGTATCGGGTCCCCCTATTCCGCGGGGGAGGCGGCGAGGCCCGTGCAGGCGCGGGACTGCTTCCACAGCGACTGCAGGCGCGCGCTGTCGGCGGCTCGCGGGACCCTCGGTATGCCGTCGGTGCCGATGAGCATGGGTGTCCAGACCGCCTTGCGCACGGCACTGGCGGCCGTGCGCCTCGTGCCCTTCGCCGCCGCCACGTCGACGGACAGGGTGAGGACGCCGGAGCGCGAGTCGGGCTCGCGGCTGCGCCACCAGACGAAGTTGCCCAGGCCGTAGTCGACGTAGGAGCGGCCGAGCCAGCCCGCCCCGTTGACCCGGTGGGAGTGGCCGCCGACGACGATGTCCGCTCCGGCCTGCTCCAGGACCCGTGCGGTGTCGATCGACAGCCGGTCGGGGCACTGCTGGTAGTCCGTGCCCCAGTGCAGGAACACGACGACGAGGTCGTAGCGGCGGGCCGCCCGCTCGACCGCCGACCGGATGCGCGTCGTCGGCATGCTCGAGGCGATCCCCGCCTTCTCCGGGCCGGCGGAGTACCGCGCGAGGGTCATCTCGTACACCTGCGAGACACCGAACACCGCCACCCGCAGCCCCTTGGCCTCCACGACGGCCGGGGCGAAGGCCTCGTCCTCGTCCCGGCCGATGCCGACGACCGGGACCGGGCTGGTGCGCTTGGCGGCGAGGGTGTCCTGCAGCCCGACCGGGCCGTAGTCGACGCCGTGGTTGTTCGCCATGCTCACCACGTCGATGCCGGCGCCGCGGACGGTCTCCAGGGCCGAGGCCGGCGCGCGGAAGTGGAACTCCTTGCCGATCCTGGTGCCTCGCTCGGTGATGGCCGTCTCGAGGTTGGCCACGGCGAGGTCCGCGGCCCCGAGGGTGGCCTGCAGCTCCGCCAGCCCCCGCGGGTCGCGGGCCAGCGGGGCGAGGTACTCCTCGAAGTGGATGTCTCCCGCGAAGGCCATGGTCAGGGTCCCCGGGTCGGACGACGTGCTCGCCGCCCCGGCCCCGGACGTCGTGGGCGCGGCTCCCCGGGTGGCCGTGCGCTCGGTTGTCGCCGAGGGGGAGGAGGAGGGAGCGGGCGCCGTCCCGGTCGCCGCCGGTCGTCCCGTGGCCGCTCGCGCCCCCGGCCCCGTCGCCGACCCCTCGGCCGCCCCCGCGCACCCAGCGGCCAGCAGCGCGCAGAGCGCGGCGACGGCTGGGGTGGACAGGCGCATGGGGGCCGAGTGTAGGTCCGCCTAGGATCTCCGTCGTGGAGGCGCCAGCGTCGGGGCACGCCCGGTTCGGGACGGTGTCGGCGACCAGGCCGGTGGAGGTCCGTCACGACCTGTCCGGGCTCGACCGCGGCTTCTGGGCCCTGGTCGTCAGCTTCGAGGGCGAGGTCACCGCGGTCCGGTTCGCCGACGTCGACCGGGACGCCCCGCCACCGCCCGCGGTCCCCTGGGCCCCCCTGGACCGGGAGTGGCGCACGAGCCTGGACCACGCGGCCTACCTCGACGGGGTGGCCGAGGTGCGCGAGCGGATCGCCGCCGGGACGGTGTACCAGGTCAACCTCTGCCGCGTGCTGTCCCACCGGTTGCCCGAGGACGCCGACCTCGACGGCCTCGCCCAGCTGCTCGCCCGCGGCAACCCCGCACCGCACGCGGGTCGGGTGCACGTCCCCGAGGCGGGGGTGGACGTCGTCTGCGCCAGTCCCGAGGCATACCTGCTGCGGGACGGGGACCGGCTCGAGTCCAGGCCCATCAAGGGGACGGCCGTCACGCTGGGCACGATGCTCGCCAAGGACTACGCCGAGAACGTCATGATCGTCGACCTCGTCCGCAACGACCTGTCGCACGTCTGTCGCGAGGGGACGGTGCGCGTCGACGCCCTCTGCCGTCCGGAGGAGCACCCGGGCATGGTGCACCTCGTCTCCACGGTGAGCGGCGAGCTGCGCCCGGGGGTGGGGTGGGACGACGTGTTTGCGGCGACCTTCCCGCCCGGGTCGGTGTCCGGAGCGCCCAAGCACACGGCACTGCAGGCCATCGCCGACCTCGAGACGCAGGCGCGGGGACCGTACTGCGGTGCGGTCGGCTGGGTCGACGGCGACGCGGGGCGAGCGGAACTCGCGGTCGGCATCCGGTCGTTCTGGGCAGACCGGGACGAGGACGGTCACCGGTGGCTGCGGTTCGGGGCCGGCGCGGGCATCACGTGGGGGTCCGACCCCGAGCAGGAATGGGTGGAGACTCAGGTGAAGTCCCGACGGCTGGTGGGGTTGGCGTCTGGAAGGGTGGAGGCATGAGCAACGAGCCGAGGGTGTGGGTCAACGGCAGGCTGACCGGCGTCGACGAGCCGTCGATCGCGGCGCTCGACCACGGGGTGACGGTCGGGGACGGCGCGTTCGAGACGGCCAAGGTCGACCGGGGCCAGGTCTTCGCGGCGACGCGGCACGCGCGTCGGCTCGACCGCACGCTGGCCGGGCTCGGGCTGCCGCCGGCCGACCACGACCACATCGCCGAGGGGGTCAAGGCGGTCCTCGGGGCGGGCCCGGAGATCGAGTTCGGGCGGCTGCGCTACTCGGTGACCGGGGGAGCGGGGCCGCTCGGCTCCGACCGCGACTCGGGCCCGCTCACCTACATCGTCACGGCCGGGGCCCAGCCCCGGCCGCCGGCCAGCGCCGCAGTCGCGGTGGTCCCCTGGGTGCGCAACGAGCGCTCCGCCGTCGCGGGCCTGAAGACCACCTCGTATGCCGAGAACGTCGTCGCCCTCGCGTACGCCAAGGAGCGGGGCGCGATCGAGGCGGTCTTCGGCAACACCCGCGGTGAGCTGTGCGAGGGCACCGGCTCCAACATCTTCGTCGTCGTCGACGGCGTCGTCATCACCCCGCCGCTGGAGTCCGGCTGCCTCGCCGGGATCACCCGCGAGGTGACCATCGAGTGGTGCCGTGAGGACGGCATGGACGTCCGCGAGCAGACCCTGCCCCTGGAGGTGCTGCGGGACGCCGACGAGGTGTTCATCACCAGCTCCACCAAGGACGTCCTGGCGGTCCACGCCGTCGACGACCGGTCGCTCGAGCCGGGCCCCGTGACGGCGCGTGCGGCCGCCGTCTTCGCGCGGCTCTGCTCGGAGCGGGTGGACCCGTGACCGACCGGCAGCGGTCCCGGTCGCGGCCTCCGTCGGGGCCCGAGCTGGACCCAGGCTCGGAGCCCGGGCTGGACCCGCGCTCGGGGCCCGGGCTGGACACAGGCTCGGGGCCCGAGCGGCAGCCCTCACCGTCGCAGGTGCAGCCGGGGGAGCGCGGGGCGTCCGACGCGGAGGACGACGGGGACGACGACTGGGAGTGGCGCCGGCGGATCCGGGCCAACCCGCACAGCTACCGCATCTACCGCTGGGTCGTCGGCATCGTCGGCGCGCTCGTCACCCTGGGCGGCCTCGTCGCCGTGCCGGCGCCCGGACCGGGCTGGCTCATCGTCTTCGTCGGGGTGGGCATCCTCGCGTCGGAGTTCGAGTGGGCGCAGCGGCTGCTGCACTGGGGACGGGCGCGGCTCGACGACTGGAACACGTGGCTGGCCCCGAAACCGTGGTGGTTCAAGGGACTCGTCGGCCTCGCCACGCTGGTCCTGGTGCTCGCGGTCTTCTACGGGCTGTTCCTGCTCTCGGGCGTTCCCGGTCTCATCCCGGACATCCTCGAGGAGCGCCTGACCCGCCTCCCCGGCCTCGGCTGACCCGCCGCACCGCCGGACCCGGATTTCACCCGGGGGCGGGGGTGCGGCTATTCTTCGGCGAGCCCGCAAGGGCGCTGGACGTGTAGCTCAGTTGGTTAGAGCGTTCGCTTCACACGCGAGAGGCCAGGGGTTCGAGTCCCTTCACGTCCACCAGCCGCCCGAAGCACAGGCCCACCTCCTGGGGGAGGTGGGCCTGCGTGTTTCTGGGGTCCCCGCGAGTGCGGCGCCGTGGTGTCGTGGACCCGAGAGGGGATCACCATGACCGAGCACCACGACCACCGTCGCACCGTCCAGGAACGCCGCCCCACGGCCGGCCCCGCGTCCGCGCCCCGGGGTCTGGCGCCGCCCCCGCGGCTGCTCGTCGACGGTGCGGGCGACGGCGCGAGCCACCAGCTCGCCGCGCCGCGCTGACCCGCCGCGCGGGTCCGCGCTGACCCGCAGCCCGTGGCCGCGCCGACCCGCGCCCACGCGCGGACCGGCATACGATCGAGGCGTGGAGCAGGCACCCGGCGCGACCGTCACGCAGATCCACGTGTACCCCACGAAGGGCGAGCCGGGGCAGGAGGTCTCGACGGTCGACGTCGACCCCGCCGGGCTGCAGGGTGACCGGCCCAAGAAGGCCCCCGTCATGGTGGTGTCCGCCGAGGACACCACCGGCGCCCGGGCCAACGTCGTCGTCACGATGCCGCCCGAGGACCTCTCGGCCGCGATCGGCGCCGTCCTCCGCGTCGGCACGGTGGAGCTCGAGGTCACCGGACCCGCCGGCAGCTGCCCCGGGGTGTATGCCTCGGTGCGGCGCCCCGGGACGGTGTCGGTGGGCGACCCCGTCGCCGTCGGGGACGCGGTCGGACACCCCGGGGAACCCGGGTGACGACGCGCGAGGCGACGGCATAAGGTCGCTGCGTGGCTGTGCGCGTCGAGGAGGGTCAGGGGCGGGGCGTCCGGGACGGGGACGACCCGCGCGTCGCCCACGAGCAGGCGGTCGAGCGGCTGCTGGCGAGCTACGCCGCCATCCCGCCGGGCGCACCGGTGCGGCTGGCCAAGAAGACCTCGAACCTGTTCCGTGCCAGGGCCGCCACCTCGGCACCGGGCCTGGACGTGAGCGGGCTCGGCGGCGTCCTCGGGGTCGACCCGGTCGCGCGGACCGCCGACGTGCAGGGCATGTGCACGTACGAGGACCTCGTCGACGCCACGCTGCCGCACGGGCTCGTCCCGCTGGTCGTCCCGCAGCTCAAGACCATCACCCTCGGCGGGGCCGTCACGGGCCTCGGCATCGAGTCGACGTCGTTCCGCTCCGGCCTGCCGCACGAGTCGGTCCTCGAGATGGATGTGCTCACCGGCGCCGGCGAGGTCGTCACCGCCCGGCCCGAGGGCGAGCACGCCGACCTCTTCCACGCCTTCCCCAACTCCTACGGCACGCTCGGCTACGCCACGCGGCTGCGGATCGCGCTCGAGCCGGTCGATCCCTGGGTCGAGCTGCGGCACGTGCGCTTCCACGACCTCGAGACGCTCGTGGCGGCGATCGGCGACATCGCCGCGAGTGGTGAGTACGACGGTGTGGGGGTCGACTACCTCGACGGCGTCGTGTTCTCCGCCACCGAGTCCTACCTCACCCTCGGCCGCCGCACCGCCGCGCCGGGCCCGGTCAGCGACTACACCGGCCAGCAGGTCTACTACCGCTCGATCCAGCACGACTCTCCCGTGCCGAAGGTCGACCGGCTCACGATCCACGACTACCTCTGGCGCTGGGACACCGACTGGTTCTGGTGCAGCCGCGCGTTCGGCGCCCAGGACCCGCGGATCCGCCGCGTCTGGCCCCGCCGCTACCGGCGGAGCTCCTTCTACTGGAAGCTCATCGCGCTCGACCACCGGTATGACCTCGCCGACCGGCTCGAGGCCCGCAAGGGCCGCCCGCCCCGTGAGCGCGTGGTCCAGGACGTCGAGGTGCCGCTGGGCCGCACGGCCGAGTTCCTGCACTGGTTCCTGCGCGAGGTCCCGATCGAGCCGATCTGGCTGTGCCCCGTGCAGACCCGTGGCTCGTGGCCGCTGTACCCGCTGCAGCCCGGCGAGCTCTACGTCAACGTCGGCTTCTGGTCCAGCGTCCCGCGGGACCCGTCCGACCCCGGCCACACCAACCGCCTGGTCGAGGACGAGGTCACCCGCCTCGACGGGCACAAGTCGCTGTACTCCGACGCGTACTACGACGAGGAGACCTTCTGGCGGCTCTACGGCGGCGACGACTACGGGGGCGTGAAACAGCGCTACGACCCCGACTCCCGGCTCCTCGACCTCTACTCCAAGGCGGTGCGACGCAAGTGACGATCCTCAAGACCAACCGGCACGACGCCGCGACGGCGGAGCGCCTCTCCATGGCGCAGATCCTCGACGCGGTGACCCGCGGCGAGGTCCCGTTGCGCTTCACGGCCTACGACGGCTCGGCCACCGGGCCCGAGGACGCGCCCTACGGGCTGCACCTCAAGACCCCGCGCGGCGCCAGCTACATCGCGACGGCCCCCGGCGACCTCGGCATGGCGCGCGCGTACGTCGCGGGCGACCTCGACCTGCACGGCGTCCACCCCGGTGACCCCTACCCGCTGCTCGCCGCGATGGGCGACCTGCACTTCTCGATGCCGTCGCCGCGCACGGCCGCCACCATCGCGCGCTCGCTCGGCGTCGACCTGCTCAAGCCGCCGCCGCCCCCGCCGCAGGAGGCGCTGCCCCGCTGGCGCCGGGTCGCAGAAGGCCTGCGGCACAGCAAGACCCGCGACGCCGAGGCGATCCACCACCACTACGACGTGTCCAACCGGTTCTACGAGATGGTCCTCGGGCCGTCGATGACCTACACCTGCGCCTGCTTCCCGACCGAGGACGCGACGCTGGAGGAGGCGCAGGAGAACAAGTACCGCCTCGTCTTCGACAAGCTGCGGCTCAAGGAGGGCGACCGCCTGCTCGACATCGGCTGCGGCTGGGGCGGGATGGTCCGGTATGCCGCGCGGCGCGGCGTGCGCGTCATCGGCGCCACCCTGTCGCGCGAGCAGGCCCAGTGGGCGCAGGAGGCGATCCGCCGTGAGGGACTGCAGGACCTGGCCGAGGTGCGGTTCAGCGACTACCGCGACATCCCGGAGACGGGCTTCGACGCGGTGTCCTCGATCGGCCTGACCGAGCACATCGGCGTGAAGAACTACCCGTCGTACTTCCGGTTCATCAAGTCCCGGCTGCGTCCCGGCGGACTGCTGCTCAACCACTGCATCACCCGCCCCGACAACAAGCGCACGCCGACCGGCGCGTTCATCGACCGGTACGTCTTCCCCGACGGCGAGCTCACCGGCTCGGGCACGATCATCAGCTCCATCCAGGACATCGGGATGGAGGTGCGGCACGAGGAGAACCTGCGCGAGCACTACGCGAAGACGCTCGCTGGCTGGTGCGCCTACCTCGAGCAGAACTGGGACGAGTGCGTCGCGGAGGTCGGCGAGGCCACGGCCCGCGTGTGGGGCCTGTACATGGCTGGGTCGCGGCTCGGCTTCGACCGCAACGTCGTCCAGCTGCACCAGGTGCTCGCAGTCGAGGTCGGCGACAAGGGTGACGCCGGGCTCCCGCTCCGCCCGTGGTGGCAGGCCTGAGGCCGGCACCACCGGCCTGAGGACGAGAGGGCGGTCGTCGTGGAGCAGCGCGTCTCGCTGGTGACCCTCGGGGTCAGCGACCTCGAGCGGGCCGAGCGGTTCTACTCGGCGCTCGGCTGGCGCAGGGGCAACGAGGAACCGGAGGTCGCCTTCTTCCAGTGCGGCGGCATGGTGTTTGCCCTGTGGTCCCGCGAGGAGCTCGCGGCCGACTCGGTGGTCGAGGACATAGGTGGCTGGGGCGGCGTCACGCTGGCGCTCAACCTGCGCTCGCCCGAGGAGGTCGACGCGGTCCTGGCCGAGGCGGCCGAGGCCGGCGGGACGATCGGGCGGTCCGGGGCACCGACGCCGTGGGGCGGCTACTCCGGCGTCTTCCTCGACCCCGACGGCCACCCCTGGGAGGTCGCGCACAACCCGTTCTGGACCGTCACCGACGACGGCCGGACCCTCCTGCGCCCCGGCGCCTGACCGGGGCGCCACACCTCAGGCGGTCCCTAGGCCTCAGGCGCGCCCCACGCCTCAGGCGCGCCCCACGCCTCAGGCGGGCCCCACGCCTCAGGCGGGCGCAGTGAGCTCGGTGGCGAGCCAGGTCTCGGGGATGCCGAACGCGTCGACGAGCGTCTGCGCGTGCGGCCGCAGCTGCGCGCACAGGTCGTTGACCGCCGCCGTGACCTGCTTGCTGCGGGCCGGGGTGATCCGCCCGTGCTCGAGGTACCAGCCCTTGTCGGCCTCGATCATCGACAGCGCGTACAGGTCGCACACCGTCCCCAGCATCGAGGCCGCCGCGGAGTCCTCGCAGCCGTCGATGGCGGCGACGAACGACTCGAGCACGAGCCGGTCGACGTGCGCCCGGGCCGCCTCCACGACGTGGTCCTGGCAGTCGTTGAAGACCGCGAACAGGTCCGCACCGGGCTTGCCGGCCCTGCGCAGCCGCAGCGCCAGCGTCTCGAGCAGGTGCCGCTCACGGTCCTCGACGAGGGCGAGCTGCCAGCCGCGGTCGGTCGGTCCCTTCTCGCGGTCGCGCCCCGGCGCCGCGGCCACCAGCCGCTGGACGAGCCCGCGCGCGGCGGTCCGCTCGAGGACGACCCCGGCGAACTGCCGCGCGCCGAACCGCACCATGCCGAGGGTGTCGAGGTCGCCGAACGCGTCGCGGTAGTCGGTGAGCAGGCCCTTGGCGACGAGCTGCAGCAGGACGGTGTTGTCGCCCTCGAACGTCGTGAACACGTCGGTGTCGGCCTTGAGCGCCGGGAGCCGGTTGACGGCGAGGTAGCCCGCACCACCGCACGCCTCCCGGCACACCTGGATCGTGGCAGTGGCATGTGCGGTGGAGACAGCCTTGAGCCCGGCGGCACGCGCCTCGAGCTGGCGCTGGTCGAGCTCGTCGACGGCGTCTCCGGCGGTCTGCACGTCGTGCATGAACGACACGAGGCCGTTCTGGGCCAGCTGCAGGGCGTAGGACTTCGCCAGCGCCGGCAGCAGCTTGCGCTGGTGGGTCCGGTAGTCCAGCAGCAGGACCTCCTCCTGCGTCTGCGGGGGCCCGAACTGGCGCCGGTGCCCGGCATACGTCACCGCGAGGGCCAGGGCCGTGCGGGTGGCGGCGCCGGCAGCCCCGGCGACACTGATCCGGCCACGCACCAGCGTGCCGAGCATCGTGAAGAAGCGCCGGGTGGGGTTGGCGATGGGGGAGGAGTAGGTGCCGCGCTCGTCGATGTCGCCGTAGCGGCCGAGCAGGTTGGTCCGGGGCACGCGCACGTGGTCGAAGGTGAGCCGGCCGTTGTCGACGCCGGGGAGGCCCGCCTTGGCGCCGCAGTCGTCGATCGTGACCCCAGGCATCGGCGCACCCGACTCGTCGCGGATCGGCACGAGGACGCAGTGCACCCCGTGGGTCTCCTCGCCGGTGACGAGCTGGGCGAAGACCGCGGCCATCCGGCCGTCCCGCGCCGCCCCGCCGATGTAGTCCTTGCGCGCCGCCGGGGTGGGCGTGTGCACGACCAGCTCGTCGGTGTCGGGGTCGTAGGTCGCCGTCGTGCCGAGCGACTGGACGTCGGAGCCGTGCCCGGTCTCGGTCATCGCGAAGCAGCCGGGGAGCGTGCCGTCGATGATCGAGGGGAGGTATGCCGTGTGGTGGCGTTCGGTGCCGAGGTTGGCCACCGCGCCACCGAAGAGGCCCCAGTGGACCCCGGCCTTGACCATGGTCGACAGGTCGGCGTGGCCGAGCATCTCGAACGCGGTGACCGAGCCGCCGAGGTCGCCGTTGCCTCCGGCCTCCTTCGGGAAGCCGCGGGCGGGGTGGCCCGTCGCCGCGATGTGCTGCACCTGCTCGGCCACCCGGGCGCGGTACTGCTCCATCGTCAGCTCCTCGCGCGGCGGGGCGAACCGCTCGGGGTCGGGGTCGTCGCGCAGCTCCTGCTTGATCGCGGCCCAGCGCCCGTCGAGGACGTGGCGCAGCTCGGTCGTGAGGTCGGTCATCGTGGCTCCTGTGAGGTCCAGGCGGACGCCAGCCCGCTCCAGGCGAGGTCGGTCAGGTGGTCGGTGAGCTCGTCCCGCGGCATCGAGCCGGGGTCAGTGAGCCACTGGTCGGCGGCGGCGCGGACCATGCCGACGAGCCCCGCGGCCCAGACGGCGGCGGCGCGGTCGTCGCGCCCGGCGGCGCGCAGGGCCTCGGAGACGACGGTCGCCAGCCGCTCGGCGATGTGGCTGGTCACGGGCCCGGCCGGGTCGCCGCCGGCCGGTGTGTCGAGCAGGGGGGCGGTGACGACGAAGCGGTAGACCTCGGGGTCGCGCTCGACGAGCAGGAGGTAGGAGTCGATCGCCGCCGCGATGAGCGCTCGGGGGGAGGCCTCGACGGTGCCCAGGTCCTCGCCGCTCGAGGCGCCGAGCGCACGCTCCAGGTCGCGCAGGATGAGGGCGTCCACGCTCTCGCACACCGCGGCATACAGGCCCTGGCGGTCGGTGAAGTGGCGGTAGACGACGGTCTTGGAGGTGCCGGCCGTCGCGGCGATCTCGTCCATCCCCACTCCGGCGCCGTGCTGGCGGATGGCGCGCAGGGTCGCCTCGACGAGCTCTCGCCGGCGGGTGGCGCGGTGGGCGTCCCAGCGGGTGCTGCGGCCGTCGGTCGAGGTGCTCATGCCTCCGGACGGTAGCAGGTACTGTTCGTACCTGCTACCGTCGGTATCAGTTACCTCCCGCACCGGCGACGGTGCACCCTGCCGACCCTGAGGAGTACCCGTGGCCGCCTCCCGCAGCCCGCGCCGCGCCGCCGTCATCGGTGGCAACCGCATCCCGTTCGCCCGTGCCAACGGCGCCTACGCGCGCGCCTCGAACCAGGACATGCTCACCGCCGCCCTCGAGGGCCTCGTCGCCCGGCACGGCCTCGCGGGGGAGCAGGTGGGGGAGGTCGCGGCGGGCGCCGTGCTCAAGCACAGCCGGGACTTCAACCTCACCCGCGAGTCGGTGCTCGGCTCGAGCCTCGCCCCCACCACGCCGGCCTACGACGTGCAGCAGGCGTGCGGCACCGGCCTCGAGGCGGCCATCCTGGTCGCCAACAAGATCGCGCTCGGACAGGTCGAGTCGGGCATCGCCGGCGGCACGGACACGGCGTCCGACGCACCGATCGCCGTCAGCGAGGGCCTGCGCCAGACCCTCCTGGCGGCCAACCGGGCCAAGACCCCCGCGCAGCGGGCGAAGGCCCTCGCCGGACTGCGGCCCGGCCACCTCGTGCCCGCCATCCCGCAGAACGTCGAGCCGCGCACCGGGCTGTCGATGGGCGAGCACATGGCCCAGACGGCAGCGCAGTGGGGCATCACCCGCGAGGCGCAGGACGAGCTCGCCGCGGCCTCGCACCGCAACCTCGCCGCGGCCTACGAGCGCGGGTTCTTCGACGACCTGATGACGCCCTTCCACGGCCTCACCCGCGACCAGAACCTGCGGGCCGACTCCACCGTCGAGAAGCTCGCGGGCCTCCAGCCGGTCTTCGGCAAGGGCCCGGACGCCACCATGACCGCGGGCAACTCGACGCCGCTCACCGACGGCGCCTCGGTGGTGCTGCTGGGGAGCGACGAGTGGGCTGCCGAGCGCGGGCTGCCGGTCCTGGCCCACGTGGTCGACGCGCAGACCGCGGCCGTCGACTACGTCACCGGGCACGAGGGCCTGCTCATGGCGCCGGCCTACGCCCTCCCGGTGCTGCTCGCACGCCAGGGCATGAAGCTCCAGGACTTCGACCTCGTCGAGATCCACGAGGCCTTCGCCGCCACCGTCCTGACGACGCTCGCGGCCTGGGAGAGCGAGCAGTTCTGCCGCGACCGGCTCGGCCTCGACGCGCCGGTCGGTGAGCTCGACCGGTCTCGCCTCAACGTCAACGGCTCGTCCCTCGCGGCCGGCCACCCGTTCGCGGCCACCGGTGGTCGCATCGTCGCCTCGCTCGCGAAGTCGTTGCACGAGAGGGGATCCGGCTCCCGTGGCCTGATCTCGATCTGCGCGGCCGGTGGGCAGGGTGTCATGGCGATCCTCGAGGCGGCCTGACGTGGCCGGCGCGTACGCGGGGTTCGTGCAGAACCCCATCGGGAAGAAGCTCGCCGCCCAGCTCGGGCTGCCGCGCCCGGTGCGCCTGCGCCGGTATGCCGTGGAGGCGCCCCTCGTCGACGGTCCGGTCCTCGTCGGGGGGCTCGGCGCGACCCCGGTGGCGGAGCGCGTCCGGTCGCTGCTCGAGAGCGCGGGCGTCGAGACGGTCGACGAGGTGGCCCCGGACCACCGCGTGGGCGCGGTCGTCGCAGACCTCACCGCCGTCGAGGACCCGGCCGACCTCGAGTCGCTGCGGGCGCTGGTCGCCCCGGCACTCAGGCGGCTCCAGCCCAGTGGTCGCGTGGTGGTCGTGGGGCGGGACCCCAAGGAGGCCAAGGGGTTCCCCCAGGCTGCTGCCCGTCGTGCCCTCGAGGGCATCACCCGCTCGATCGGCAAGGAGCTGCGGGCCGGGGCCACTGCCAACCTCGTCCTCGTGGCCGACGACGCGGACGCCAACACCGACGCCACGATCCGGTTCCTGCTGTCCGGCCGCTCGGCCTACGTCGACGGCCAGGTGGTCCGGGTCGGTGCGGGTGCCCCCACAATGCCCGAGGACTGGCGGGCCCCGCTGGCCGGCAAGGTGGCGGTCGTCACCGGCGCCGCCCGCGGGATCGGGGCGTCCATCGCCGACGTCCTCGCCCGCGACGGTGCCACGGTCGTCTGCGTCGACGTCCCGGCCGCCGGTGACGCGCTGGCCCGCACCGCGAACCGGGTGGGTGGCACCGCCCTGCAGGTCGACGTGACGGCCCCGGACGCGGGCCGTCGCATCCTCGACCACGCGACGACGCGGCACGGTGGCCTCGACATCGTGGTCCACAACGCGGGGATCACGCGCGACAAGCTGCTGGCCAACCTGGACGAGCCGCGCTGGGCATCGGTGCTCGACGTGAACCTCGGCTCCATCCTGAGGATGAACGAGGTCCTGCTGGGCGACGGCGGCATCCGCGACGGGGGCCACGTCGTCCTCGTGTCCTCGATCGCCGGGATCGCGGGCAACCGCGGCCAGACCAACTACGCGGCATCCAAGGCGGGTGTCATCGGCCTCGTCGACGCCCTGTCCGCGGACGACGACCTGCGGCGGCGCGGCATCACCGTCAACGCGGTCGCGCCGGGCTTCATCGAGACCGAGATGACGGCCAAGGTGCCGTTCGCGACGCGCGAGGTCGGGCGGCTGCTCAACTCGCTCAGCCAGGGCGGCCTGCCGGTCGACGTCGCGGAGACGATCGCGTGGTTCAGCCAGGACGCCAACGCGGGCGTCACCGGGAACGTGGTGCGCGTCTGCGGCCAGAGCCTGCTGGGGGCGTGACGTGGCCGACGTGACCCTGGGCGAGTCGCCCTCCCTCGCACCGCTGTTCGCCAGGGCAGCCCTGACCGCTCGCGGGCGCGGGGGAGCCCTGCCGTCGACCGTGGTTCGCCGGGAGGGTGTCACCGTCGACCGGGACCACCTGCTGGGGTACCAGCGGGTGTGCGGATTCGGCGGGTCCGACGACCTGCCGCACACCTACCCGCACGTGCTGGGGTTCCCGCTGCAGGTGGCCCTCATGGCCGACCGTGCGTTCCCGCTCCCCCTTCCCGGGCTGGTCCACCTCGAGAACACCATCACCGTCCACCGGCGGCTCGCCGCCGACGACCGGCTGGACGTCGCCGTCCGGGCCGAGGACCTCCGGCCGCATGCCAAGGGCCGTCTCGTCGACCTCGTCACCGAGGTCGACGTCGGCGGCGAGCGGGTCTGGGAGGGCCGCAGCACCTACCTGCGCCGGGGAGGTCCCGCCACCGCTGGCGCGCGGGACCGGTCCGGTGCCGAGCCGGCGCCGGCTCCTGCGCTTCCCGACCGCGCGCCGGCTGCCGTCCTGCGCGTGCCCGAGGGGCAGGGCCGGGCGTATGCCGCCGTGTCCGGTGACGTCAACCCGATCCACCTGCACCCGCTGACCGCCCGCGCGATGGGCTTCCCCCGCGCCATCGCCCACGGCATGTGGACGGCCGCGCGCACCCTGGCCGCCCTCGGTCCCGGCGTCACCGGCCCGGGCACGTCGCAGGTGTGGTTCGCCAAGCCGCTGCTGCTGCCGAGCACCGTCGAGCTGGTCGTCGACGACCGCTCGGAGCCGGTCGTGGCCGGCCTGCGCTCGGCGAAGGACCACTCCGTGCGCCACCTGACCCTGACGTTCACCCGCTCCTGACGGACCGGGTCAGAGGCGCTTGGCGTAGTAGCGGGCCAGCGCGGAGTCGGCGTAGTGGCCGAAGGCCACGGTCGGGGTGTAGCCGGCGGCCTCGTAGAGGGCGATCGCCTCGGGCTGCATCGTGCCGGTCTCGAGGACGAGGAGCTCGGCACCTGCCTCGCGCGCCGTCTGCTCCAGCGCGCCGAGGACGCGCCGGGCGTGGCCCTGCCGCCGGGCCGAGTCCGCGACGTACATCCGCTTCACCTCCGCGCTGCGACCGCCGACCACGTCGGTGAGCTCGGGCCGCATCCGCCACCCGCCCATGGCGACCGGCTCCCCGCCGACACTGCCGAGCAGGAAGCAGCCCAGGGGCGCGGCGAACTCCCGGGCGTCCACCGGGGAGTCGTCCGGCCCGCCGTAGATGGTGACGTAGTGGGCCTGCACCTCATCGACGAGCCGCCGGACACGGGGGTCGAGGAAGTCGACCCGCTCGAGCCGCAGCTCGGGTGGTGCTGCACCGGGCGGCATCAGCCGAGCGTGATGAGCGACGCCACGGCGTCCCGCACTGGGGTGTCACCGGCCACGACGTCGAACTGCCGGCGGTCGGCGGCAGGGCTCTCCAGCGCGGCGAGCAGCACGTCGGCGACGTCGGCCCGGGGGATCGACCCGCTGGGCAGGGCGGCGCCGACGGTGACCCGGCCGGTGGGGGCGTCGTCGGTGAGGCGCCCTGGTCGGACGATCGTCCAGACCAGGTCGGAGCGGCCGCGCAGGTCGGCGTCGGCCGCGGCCTTCGCGCGCAGGTAGACCTGGAACACGTCGTCGGAGGTCGGGTCGGCCCGGTCGGTGCCCATCGAGGAGACCATGACGTACCGGGCCACGCCGGCGGCCGAGGCGGCGTCGGCGAGCAGCACCGCGCCGGCACGGTCGACGGTGTCCTTGCGCTCCGCCGTGCTCCCGGGGCCGGCCCCGGCGGCGAACACGACGGCGTCGGCGCCCCGGAGCACGTGGGTGACATCGGTGACCGACGCGGACTCCAGGTCGAGCACGACGGGCGTGGCGCCGGCCGCGTGGACGTCCGGCTCGTGGTCGGGGTTGCGCACCAGCGCGACCGGGTCGTGGCCCGCGTCGGCGAGGCGCTTCTCGAGCAGGAGGGCGATCTGACCGTGTCCACCGGCGATGACGACGCGCATGCGACCTGTCTACCAGCGGCCGGTGGCACGCGCTCAGCGGAGGTGGTGGCGCACCCAGACCCCGGGCTCGACGTAGACCGCGTGGTCGTGGGTGACGTCGCAGTGCACCGGGTTCAGCGCCCCGGGGACGACGACGTCGCCGGTGGAGTCGAACGGCATACCGGTCCACTCGCGCCACTGCGCGAGGGTCCCGGAGATGGTCATCGCCCGGGGGCACACGGCGACCACCTCGGCGCCGACCCGCACGTGCAGCCGCAGCCACGGGTCCTGCGGCAGGCCGTCCGGCCGGGTGCGCGCGGCATACTCGCGCATCGAGGTCCGGGGCTCGAGGTGCTTGCCGCTCGGGCGCACCGGGGCGACGAGCTCGGCGAAGCCGAGCCGTGCGGCGTTGGCCCGCTTGGCCTCCAGGAGCACGGCCGCCAGCCCCGTGCCGCGCAGGTCAGGGCGGATGGCGACCTCGAGGGCGGACACGTGCGTCGGCTCCCGGCCCGCCACCTCGTCGAGCCAGGCCCAGCGGATGACGCCGTCCCAGCCGTCCTCCGGCAGCTCGGAGCGGTCGAGGTCCGGGCCCATCGCGAACGGGATCGCGCACGACCGGGCCACCGGCCGGCCACCCGGCTCGGCACGGTCGAACGCGAGGAGGGTGTACTCGGCATACGTGCTCGCCGTCCGGGAGTAGAAGAGGTCCCCGATCGGGTCCTGCTGCATGAACCGCGGCCACAGGTCGTCGAAGTCCCACAGGCGCTCGGCCAGGTCCGGGCGCTCGGCGAGGGTGACGATCTCCAGGTCCATGCCGCGACGGTATGCCGCGCGCCGATACTCACGCGCGTCCTTTTCCGCCCGGCGGATAGCATCGGGAGGCCGCGCGTCCAGGTGCGCGCACGGCACACCCGAAGCACCGCACCGCACCACCCACCCGAGGAGAAGCCAGCGTGCCTGCCGAGATCACCGTCCACGTCGCCGGGAGCGAGCGATCGGTGCCGGAGCAGACGACTGCGGCCGAGCTCTTCGATGGCGACCGGGCCGTGCTCGTCGCCCGGGTCAACGGCGAGCTGCGCGACCTCGCGCACGTCCTCGCCGACGGCGACACCGTCGAGCCGGTGACCGCCCAGGAGCAGGACGGGCTCGACGTGCTGCGGCACAGCGCCGCCCATGTCCTCGCGCAGGCCGTGCAGGAGGTCAACCCGAAGGCTCGGCTCGGGATCGGGCCGCCCGTGCGCGACGGCTTCTACTACGACTTCGACGTCGAGGAGCCGTTCAGCCCCGACGACCTCAAGGCCCTCGAGAAGGTCATGCAGCGCATCGTCAACGAGGGGCAGACCTTCGTGCGGCGCGAGGTGAGCGACGAGGCGGCGGCCGTCGAGCTCGCCGACGAGCCCTACAAGATCGAGCTGATCGGGCTCAAGGGCGGTGCGTCCGGCGACGTCGAGGAGGCAGCCGAGGGCGCGTCGGTCGAGGTCGGGGGAGCCCAGCTCACCATCTACGACAACATCCGTCGTGACGGCTCGCGCGCCTGGGGCGACCTGTGCCGCGGCCCGCACGTGCCCAGCACCAAGGTCCTGGGCAACGCGTTCAAGCTGATGCGAAGCGGCGGCGCCTACTGGCGCGGCAGCGAGAAGAAACCGCAGCTGCAGCGGATCTACGGCACCGCCTGGCCGACCAAGGACGACCTCAAGGCCTACCTCGACCGGCTCGCCGAGGCCGAGAAGCGCGACCACCGCAGGCTCGGTGCCGAGCTCGACCTCTACTCCTTCCCCGAGGTCCTCGGGGCGGGACTCCCGGTGTTCCACCCCAAGGGCGGGGTCATCAAGCGGGAGATGGAGGACTACGTCCGGCGCCGGCACCTCGAGGAGGGCTTCAGCTACGTCGGGTCGCCGCACATCAGCCGCGAGGAGCTCTTCTACACCTCGGGCCACCTGCCGTACTACTCCCAGGGCATGTTCCCGCCCATGGACGTCGACGGGCAGAACTACCGCCTCAAGGCGATGAACTGCCCGATCCACAACCTCATCTACAAGTCGCGCGGCCGGTCCTACCGCGAGCTCCCGCTGCGGTTCTTCGAGTTCGGCACCGTCTACCGCGACGAGAAGTCGGGTGTGCTGTCGGGCCTGACCCGCGTGCGGATGATCACCCAGGACGACAGCCACTCCTACGTCACCAAGGAGGGCGCGCCCGACGAGGTCCGGCACCTGCTCGACTTCGTGCTGTCGCTGCTGCGCGACTTCGGGCTCGACGACTACTACCTCGAGCTGTCGACCCGGGACGACAGCAAGCCGGACAAGTTCATCGGCACCGACGAGGAGTGGGCCGAGGCGACCGCGATCCTGCAGGAGGTGGCCGACGGAAGCGGCCTCGAGCTCGTGGCCGACCCGGGTGGCGCGGCCTTCTACGGCCCGAAGATCTCGGTGCAGGCCCGCGACGCGATCGGCCGCACCTGGCAGATGTCGACGATCCAGTACGACTTCAGCCAGCCGGCCCGGTTCGAGCTGGAGTACCAGGCCGCCGACGGCACCCGGCAGCAGCCGGTCATGATCCACTCGGCCAAGTTCGGGTCGATCGAGCGGTTCATCGGGGTGCTCGTCGAGCACTACGCCGGTGCCTTCCCACCCTGGCTGTCGCCCGTCCAGGTCACCGGGATCCCCGTCGCCGAGGAGTACTCCGAGTACCTCCACGAGGTCGCGGACCAGCTGCGCGCCAAGGGGATCCGCGTCGAGGTCGACGACAGCGACGACCGGTTCCCGAAGAAGATCCGCAACGCCAGCAAGTCCAAGGTGCCCTTCGTGCTCATCGCGGGCGAGGAGGACCGGTCCAAGGGGGCCGTCTCGTTCCGCTACCGCGACGGCTCGCAGAAGAACGGTGTCCCGGTGGCCGAGGCCGTCGCCGAGGTCCTCGAGGCCGTGGAGTCCCGCCGCCAGGTCTGAGGGGTCCGCGTCGAGGGGACGCGACACGCTGACCGCAGCCGCGCTGCTTCAGCGTGTCGCGTCTCCTCGACCCCGGTGAGGTACCGCTCGGGTACGCGCGGACGGTCGAGCCTCAGGCCGACTCCGAACGCGGCGTCCAGACCATGCGGACGTCCGGTGCCTTCTCCTCGTTGTCGCCCTCGGTCCACTCGACCGGCTCGAACCCGTGCCGCTCGTAGAACCGCAGCGCGCCCTCGTTGCCCTGGAACGCCCACAGCTCCAGTCCCGCCGGGAACCGGGTCTGCGCCAGGGCCACGAACCGGGTCCCGAGACCGCGACCGGTGTGGGGCGCCCTGATGTAGAGGTGGCCCAGCTGGTCCGGGGGCATCAGGGCCAGGAAGCCGACGAGGGCATCGCTGTCCTGAGCCACCCACACCTCGAACTCGCGCAGCAGCACCGTCTCGACGAACGGCAGGACGCTCTCGCGCGGGTGGACGATCATCGGGATGCTCGGCACCGACTCGGTCCGCACCTGCCAGAACAGCTCCGCGAGCGCGGGCGCGTCGTCCGGGCCGGCCGGGCGGATCGCCGGCGGAGCGCCCGGTGCGGCCTGGGGCGCCGAGGGGACGGCAGGGTCCTCGGACGTGGTCACGGCGCCATTGTGGCGGACCGGGGGCCCTGTCGCCTCCACCCCGGGCCGGGCCCCGAGGCCGGCCCTCCTCATAGGATCGCGCCATGACCGACCAGCTCGAGCCCGACACCGACTTCGCCGGCGTGCACGACGGATTCGAGCGGCTCTGGACACCGCACCGCATGGTCTACGTGACGGGGGAGCGGCCCAGCGAGGAGGCCGGGGACGGCTGCCCCTTCTGTGCCGCCCCGGGCAGCGACGACGCCGCGGGGCTCCTCGTGCACCGGGGGCTGCACTGCTACGTCGTGCTGAACCTGTTCCCGTACAACCCCGGCCACGTCCTGGTCTGCCCCTACCGCCACGTGTCCCGCTACGTCGACCTCGCCGACGAGGAGACGGCCGAGTTCACGGCCCTGACCAAGCAGTCCATCGCGGCACTCGACGCCGCGAGCGGCCCGCACGGCTACAACATCGGCATGAACCAGGGGGCCGTCGCCGGGGCCGGGGTCCAGGCGCACCTGCACCAGCACGTCGTCCCGCGCTGGGGCGGTGACGCGAACTTCCTGCCGGTCATCGCGCAGACGAAAGCGCTTCCGACTCTGCTGGAGGACGTCCGGAAGAGTCTCGTCGCGGCCTGGCCGGCCTGAGCCGGGGCCGGGGGCCCGCGACCCGGTCGACGACCCCACCGAGCCGCTCCAGCGGCAGGAACGCCAGCAGGCACACCGCGAGCGGCAGGAAGTGGATCTTCAGCATCACGTAGGTGCTCAGGTGGAAGCCCGCCCAGAAGAGCAGACCGGCATACAGCGCCCGACCCCTCAGCCACAGCAGGACGGGGGAGCAGAACTCGGCGACGAGCACGATCCACTGCAGCGCGTGCGTCAGCGCCGGGTGCGTACCGACCCACGGCCCGATGCCGTTGGGGCGCCTCGTGAGCGCCCAGATCAGGGTGGCGCCGTTGGCCCACCCCCAGCCGCCGAACCGCATCTTGGCCCAGGCGGACAGCGCGTAGATGCACACGGCCCCGACCTGCACCATCCGCACCGCCCAGCCGGCCGCCTCCGACCGCACGTCCACCTCCCGGGTGGTCGCGCGCCCGGCCGTCGGGAGGACGAAGAGCGCCACGACGAGGGCGAAGTGGTCGTGGTCCACCTTGGAGTACGCGAACGCGTTGCTGACCCAGTCGAGCATGCCGACGGCGCAGAGCCAGCCCGCGAGCCGGGGGAGTCGGCCGGTCGCCGCCACGGCCGAGCTCACCAGGATGACGCCGAGCAGCCAGCGCACGTAGTCGTGCGACGGCACGGGCAGGTGCAGCAGGTCGCGGACCAGCAGCCCCCGGTAGAGGCTGGGCGGGACGTCGCCGTGGGGGATCGGGTCGGTGACGATCCACAGCACGTCCAGCCAGACGAACGGGTAGATGACCCGCCGGAGCCACGCCACGCGGGCGGGCGGCAGCGCCGGCACGAGGAACCCGCGCACCGCCTCCGCGCCGCGCACCGTCGCGGCCACGCCCACGCCCTTCCCGGTCACGGCGCACCACCCGGTATGCCGGTGGGCTCCGGGTGCAGCGGGTCGCGGACGTCCCAGGTGGCCAAGGTCCGCACCACCACCTCGCCGGTGCGGATCCGGGTCTGGGTGTTGCGCAGCCAGATGGTCCGGTAGGCGGGCTCGTGCGGCAGCCGGCGGGAGTGCAGCACCGCGATGTCCTGCAGGATCTCGGGGTCGCGGATGATCCGCGGTGCCTGGCCCTCGATCTCCGCGCGCTCGATGCCGATCATCTCCTTCGACAGCGGCACCCGGACGACCTCGCCGTCGACCGTGAGCGCGTCCATGCCCAGGGAGTTGATGACGCCGTCGTTGCGCACCGAGAAGGCGTACTGCGACATGGGCGCGAACGGCCACCAGTCGTCGTTGCCCACCAGCGTCCCCAGCGCGGCCGTCACCACGACCGCGGCCGTCACCACCACCCGCCACCCGAAGGCCACCGGGCGAAGCCGCCGCGTGAGAGCCCCCGTCATGGCGCACATGGTGCCAGAGCGACCTGCGCGGGATGCCACACTGGCCCCATGGACTCCAGTGGCGGCACGGATCGGGGCACGTCCCGTGGACTGCTCGTCTTCGACGGTGACTGCGGTTTCTGCACGACGAGCGCGAGGTTCGCCCAGCGCTGGGTCGACCGTCGCGGGCGGTACGCCGTCGAGCCGTGGCAGGAGCTCGACCTCCCCGCCCTCGGGCTCACCGAGGAGCAGTGCATCGAGGCCGCCCAGTTCGTGCGGCCCGACGGGTCGGTCGTGTCCGCGCACCTGGCCATCGCCGAGGGCCTCAAGCGCGGCGCACCGGCCTGGCGCCCGCTCGGCTGGCTGGTGGCGGCCCCGGGTGTCCGCCGGGTCGCCGGCCGGGCCTACACGTGGGTGGCGGACCACCGCTACCAGCTGCCCGGCGGCACCCCTGCCTGCGCGCCGGCTCCCGCCGCGCCGTCGGCTCAGTAGGCTGACGCCCACCATGCTCAACAAGTACGCACGCGCCTTCTTCACCAAGGTCTTCACGCCGGTGGCCCGGTTCCTGCTCAAGCTCGGGATCAGCCCCGACGTGGTCACGACCGTCGGCACCATCGGTGTCTGCGTGGGAGCGCTGGCCTTCTACCCCCGCGGTGGCGCCAACTTCTTCTGGGGCAGCCTCGTCGTCACGCTCTTCGTCTTCTCCGACACCGTCGACGGCGTCATGGCGCGGATGTCCGGCCGGTCGGGCAACTGGGGCGCCTACCTCGACTCGACCCTCGACCGGGTCGGCGACTCGGCGATCTTCGGTGGGCTCGTGCTCTGGTACGCCGGCCGCGGCGACAACTTCCTCATGGCCGGCCTGGCCCTGGCCTGCCTCATCCTCGGCAGCGTGGTGTCCTATGCCAAGGCCCGGGCCGAGGGGCTCGGGTTCACCGCCAACGTCGGCATCGCCGAGCGGGCCGACCGCCTCGTGGCCGTGCTCGTGACCACCGGCTTCGTGGGGTTGGGGCTGCCCGAGATCGTCCTCGGTGTCGTGCTCGCCCTGCTGGCCGTCGCCAGCCTGGTGACCGTGGTGCAGCGCATGCTCGTGGTGCGCCGCCAGGCGCTGGCCGAGACCGCCTGAGCCGTGGGCGGCATCGGCGACGTCCTCGCCGTCGGGGGATACCGGCTCGGGTGGGGAGCGGTCCGTCGCCTCCCCGAGCGCACGGCATACACGGTGTTCGACCGGATCGCGGACCTCACCGTCGCCCGCGGCGGGAAGGGCGTGCAGCGACTGCGCTCCAACTACGCGAAGGTGCGCCCGGAGCTGGGCCCGGCCGAGCTGGAAGCCCTCGTCAGGGCGGGGATGCGGTCGTACCTGCGCTACTACTGCGAGGCGTTCCGGCTGCCCGACCGCAGCCACGCCGAGCTCGACACCTCGGTGCGGGTGGTCGGCGACGGGCCGGTCCGCGAGGAGATCGCCGCGGGGCGCCCGGTCGTCTGCTTCCTCGGCCACCTCGGCAACTGGGACCTCGCCGGCGCCTGGGGGACGAAGGCCATCGCGCCCGTCGTCACCGTCGCCGAGCGGCTCGAGCCCGAGGAGGTGTATGCCGAGTTCCTCGCCTTCCGGGAGTCGCTCGGCATGACCATCCTGCCGCTGACGGGTGGGGGTGACCTGTTCGCCCAGCTGCGCGGCCACCTGACCCGACCGGTCCTCATGCCCCTGCTCGCCGACCGCGACCTCACGGCGCGCGGCGTCGAGGTCGACCTCTGCGGCCACCGCACGTCGATGGCGGCGGGACCCGCGGCACTGTCGCTCGCCACTGGCGCCGCGCTCTTCCCGGTCTCCATCCACTACGAGCCGATGCAGCAGCCGCGGTGGCGGCACCGGGTCGTCATCACCTTCCACGACCGCGTCATCCCGCCCGCCGCCGGCGCGACGCGGGCCAAGGCGGTCGCGATGACCCAGCAGTGCGCCGACGCCCTCGGGGGCGCGATCCGCGAGCACACGGAGGACTGGCACATGCTGCAGCGGGTCTTCCTCGAGGACCTGCCGGGAGCGGGACGTAGTGCCGGGCGCGGGAGCGAGCCGGGTGCTCGACCGAGTGCAGAGCCGGCCCCTCGGCCGGGCGGAGAGCCGGGAGCCGCACCGGGCGCGGACCGGGGGGACGAGGTGCGGCGGTGAGGATCGGGATCGTCTGCCCGTACTCCTTCGACGTGCCCGGGGGAGTGCAGTTCCACGTCCGCGACCTCGCCGAGCACCTCCTCGGCGAGGGGCACCACGCCCGCGTCCTGGCCCCGGCGGACGACGACACGCCGCTGCCCGACTACGTCGACTCCGTCGGTCGCGCGGTCCCGGTGCGCTACAACGGGTCGGTGGCACGGCTGAGCTTCGGGCCGGTCACGGCGGCGCGCGTCGGCCGTTGGCTCGAGCAGGGCGACTTCGACGTCCTGCACATCCACGAGCCGGTGACGCCCAGCGTCTCGCTGCTGGCCCTCTGGGCGGCGGAGGGCCCCATCGTCGGGACCTTCCACACCAGCAACCTGCGCTCGCGCGCCATGCAGGCGGCGTTCCCGATCCTGCGCCCGAGCCTGGAGAAGATCAGCGCCCGCATCGCCGTGTCCGAGGACGCCCGGCGCACCGTCACGACGCACCTCGGGGGCGACGCGGTCGTGATCCCCAACGGTGTCAACGTCGCCCGGTTCGCCTCCGCCCCGCCCAACCCCTCGTGGCAGGGCACTGCGGACGCCCCGACGCTGGCCTTCCTCGGACGGATCGACGAGCCCCGCAAGGGACTGCCGGTGCTCTCGGCCGCGATGACCCACGTCCTCGCCAGGCACCCCGGCACCCGGCTGCTCGTGGCCGGCCCCGGCGACGTCGAGGCGGCCCGCGAGCGGATGGCGCCGGAGGTGGCGGGCGCGACCGAGTTCCTCGGGATGGTGTCCGACGACGACAAGGCCGCCCTGCTCTCCTCCGTCGACGCGTACGTCGCCCCGCACACCGGCGGCGAGTCCTTCGGGATCGTGCTCGTCGAGGCGATGAGCGCCGGGTCGCCCGTCGTGGCCAGCGACCTGGCGGCATTCCTGCGCGTGCTCGACGGTGGCCGCACCGGCGTCATGTTCGCGAACGAGGACCACGAGGACCTCGCCGCGAAGCTCTGCGGCCTGCTCGACGACCCGAGCGAGCGGGCGCGCCTCGCGCAGGAGGGGCACCGGCGGGCGATGGTCTTCGACTGGTCTGAGGTCGCGCGCGACGTCATGGCGGTCTACGAGATGGTCACGCACGGCGCCGAGGAGGCCCGCTTCGACTCGGGCTCGGACACGCGGTGGACCCGGCTGCTGCGCGGCCGCCGGGGAGGTGAGGAGTCGTGGACGCGCTGACCTGGGGCGCGGTCGCCGTGGCCTTCCTGCTGGGCGTGGCCTGGTACCTGTCCTACAGCGCCGCCCGGCTCGACCGGCTGCACACCCGCGCGGAGGGGGCGCTGTCCGCGCTCGACGCGCAGCTCGTCCGCCGGGCGGAGGCGACCGTGGAGCTGGCCAACTCCGGTGCGCTCGACCCCGCCTCCGCCCTGATGCTCGTGAGCGCGGCCTCGGAGTCGCTTGAGGCGCACAACGAGCGCGCGCTCGAGGACGACCTGCTCGAGGGACAGGTCTTCGGCCCCCGGGAAGGCATCGAGAGCGGCCTCACCGAGGCCTTGCAGGCGGCCCTGACGCCGGACGTCGTGGCCCACCTGCGCCGCGACCCCTCGGGACCGGCCGCGGCGGCGCTGGAGCGGGTCGAGGCCGCGGGGGTGCGGGTCCAGCTTGCCCGGCGGTTCCACAACGATGCGGTGACCGACGTGCGGCGGGTGCGTCGCAAGCAGGTGGTGCGCGTCTTCCGGCTCGCCGGCCACGCCGACCTGCCGCGGACCGTCGAGTTCGACGACGAGCTCCCGCCCGCCGTCCGCAGCACCTGACGCGCTCCCGTTCCCGCGCCCCCGGTGGCCCCGCACTTCGGGCCACCTCACGCCCGACCGACGCGGCCGGGCGGGGCTGGGTGGCCCGCAGTGCGGGGGAGGCCGTCTAGGTCAGCGCGAGAGCAGGCCCTGGACCACCAGCAGGATCCCGAACACGAGGAACGCGACCGCAGCCCCGACCCGGATCACCTTCTCCGGCAGCCTGCGCCCGAGCACCGCACCGACGCCGATCGCCAGGGCGTCGGCGAGCACCATGCCGAGGGTGCTGCCGACCCACGTGCCGAACCAGCCCTCCTTCGTGGCGAGCGTGATCGTCGCCAGCATGGTCTTGTCGCCGAGCTCGGCGAGGAAGAACGCGGTGCCGACGGCGAGCAGCGCGGCGCCGGTGCTGCGCCGCGCCTTGTCCGCCTCGTCCTCGGTCAGCTCGTCCCCGCGCAGCGTCCAGGCCGCGAAGGCCAGGAACGCGACACCGGCGACCACGTTGACCAGCCACTGGGCGTCGCCGAAGGCCGTGCCGACGAGCCGGCCGATCCCGACCGAGGCCAGGTGCACGACAGCCGTCGCGACGGTGATGCCGACCAGCACCTGTCTGGCCCGGTACCGGGTCGCGAAGGTCATCGCCATGAGCTGGCTCTTGTCGCCGAGCTCGGCGACGAAGATGACGGCGGTGCTGAGCAGGAAGGCATCCATGGTGGTTCTCCTCCGGCGCCCGGCCGAGGAGACCCGTGTCCGGACGTCCCTTCGACCAGGACGCCCGTCGTGGGTACGTCGAACTGGTCGAAAGTCTCGTCCGCCACCTGCGGAGGGTGGCCCACCGCACCGGACCCGGGGGTCAGTGTGTCGACGCGGCGGTTGGGGACTACTCCCTTTCGCGGCCCAGCGTATGCCGTGCGGTCGCCGGCTCCTGCACCGCCCCTCCCGCGCCCCTCGCCACAGGGTGACCACACGGCATACCCACCACCGGCCACCAACTACCATGGAGTCGAAGCGCGCCCCCTGCGCTGCGCCCTCTGAACGACCGGAAGTAGGCAGCCCCATGTCCGCCGACACGACCACCACCACGACCTCGGCCGGCACCGGCACCCAGCGCGTCAAGCGCGGCATGGCCGAGATGCTCAAGGGCGGCGTCATCATGGACGTCGTCAACGCCGAGCAGGCCAAGATCGCCGAGGACGCCGGCGCCGTCGCCGTCATGGCGCTCGAGCGCGTCCCCGCCGACATCCGCGCCCAGGGCGGCGTCTCGCGCATGTCCGACCCCGACATGATCGACGGCATCATCGAGGCCGTCTCGATCCCGGTCATGGCCAAGGCCCGGATCGGCCACTTCGTCGAGGCCCAGGTGCTGCAGTCCCTCGGTGTCGACTACATCGACGAGTCCGAGGTGCTGACCCCGGCCGACTACACCAACCACATCGACAAGTGGGCGTTCACCGTCCCCTTCGTCTGCGGTGCGACCAACCTCGGCGAGGCCCTGCGCCGCATCACCGAGGGCGCGGCCATGATCCGCTCCAAGGGGGAGGCCGGCACCGGCGACGTCTCGAACGCCACCACCCACATGCGCAAGATGCGTGACCAGATCCGCTGGCTGCAGAACCTGCCCGAGGACGAGCTCTACGTCGCGGCCAAGGAGCTGCAGGCGCCGTACGACCTCGTCAAGGAGGTCGCCGAGGCGGGCAAGCTCCCCGTCGTGCTGTTCACCGCGGGCGGCATCGCGACCCCGGCCGACGCCGCGATGATGATGCAGCTCGGCGCCGAGGGCGTCTTCGTGGGCTCGGGCATCTTCAAGTCCGGCAACCCGGCCCAGCGCGCCGAGGCGATAGTCAAGGCGACGACCTTCTACGACGACCCCGACGTGATCGCCAAGGTCTCCCGCGGCCTCGGTGAGGCCATGGTCGGCATCAACGTCGACGAGATCCCCGAGCCGCACCGCCTGGCCGAGCGCGGCTGGTGAGCCCGCGGGTGGCTCCGGCCACCCGCAGCCGTCCCACCTCAGGGTGACTCCTCGAGGGGACGCGACACGCTGACGGACACCCGGTCCGGTCAGCGCGTCGCGTCCCCTCGACTGGTTCTAGGCCTCCGGCAGCGCCATGAGCAGGACGGGCCGGTGGGTGTCCGGCAGCCACGACGGACGCGCCTCACCCACCACCTGCCACCCCCTGCGCTGGTAGAGGCGCACCGCGCGCTCGGTCTCCTGCACCACGTCGAGGACCGGGACGCGGCCACTGTCCCGGATGAAGCCCACCGCCGCGTCGAGCAGCGCCGTGCCGACGCCCAGGCCGGACCGCTCGTGGTCGACGAAGAGGACCGAGACCGCCGCCAGCTCCTCGACCGGCCTCCCGGTGCCGGCGACCCAGCCCGCGACCTCGGGCCCGTCGCCCGCCACCGTGGTCGCGGAGACGTGGCCCACCGGGGTGCCACCGTCGACGGTGGCCACCCAGGCGCCGAGCTCGCCCTGCCGCTGCAGGAACGACTCGACCGGCCACGGCAGCGGCCACCGCTGCGGGTAGCCCGTGTGCGGCTGCTGCACGGCCAGGACCCGGGCGAGGGCCGGGAGGTCCTCGGCGGTCCGCTCGCGGATGCGCACGGTCGGTCGGGGGTTCGCCGGGACGGGCCCAGCCGACCCCGACCTGGAGCCATCGGTCCCCGGCACAGGGCCATCGGTCTCCGGCACGGGGCCATCGGTCTCCGGCACGGGGCCATCGGTCTCCGGCACGTCGGCCGCGGGGGCGTCGGGGAGGGTCACGGCATCCAGCCTAGGAGGCCGGTCGTAGCATTCCCGCCGTGACCACGCAGCCCACGATCGGGGTCCTGGCCGTCCAGGGCGACGTCCGCGAGCACCTGCGCGCCCTCGAGGACGCCGGCGCCCGCGCCGTCCCCGTCCGGCGCACGGCCGAGCTCGAGGGGGTGGACGGGCTGGTGCTGCCCGGCGGCGAGTCCACGACGATGGACAAGCTCGTCCGCGCGTTCGACCTCTACCACCCGCTGCGCGCACGGCTGGCAGCCGGTATGCCGGCCTACGGCTCGTGCGCGGGGATGATCATGCTCGCCGACCGCATCGCGGACGCCCGACCCGACCAGCAGACCCTCGGCGGCATCGACATGACCGTGCGCCGCAACGCCTTCGGTCGGCAGGTGCACTCCTTCGAGGGGGACCTGCACATCCACGCCATCGGCGGGGCGCCGATGCGGGCCGTGTTCATCCGGGCGCCCTGGGTCGAGCAGGTGGGCGACGCCGTGGACGTGCTGGCCCAGGTCGAGGAGGGTCCCGCCGCAGGTAGGATCGTCGCCGTTCGTCAGGGGGCCCTGCTGGCCACCTCCTTCCACCCGGAAGTGACCGGTGACCACCGGTTCCACCAGTTGTTCGTCGAGATCGTGAGAGGCAACGCATGAGCGGCCACAGCAAATGGGCCACCACGAAGCACAAGAAGGCTGCCATCGACGCCAAGCGCGGCAAGCTCTTCGCCAAGCTCATCAAGAACATCGAGGTCGCGGCGCGCCAGGGCGGCGGTGACCCGACGGGCAACCCCACCCTCTACGACGCCATCCAGAAGGCGAAGAAGTCCTCGGTCCCCAACAACAACATCGACAACGCGGTCAAGCGGGGCAGCGGCGCGACCGCCGGCGGGGCCGACTGGGAGAACATCACGTACGAGGGCTACGCGCCCGGGGGCGTGGCGATCCTCATCGAGTGCCTCACCGACAACCGCAACCGCGCGGCAGCCGAGGTCCGGACCGCGTTGACCCGCAACGGCGGCCAGCTCGCGGACCCGGGCTCCGTGGCCTACGTCTTCGACCGCAGGGGTGTCGTCATCGTGCCCAAGACCGAGGGCCAGGGTGAGGACGACATCCTCGAGATCGTGCTGGACGCCGGCGCCGACGAGGTCAACGACAACGGGGACACCTGGGAGATCGTCAGCGAGGCGACCGACGTCGTCGCGGTGCGGACCGCGCTGCAGGAGGCCGGGGTCGAGTACGACTCGGCGGAGGCCTCCTGGGTCCCCAACCTCCAGGTGCAGCTGGACGCCGACGGCGCCCGGAAGATGATCCGCGTCATCGAGGCGCTCGAGGACTCCGACGACGTCCAGGACGTCTTCGCCAACGGTGACATCCCCGACGACGTCCTCGCCGAGCTCGAGGGCGACGAGTAGGGCGACGAGTAGGACGCCGACGCGAGCGACAGCGGCGCCCGCCCCAGCGTGTTGGTGCGGGGGAGTGGGCGTCGTCGTGTGTAGCGTTCGACCGAACACCTGTTCGGACGGAAAGGGACTGACGTGCGCGTGCTGGGAGTCGACCCGGGGCTGACCCGGTGCGGCCTCGGCGTGGTGGACGGGAGCCGCGGCGGACGCCTCGCGATGGTGGCCGTGGGGGTCGTGCGCACGCCCGGCGGAAGCGACACGGGCGAGCGCCTCGTCTACCTGCAGGACCAGCTCGACGCGTGGCTGGACCGGTTCGAGCCGGACGCCATCGCGCTGGAGCGGGTCTTCGCCGCCGACCACGTGCCCACCGTCATGACCACGGCGCAGGCCTCGGGGCTGGTCCTCCTCGCCGCAGCCCGCCGCGGCCTGCCGCTCGGCACCCACACCCCCAGCGAGGTCAAGGCGGCGGTGACCGGCCAGGGTCGCGCCGACAAGGCCCAGGTCACGGCCATGGTCACCCGCATCCTCGCCCTGGAGGTCGCCCCGAAACCCGCCGACGCCGCGGACGCCCTGGCCCTCGCCATCTGCCACCACTGGCGCGGGGGCGCCGACCGCCGGCTCGCGCTGGCCGCGGCGTCCGAGCGGGCCCGGCTCAAGGCGGTGTCGTCGTGATCGCCTCGGTCCGCGGCTCGGTGCTGCACGCCGGGCTCGACCGCGTCGTGGTGGAGGTGGGCGGCGTCGGGATGCTGCTGCACACCACCCCGGCGACCGCCGCCTCCGTCCACCGGGGACAGGAGGCCGCCCTCGCCACCACCCTGGTCGTCCGCGAGGACAGCCTCACCCTCTACGGGTTCGCGACCGACGACGAGCGCGACGTCTTCGAGCAGGTGCAGACGGTCTCGGGGGTCGGACCCCGGCTCGCCCTCGCCATGCTGTCGGTCATGCCCCCCGACCGGCTGCGCGCCGCGATCGGCGGTGGCGACGTCGCCGCCCTGACCAAGGTGCCCGGCATCGGCAAGAAGGGCGCCGAACGGATGGTCCTGGAGCTGCGCGACAAGATCGGCCTGCCGGCCGCCACGGCGGCAGGGGCCGCCGGAACCACCGCCGCGACCGTGGCGCCGTGGCGCGAGCAGGTGACCGAGGCGCTCACCGGGCTGGGCTGGACGACCCGGCAGGCCGAGGACGCCGTGGCCCGGGTCGCGGACGGCGCCGACGCGTCGGCAGGCTCGCCGGACGTGTCGGCGATGCTCCGCGCCGCCCTGCGCGAGCTGGGCCGGTGAGCGCCGTGGCCGACGGCTTCTCCTCCGAGATGTTCGAGGACCACTCCGTCGACGCGACCGCGCGCGTCGTCGACCCCGGTAGCGACGCCGACGAGCGCACCGTCGAGAACGCCCTGCGGCCCCGGCGGCTCAGCGAGTTCTCCGGCCAGTCCCGGGTCCGTGACCAGCTGTCCCTCGTGCTCGAGGCGGCCCGCCGCCGGGGGAGCGCCCCCGACCACGTCCTGCTCTCCGGGCCGCCCGGGCTCGGCAAGACCACCCTCGCCATGCTCATCGGCACCGAGCTCGAGCGACCCATCCGGATCACGAGCGGGCCCGCCATCCAGCACGCGGGCGACCTGGCGGCGGTGCTGTCCTCGCTCTCCGAGGGCGAGGTGCTCTTCCTCGACGAGATCCATCGCATGTCGCGGTCGGCCGAGGAGATGCTCTACCTCGCCATGGAGGACTACCGGGTCGACGTGATCGTGGGCAAGGGTCCGGGCGCGACCGCGATCCCGCTCGAGCTGCCGCCGTTCACCGTCGTGGGGGCCACCACGCGGGCCGGCCTGCTCCCGGCACCGCTGCGCGACCGGTTCGGGTTCACCGGCCACCTCGACTTCTACGCCACCGAGGACCTCGTGACGATCCTGCGCCGCTCGGCGCGGCTGCTCGACGTCACGGCCGACGAGGCCGGCATCCTGGAGATCTCGCGCCGGTCGAGGGGTACGCCGCGCATCGCCAACCGCCTGCTGCGCCGCGTGCGCGACTGGGCCCAGGTGCACGGCCGGCACGTCGTCGACGAGGAGGCGGCGCACGCCGCCCTCGCCCTCTTCGACGTGGACGACCGCGGGCTCGACCGGCTCGACCGCGCCGTCCTCGACGCCCTGTGCCGCCGGTTCGCCGGGGGCCCGGTCGGGCTCTCCACACTGGCGGTCGCCGTGGGGGAGGAGGCCGACACGGTGGAGACCGTCGCCGAGCCGTTCCTCGTGCGCGAGGGACTCGTGACGCGTACGCCCCGGGGCCGGGCCGCGACCGCGCTGGCGTGGACGCACCTGGGCCTCACCCCGCCCCCCGGTGCGGACGTGCAGGTCCCCCTGCCGCTCGACGGCGAGGGCCGCTTCGGCGCCTGAGGCCGCCGCACGGGTTGGTCACGATTGGAACGCGACCCGCGCGGGCCACGTTGGTCGGTATGCCCGGTGTCACCTACACTCGGGCGGTCGCCCAGCCCGGCGCGTCCAAGCACCCTGCCCGAAGGACCTTTCCCATGTCGAACGGCGGCTCGTCCGCGTCCAGCCTGCTCATCTTCCTCCTGCCGGTCGCGCTCATCGCCTTCATGGTGTTCAGCCAGCGGCGGCGGCAGCGGCAGACCCAGGACCTGCAGGCCGGGCTGTCCGTGGGGGACGAGGTGTGCTCGACCTCCGGTGTCTTCGGCCGCATCACCGCACTCGACGACGCCGTCGTCACCCTCGAGGTCAGCCCGGGGGTCACCATCCGCTTCGACCGGCGCGCCATCGGCACCAGGACGCCCACGCCCACCACGGACGGCACGCCGCCCGCGGCCGGCGGCTCGTCCACCGACGCGCCCAGCCCGACTGACTAGGGGTCAGCAGCCCGTGGCAACGAACCCGTACATCCGCAAGCCGCTGAAGGTGCTGGCCTGGCTGGCCGCCATCACGGTCGCCCTCGGCGCGCTGCTCTTCAGCGCCAACACGTGGGGGACGGCCAGCTGGACGCCCAAGCTGGGGCTGGACCTCGAGGGCGGCACCGAGATGGTGCTGCAGCCCAAGCTGGTCGGCAGCCAGAAGGTGTCCAGCCAGCAGCTGGACCAGGCCCGCGGGATCATCGTCCAGCGGATCGACTCCAACGGTGTGTCCGGCGCCGAGGTGACCACCCGCGGCAACGACATCGTCGTGTCGATGCCCGGTGAGCCGTCCAAGCAGGACGAGGAGGCCATCCGCCGCTCGTCGCAGATGCAGTTCCGCGGCGTGCTCGTCTCGGGCCCGGGGAGCCCCCAGCCGGCCCCGACGGCCACGGGCACGGCGACCGGCACCGCGACCGGCTCCCCCACGGGGAAGGCCACCGGCAAGGCCACTGGCACCCCGCAGGTCCCGACCGCCACCGGTGCGGCGACCACCACGGCCAAGAGCGCCCTGCCCGGCTCCTTCCTGCAGGCGACGACCCCGCCGCCCACCCCCTCGGCGACCACCGGCGCCGCGACCGCCACCACCGGTGCCGCGACCGCCACCACCGGCGCAGCGACGCCGACCGGCACCGCCACCACGGGCGGGACGGGCGCGACGCCGACCAACCCCAACGACCTGGCCTGGGTGACGCCCGAGCTGCAGAAGCAGTTCGAGGCGCTCGACTGCTCCAAGCCCGGGGTGCTGGAGAACATCGTCAACGACCCGAAGAAGCCGCTGGTGACCTGCAGCGACGACGGCGTCGAGAAGTTCATCCTCGGACCGGTCATCGTCGACGGCAACCAGATCGACAAGGCCGCCGCCGGGTACCGCCCGCTGTCCAACGGCCAGCCGTCGAGCACGGTCGAGATCTCGCTGTCGTTCAAGTCGGCCGGCGCCAAGGCGTACGGCGAGGCGAGCAAGCGCATGGTCGGCCTGGAGCCGCCGCGCAACCGCATGGCAGCCGTGCTGGACAACCGCTCCATCGTGGCGCCGTCCTTCAACGAGGCCATCCTCAACGGCCAGGCCAGCATCACCGGCAACTTCACGATCGAGAGCGCGCGCGCCCTCGCCAACCAGCTCAAGTTCGGGGCGCTGCCGATCTCGTTCACCCTGCAGACGCGGGAGCAGATCAGCCCGACCCTCGGCTCGGAGCAGCTGACCATGGGCCTGCTCGCGGGGCTCGTCGGCCTGGCCCTCGTCGCCGTGTACTCGCTGTTCCAGTACCGCGCGCTCGGCCTGGTCACGGTGGCCAGCATCGCGATCGCCGGCCTGCTGACCTACCTGCTCATCACGATCCTCGGCTGGTCGCACAACTACCGCCTCGACATGGCGGGCGTGACGGGCCTGGTGGTCGCGATCGGCGTGACGGCCGACTCGTTCATCGTCTACTTCGAACGGGTCCGGGACGAGGTCCGCGAGGGTCGGCCGCTGCGGGCGGCCGTGGAGACCGGCTGGCGCCGCGCCCGCCGGACCATCCTCGTCGCCGACGGCGTCAACTTCCTCGCCGCCGTGGTGCTGTACTTCCTCGCCTCGTCCGGCGTGCGGGGCTTCGCGTTCACGCTCGGCCTGACGACCCTGCTCGACATCCTCGTCGTGTTCCTGTTCACCCACCCGGTGGTGGGCGTGCTGGCCGAGACGAAGTTCTTCGGCGGCGGCCACAAGTGGTCTGGCCTCAGCCCTGAGCGCCTCGGGGCCAAGGTGACGCCGCGCTACGTCGGACGGGGGCGGTTCGCCGCCCCGGCCGCCACCGCGACCCAGGGGAGCGCCCGATGATCAACTTCGCCCAGCTCGGCAACGACCTCTACACCGGCAAGCGGTCGGTCCGCTTCATCCAGAACCGCCGCCGCTGGTACATCGCGTCCGGTGTCGTCATGGTGATCGCGCTCGTGGGCCTGCTGGTCTTCCGCCTGAACCTCGGGCTGGAGTTCACCGGTGGGTCCGAGTTCCGCGTCTCCACCACGGCGGCCGGCACCCAGAACTACGAGGCCCGGGCCAAGGACGCCGTCCGCTCGGTCGGCTCGGCGCAGGACGCGAACGTCACCAAGCTCGGCAGCAACACGGTCCGCGTGCAGACCGAGCAGCTCGACGACACGCAGTCGGCCAACGTCAGGGACGCCCTCGCCAAGGAGTTCGACGTCCCCAACGACAAGGTGAGCGCGAACTTCATCGGCCCGTCGTGGGGTGCGTCGCTGAGCCAGCAGGCGCTGCGCGCCCTCATCGTCTTCCTCGCGCTGACGATGCTCGTGATGGCGCTCTACTTCCGCACCTGGAAGATGGCGCTGGCGGCCCTGGTCGCCCTGCTGCACGACATGGTCATCACCGTGGGCGTCTACGCCCTCACCGGCTTCGAGGTGTCGCCGGCGACCATGATCGGCTTCCTCACGGTCCTCGGCTACTCGCTCTACGACACCGTCGTCGTGTTCGACAAGGTGCGCGAGAACACGGGCGAGGCCTTCGCGGGCAAGCGGGTCACGTACGCCCAGGCGGCGAACCTCGCCGTGAACCAGACGGTGGTCCGCTCGATCAACACCACGGTCGTCGCGCTGCTGCCGACCCTGGCGGTGCTGGTCGTCGGCTTCGCCACCATCGGTCCCGGCACCCTGCTCGACCTCTCGCTCGTGCTCTTCATCGGCATGGCGGTCGGCGCCTACTCCTCGATCTTCATCGCGACACCGCTGCTGGTGACGCTGCGGTCGAAGGAGCCGGAGGTGCAGCAGCTGGAGAAGGCCGCCCTGCGCTACCAGCAGCGGCACGGGGCCCCCACCTCGCACGACGTCGCCCCGCACGCGCACGAGCTCCCCGAGACCGACGAGCCGTCCGACGAGGGCGCGCCGGAGCGCGAGGCGACCCCCACGGCTGCCCGCACGGCCGTGGCCCGGGAGACGCACCGGTACGCCACGTCGGGCCCGCGCAACCAGCCTCGTCGCGCGCCGAAGTCGCGGCGCTGAGCGCGGCCGGGACCCACGACCGATGACGACCCACGAGACCGTGCTCACCCTCGCCGAGCGGGTGGACCGCGCCCTGCGCGACATCCCCGACTTCCCCGAGCCCGGGGTGGTGTTCAAGGACCTGACGCCGGTGCTCGCCGACGGCGTGCTCCTCGGCGACGTCGTGCGCGACATGGCGCAGCGGTATGCCGGGCGCGTCGACGTCGTCGCGGGCGTCGAGGCGCGGGGGTTCATCTTCGGCGCCGCCGTGGCCCACGAGCTGGGCATCGGCTTCGTGCCGGTCCGCAAGGCCGGGAAGCTGCCGGGCGCGACCGTGTCGCTGTCCTACGAGCTCGAGTACGGCAGCGCGACGATCGAGGTGCACGAGGACGGGTTCGAGCCGGGCGCCCGGGTGCTGGTCGTCGACGACGTGCTCGCCACCGGCGGCACGGCCGAGGCGTCCTGCCGCCTCGTCGAGCAGGTCGGCGCGACGGTCGTCGCCTTCGAGGTGCTGGTCGAGCTGACCTTCCTCGGTGGCCGGGACCGGCTCGCGGGCCGCGAGGTCCACACGTCGGTCGTCGTCACGGGGGACTGAGGCCGGCGGACCCCGGACCTGCGTCGACGGCACGGCCGGATCACGTAGGCTTTCGTCATGACCGAGGACGTCGCCACCGGCCCCATCGGGACCGGTCCGTCCTCGGCCAGCCGGGTCCGGGCGCGACTGGCGCGGTTCGGCGCCCGCGGGGCCCCGGCCAACCCCGTCCTCGAGCCGCTGCTGCAGACGGTCCGCGCCACCCACCCGAAGGCCGACCTCACGGTCATCCAGCGTGCCTACGTCGTGGCCGAGGAGGCCCACCGGGGGCAGAAGCGCAAGTCCGGCGACGCGTACATCACGCACCCCCTCGCGGTCACCACCATCCTCGCCGAGCTGGGCATGACCCCGCCCACCCTCGCGGCCGCGCTGCTGCACGACACGGTCGAGGACACGGCCTACGGCCTGGACCAGCTCGAGAAGGACTTCGGCCACGAGGTCGCGATGCTCGTCGACGGCGTCACCAAGCTCGACAAGGTGACCTACGGCGACGCGGCCCAGGCCGAGACCGTCCGCAAGATGGTCGTCGCGATGGCCAAGGACATCCGCGTCCTGGTCATCAAGCTCGCGGACCGGCTGCACAACGCCCGCACGTGGCGCTACGTCTCGGTGGAGTCCGCCCAGCGCAAGGCTCGCGAGACCCTCGAGATCTACGCCCCGCTGGCCCACCGGCTCGGCATGAACACCATCAAGTGGGAGCTCGAGGACCTGTCGTTCGCGACGCTCTACCCCAAGGTGTACGACGAGATCGTCCGGCTGGTCGCCGAGCGCGCCCCGGCTCGCGAGGAGTTCCTGTCCGGCGTGCGCGAGCAGGTCAGCGAGGACCTCAAGGCTGCGAAGATCAAGGCGACCGTCACCGGTCGCCCCAAGCACTACTACTCCGTGTACCAGAAGATGATCGTGCGCGGCCGCGACTTCGAGGACATCTACGACCTCGTCGCGGTGCGCGTGCTCGTCGACTCGGTGCGCGACTGCTACGCGGCGCTCGGTGCGCTGCACGCGCGGTGGAACCCCCTGCCCGGGCGGTTCAAGGACTACATCGCGATGCCGAAGTTCAACATGTACCAGTCGCTGCACACGACGGTCATCGGGCCAGAGGGCAAGCCGGTCGAGATCCAGATCCGCACCCACACGATGCACCGCCGCGCCGAGTACGGCGTCGCCGCCCACTGGAAGTACAAGGAGGACGCGACCGCCTCGGCCGCGACGGCGCGGGACGGCGAGACCGGCCCCATCAGCGACATGGCCTGGCTGCGCCAGCTGCTCGACTGGCAGAAGGAGACTTCCGACCCGGGTGAGTTCCTCGACTCGCTGCGGTTCGAGATCAACGCCCGCGAGGTCTACGTCTTCACGCCCAAGGGCGAGGTCGTGGCACTGCCCGCCGGCTCGACCCCGGTCGACTTCGCGTACGCCGTGCACACCGAGGTCGGCCACCACTGCATCGGCGGCCGGGTCAACGGCAGGCTCGTGCCGCTGGAGTCCACCCTCGAGAACGGCGACGTCGTCGAGGTCCTCACGTCCAAGGCCGACGGCGCCGGGCCATCGCGTGACTGGCTGACCTTCGTCAAGAGCCCGCGCGCCCGCAACAAGATCAAGCAGTGGTTCTCCAAGGAGCGGCGTGAGGAGGCCATCGAGACCGGCAAGGACGCCATCGCCAAGGCGATGCGCAAGGAGGGCCTGCCGCTCCAGCGCCTGCTCACCGTGGAGACCCTGACCGGGCTCGCGTCCGAGCTGCGCTACCAGGACATCGACGCCCTGTATGCCGCGGTGGGCGAGGGGCACGTGTCCGCCCAGCACGTGGTGGGCCGGCTGGTCGCGTCGCTCGGCGGCGAGGAGGGGGCCTCGGAGGACCTCGCCGAGGCCACGACGCCGACGCGCTCGATGCGCCGCCGGACCGGGGACCCGGGCGTGGTCGTCGTGGGCACCGCCGACGTGTGGGTCAAGCTCGCGCGCTGCTGCACCCCGGTGCCGGGGGACCCGATCATGGGCTTCATCACGCGGGGCAACGGCGTCTCGGTGCACCGCACCGACTGCACCAACGCCGAGTCGCTGCTGTCCCAGCCGGACCGGATGATCGAGGTCGAGTGGGCGCCGTCGTCGGCCTCGGTGTTCCTGGTGCAGCTGCAGGTCGAGGCGCTGGACCGCAACCGGCTCCTCTCCGACGTCACGCGCGTCCTCTCCGACCAGCACGTCAACATCCTGTCGGCGTCGGTGCAGACCTCGCGGGACCGGGTGGCGATCAGCAAGTTCACCTTCGAGATGGGCGACCCCAGCCACCTCGAGCACGTCATGAAGGCCGTTCGCAGGATCGACGGCGTCTTCGACGTCTACCGGATCACCGGCACCAAGGCGACCGCAGCCAAGGCCTGACCCCCCTGCTCGCAGCGCAGCACGGCCTACCTCACGTGCAACCTGACCCCCCGCAAAACGGCAGTTGCTGGCATGAAACGGCAGTTCAGAAGTCCCGTTTCACGCCAGCAACTGCCGTTTCGTCAGGGGCGCAGGCAGACGAGTGCAGCGCCGGCCAGGCAGAGCAGGGCGCTGGCGCAGCGCACGCGGTCGGCGACCAGCAGCCGGCGCACCAGCGCCGGTGCGGGGCCCTCACGGCCCAGGCGACCGTGCAGGGGTGCGGCCACCACGGCGGTCGTCCCGAGGGCGAGCCCGGCGCCGAGGGCGCTCGTGACCAGTCCGGCGGTCAGCGGCAGCGCCGCCATGGCCCAGACGCCGGCCGTCAGCAGCAGCAGGTAGACGAGGCCGACCAGCGGGGTGATGGCACGGCTGTGCCGGTCGTGGGCCGCCGTCCACCCCGAGGCGTGCACGCGGGCCAGGGCCGGGTAGACGAGCGCGGTGACCGTCAGCTGGAAGCCCGCGTGCAGGCCGGCAGCCCCGAGCAGCGCCGCGGCGGGTGCGTCGACCACGAGCTGGGGACCGGGCTCTGCGGGGCGGTCGGGGTCAGGCTGTCCGGGTCGCGGTCAGCCGGAGAACTCGTCGAGGTTGCCCCGGGCCTGGGCCAGCCACTGCTCCTGGGCCTCCAACTTGTCCTGGGCGTCCTTGACCTTGCGCTCGTTCCCGGACGCCTGGGCCTTCTCGAGGTCGGCGCGCAGGGAGGCGACCGACGACTCGAGCTGGTCGACCATGCTCTGCGCGCGCGCGGCCACCTCGGGGTTGGTCTGCTTCCACCTCCGGTCGTCGGCGTCGCGCACGGCCTGCTCGACCCGGCGCATGCCCTTCTCCATCCGGTCGACGTCGCCGCGCGGCACCCGACCGGCGGCGTCCCACTTCTCCTGGACCGTCCGCAGGGCGGACTTGGCCGCGTCGAGGTCGGTCACCGGGAGGATGGCCTCGGCCTCCTTGAGGAGCTCCTCCTTGACGGCGAGGTTGGCGCGGTACTCCTCGTCCTCCTGCGCGGCGACCTCGTCCTTGGCGGCGAAGAAGGCGTCCTGCGCCGCCTTGAACCGCTCCCAGAGGGCGTCGTCGTCGGCTCGGGAGGCGCGACCGGCCTGGCGCCAGCGGTCCATGAGCCGCTTGTACGCCCCGGCCGTCACGCCCCAGTCGGTGCTGGTGGCCATGGCCTCGGCCTCGGCGACGAGCGCCTGCTTGGCCGCCTTCGCCTCGGCCTGGGTGCCCTCGAGCTGGGCGAAGTGGACCCGCCGGGCCTTGTCGAAGGAGTTGCGGGCGGCCGAGAACCGCTGCCACAGCGCGCCCTCGGTCTCGCGGTCGAGGCGCGCACCGGAACGCTGGTGGTTCTTCCACTCCTCGAGCAGCTCGCGCATCCGAGCGCCGCTGGCCTTCCACTGGATCTTGGTCTCGGGCTGGGCGGCGATCTTCTCGGCCTCGGAGACGATGGCCTCCCGCTCGGTCGCCGCGGCGGCCCGGGCAGCCGACCGCTCGGCCGCCTCGGTCTCGCGTCGCGCGGTCACGGCCTCCTCGATCTCGGCCACCTTGGCGTCGAGCGCCGCGAGGTCCCCGACCACGTTGGCCTCGGCGCAGTGCTCGCGCAGCTTGGTGAGCCCGTCCGCGCCGTCCTTGGCGGACAGGTCCGTCGTGGTGACCCGCTGGTGCAGCAGGGCGGCGGAGGCGTAGAGCTCGTCGTACTTGCGGGCGAAGTAGTGCAGCGCCTCCTCGGCGCTGGCTCCGGGGTAGGCGCCGACCTCACGCTCGCCGTCCGCCGTCCGCACGAAGACCGTGCCGTCCTCGGCGACCCGCCCGAAGGTCTCCGCAGGGGGGCCGCTGGGCGGCGCAGGAGCGGGGGCGGGCGCAGGGGCGTGGGCGACCTTGCGCACGGCCGCGGGGGAGGGCGGCCCCGGCTTCGGCGGGGTGGGCTTCGGCGTCTGGTCGGTCACGTCAGGCCTTCTTCTCGGTCACAGCAACCTTGAGGATGCTGATGGGCGCGTTCGGGGCCCCGTCACCGGTGCCGCCGGCCGCACCTGCTGCGGCGATCTTCTCGACAATATCCATTCCGGACGTGACCGTGCCGAAGACGGAGTAGCCCTCAGGGACGCTGCTGAGGTCGGTGTCCTTGTAGACGATGAAGAACTGGTCGGCATTCGAGTTCGGGTCGGTGGTGCGCGCCATGGCCAGGGTTCCCTTGGGGTACTTGCCGTCCTTCGGCGTGTTCTCGAGGCCGAACGTGTAGCCGGGGCCGGTGCCCGTGCCGCCCAGCGGGTCGCCGCACTGCAGGACGTAGATGCCGGAGGTGGTGACGCGGTGGCAGGGGGAGTCGGCGAAGTAGCCGTCCCGGGCCAGCGCCACGAAGGAGGCGACGGTCTGCGGTGCCTTGGAGCCGTCGAGCTGGAAGGTGAGGTCACCGCAGTTGGTCGTGACGACGGCGGTGAAGGTCTTGCCGGCCGCCGTCGACTTGGCGGGGAGCTTCTCCTTCTTCGCGGTCGTCGGCGCCTGGGGGGCCGGGGTGCAGCCCGCGACCGCGGCGGTGGTGGCCGAGGCGGAGGGCGCGGAGGACGTCGCCGTCGCGCCGGCGGCCGGCGTGGTGGGCGTGTCGCCGGAGAGCTTGCCGGCCAGCAGGACGAAGGCCGCGACCACCACGAGGACGGCAGCCACCACCCACGCGACCTGGCGGTTGCGGGCCGCCTCACGCTGCTTGGCGGCGATCTTGGCGTCCAACTTCTCGGCCCGTCGGCGTGCGCGGGCCCGCTCCTGCTCTCTGGTCACGCGCGTCAGTCTAGGCAGGCTGCCCTCTGGCTAGGCTGCAGGCCGTGCTCACCTTCGCCTTCCCGGGTCGGGTCATCGACGCGAACTGCTACGTCATCGCGCCCGGTCCCGGTGAGGAGTGCCTCGTCGTCGACCCGGGCATCGGCATCGAGGACACCCTGCGCGAGGTGCTGCGCGAGCACCGCCTGCGGCCGGCGGCGGTCCTGCTGACGCACGGTCACCTCGACCACGTCTACTCCGTGACCCCGGTGTGCGGTGGCGACACGGCGGCCTACATCCACTCCGCGGACCGGTACCGGCTGCGGGACCCGCTCGCGCTCATCAGCGCACCCCTGCTGTCGATGGTGGAGCAGCAGTTCGGGGCGCGGGCCACCTGGAAGGAACCGGAGCGGGTCGTCGACGTCACGGGCGGGCAGACCCTCGAGCTGGCCGGGCTCACCGTCGACGTGGTGCACGCGCCCGGCCACACGGAGGGGTCGGTCCTCTTCCGCCTGCCCACGGTCCCGGACGGCGTGGCCGAGCAGGTCGACGTGCGCTCCACCGTCCTCACCGGTGACGTGCTCTTCGCCGGCTCCATCGGCCGCACCGACCTGCCGGGCGGCAGCGACACCGCGATGCAGCACTCCCTCCGCGAGGTGGTGCTGCCGCTGCCGGACACGACCCTCGTGCTCCCCGGGCACGGACCGGCCACCACCATGGACCGCGAGCGGGCGACCAACCCCTATCTGCAAGGCTTGTGACGTGAAGATCTCCCCGATCAGCGGATTCCCCGAGTACCTCCCGGACCAGCGGATCGTCGAGCAGCACTTCCTCGACGTCATCCGCGAGACCTTCGAGCTGCACGGGTTCCCCTCGATCGAGACCCGCGCGGTGGAGCCGGTCGAGCGGCTGCTCGGCAAGGGCGGCGACGCCGACAAGGAGATCTACGGCATCCGGCGCCTCGCGAACGCCGACGACCCCGCGGCCGTCGCCGACGCCGAGCTCGGGCTGCACTTCGACCTCACCGTGCCCTTCGCCCGGTACGTGCTGGAGAACGCCGGGCACCTCGCCTTCCCGTTCCGCCGCCAGCAGATCCAGAAGGTGTGGCGCGGCGAACGGCCCCAGGAGGGCCGCTACCGCGAGTTCACCCAGGCCGACATCGACGTGGTCGACGTGGGGGAGCTGGCCCCGCACTTCGAGGCGGAGATGCCGCTCGTCGTCGCCGAGGTGTTCCGCAGGCTGCCGATCGGCCGGATGGTCATCCAGGTCAACAACCGCAAGATCCCCGAGGGCTTCTACCGCGGCATCGGGATCGGCACGGACGACGACACGCAGATCCAGCAGACCCTGCGGATCATCGACAAGCTCGACAAGATCGGCGCCGCCCGCGTGAAGGAAGCGCTCGTGGAGGCGGGGCGCACGCCCGAGCAGGCCGACCAGTGCCTGGCACTGGCCGCCATCCGCAGCGAGGACCTCTCGTTCGTCGAGCAGGTGCGGGCGCTCGGCGTGGAGCACCCCACCCTCGACGAGGGCCTCGAGGCGCTGGCCGCCGTCATCCGCGCCGGCCTGGAGCACGCGCCGGGGGCGATGGTCGCCGAGCTCAAGATCGCGCGCGGGCTCGACTACTACACCGGCACCGTCTACGAGACCCAGCTCGAGGGGTACGAATCGTGGGGCTCGTTCTGCTCCGGCGGCCGGTACGACTCGCTCGCCTCCGACGGGCGCACCACCTACCCGGGGGTGGGCATCTCCATCGGCGTGTCCCGGCTGCTCGGCCTGCTGCTCTCGCAGGGGCTGGTCCGGGCGACCCGGTCCACCCCGGCGTGCGTCCTCGTCGCGGTCACCGACGAGGAGTCCCGCGCTGCGTCCCAGGCCGTGGCCTCGGCCCTGCGGGAGCGGGGGATCGCGTGCGAGGTGGCGCCCAAGCCGGCGAAGTTCGGCAAGCAGATCCGGTACGCAGAGCGGCGCGGCATCCCGTTCGTGTGGTTCACCGGTGCTGCCGAGGACGGGGGCGACCAGGTGAAGGACATCAGGTCGGGGGCCCAGGTCGACGCGGACGCGGCGGCGTGGAACCCTCCGGCGGAGGACCTGCACCCGCGCGTCCTGCGCACCGCGGACGACCCCAGGAGTGAGGACCCCCAGGAGTGAGGACCCCATGACGGGCAGCCCGGTCACCGAACCACGGTCCAGCGGCGTCCAGTGCCACGTCACCTCGCTGCCGGGCGGCCGGCTCGGCGACGAGGCCCGCCGGTTCGTCGACTGGCTCGCCGACGCGGGGCAGACGCTGTGGCAGGTGCTGCCCGTGTCGGTGCCGGACCGCCACGGGTCGCCGTACAAGTCGCCGTCGGCGTTCGCCGCCTCCCCGGCGCTGCTCGAGCAGCCCGACGCGCCCGTCGACCCGGACGAGGCGCGCGCCTTCGCCGAGCAGCAGGCGTACTGGGTGCCCTCCTGGACCGACTACGGCGGCGACCTCGACGACCAGGTCCGGTTCGGCCGCGAGTGGTCCGCGCTGCGGGCGTATGCCGCGGAGCGCGGCGTGCGCCTCATGGGCGACGTGCCGATCTACGTGGCCCCCGACGGCGCCGACGAGCGCGCGTGGCCGCAGTTCTTCCGCACCGACGCCGTCGCGGGGGTGCCGCCGGACGCGTATGCCGCGACCGGCCAGCTGTGGGGCAACCCGCTGTACCACTGGGACGCGCTGCGCGAGGACGGCTACCGCTGGTGGGTCGAGCGGATGCGGCGCACCTTCGCGCTGTTCGACGTCGTGCGCGTCGACCACTTCCGCGGGTTCGCGGCGTACTGGGCCGTGCCGGCGGGGGCCGAGACCGCCCTGGGCGGCCGCTGGGAGCCCGGGCCGGGCCGGGCGGTCTTCGACGCCGCGACGGCCGAGCTCGGGACCCTGCCCGTGCTCGCGGAGGACCTCGGCGACATCGACCAGCCCGTCGTCGACCTGCGCCGGGCCCTGGGCTACCCCGGCATGGCCGTGCTGCAGTTCGCGTTCGAGCCGGCGTACGCCGACAACGTCCACGACCCCGAGCGGCTCGAGGCCAACCAGGTCGTCTACACGGGCACCCACGACAACGACACCGTCTGCGGCTGGTGGACGGCACTGCCCGAGGAGCGCCGGCGGATGGCGCGGGACGCGTGCGGACGGGCCGGGACCAGGTCCCGGATCGACGACGAGCCCTCGTGGGCGCTCATCGAGCTGGCGCACGCTGCCCCGTGCGGCCTGGCCGTGACGCAGGCGCAGGACGTCCTGTCCCTCGGCTCGGACGCGCGGATGAACGCCCCGGGCATCGAGGGCGGCTGGCGCTGGCGGATGGAGCCCGGCGCGCTCACACCGGACCTCGCGCGCCGGCTGCGCGACGTCACCGAGGGGTCAGGCCGGCTGCCCGCCCACTGAGGTCGGCTGCGTGCCTGCTGGGACCGGTGGCCGCAGCCCGCTGTCCTCGAGCTCGAGCAGCGCCAGGGCGCGGATGGTCGCGGCCTCCCCGCGCCGCCACGCGCCGGTCGGGTCGTCGGAGATCGCCGCGAGCTTGCGCATCGGCTGGGTGGCCATGGCCCGCAACGCGAACAGGTCGAGGTCGGCCGCGCTGTCGAGGAACCGCTGGGCCGCGCTCGCCCGGCGGACGAACCGCCCTCGCAGCAGTGCCCACGCCAGGCCGACGACCAGGATCGGGACGAGCGCGGTGACCCACCCGAGGAGGTTCGCCAGCTTCGTGACCGCGTCGACCAGGTCGGTGCCGGCCTGCTCGATCGTGGTCCCGGCGCCGCTCGCCTGGCGGAAGGGCGCGGCGATCCGGTCCCCGACGAGCGGCACGTCCCTCACCGTGTCGCCCGCACTGGTCATCTGCTCGCGGAAGCCGCTGCCGGCGCTCTCCAGCCGGTGGCCGGGCGCCGCGAGCTGCATCGTCGAGTCGTGCACGAACCGTCCCACCCACGCCCAGACGCACACCCACGCGAGCATCCCGACGTCGGCCAGGATCTGCGCGGTGCGACGGCCGGGCAGGTCTGCGTAGAGCTTCATGCCGCCTACACTCCCATCCGTGCCACCAGCCAGCGCGCTCGAGCGAGCCGTCCGGGGCTGGCTGGACCACCTCGACGTCGAACGCGGCGCGAGCCCGCACACGCTGTCGTCCTACCGGCGAGACCTGGCCCGCTGGACGGCATACCTGGCAGCCAAGGGGGTCAGCGACCCCGGTGACGTGCGCGAGGCCCACGTCACCGACTTCCTCGCCTCGCTGCGCGAGGGCAGCGAGGGGCACCGTCCGCTGGCCGCCTCCTCGGCGGCCCGGACGCTGGTCGCCGTGCGCGGCTTCCACCGGTTCCTCGCGCTCGAGGGGGAGGTCGGGACCGACCCGACGGCCGCCGTGAGCCCGCCCACGCCGCCCGCGCGCCTGCCGAAGGCCATCACCGTCGAGGAGGTCGAGCGGCTCCTCGCCGCGGCGGGCGTGGGGGACACCCCTGTCGCCCTGCGCGACCGGGCGCTGCTCGAGGTGCTGTACGGCGCCGGTGCCCGCATCAGCGAGGCCGTGGGCCTCGACGTCGACGACATCGACACCGAGGAGGGGGTGGTCCGGCTCTTCGGCAAGGGCCGCAAGGAGCGGCTCGTCCCGCTGGGCTCGTATGCCGCGCAGGCCCTGAGCGCCTACCTCGTCCGCGGGCGCCCGGCGCTGGCCACCCGGGGGAAGGGCACTGCCGCGGTGTTCCTCAACCAGCGGGGCAACCGGCTCTCGCGGCAGTCGGCGTGGGCGGCGCTGCGGGCCGCGGCCGAGCGGGCGGACCTGTCCGGGCACCTGTCCCCGCACACCCTGCGCCACTCGTTCGCGACGCACCTGCTCGACGGCGGTGCGGACGTGCGGGTGGTGCAGGAGCTGCTCGGGCACGCGTCGGTGACCACGACCCAGATCTACACGCTCGTGACCGTGCAGCGGCTGCGGGAGGTCTACGCCCAGTCCCACCCCAGGGCCCGCTGACACCGCTCGACGCGCCACGTCCCGTCGGCGCCGTGAGCCCAGTTCGCGGCATACCCGCTGATAGGGTCGGGGCGATCAGCGAGAGGCTGACCGACGAACGCAACCTCACCGGGAGTGAAACGCCTGTGGACCCTGAGGCGACCACGACGCACCACCAGCCGTCGCCGTCACCCGAGGCGACCCCCCAGCCCACCCCGTCGACCGACGGCCGGCTCCCCGGGATCGAGGCCGCGGGCGCGGGGCAGCTGGGGCCCACGGGTCGGCCGATGCCCGACTTCCCGGAGCCGCCGTCGCTGGACGGCCACGGCCCGGCCCGCATCATCGCCATGTGCAACCAGAAGGGCGGAGTCGGCAAGACGACGACCACCATCAACCTGGGGGCCGCGCTGGCGGAGGTCGGTCGGCGCGTGCTGCTCGTGGACTTCGACCCGCAGGGTGCCCTGTCCGTGGGCCTGGGCGTGCGCGCCAACGAGCTCGACGTGACGATCTACAACCTGCTCATCGAGCGCGGCCACGACGTGCGCGAGGTCATCCAGCAGACGGCCACCGACAACCTCGACGTCATCCCGGCCAACATCGACCTGTCGGCCGCCGAGGTCCAGCTGGTCGGCGAGGTGGCGCGGGAGCAGATCCTGGCCAGGGTGTTGCGACCGGTCATGGACGACTACGACGTCATCCTCATCGACTGCCAGCCCTCGCTCGGGCTGCTCACCGTCAACGCCCTCACCGCTGCCCACGGCGTCGTGATCCCGCTCGAGTGCGAGTTCTTCGCCATGCGTGGTGTCGCGCTGCTCGTGGAGACGATCGACAAGATCACCGACCGGCTCAACCCCCGGCTGCAGGTCGACGGCATCCTCGCGACGATGTTCGACTCCCGGACCCTGCACTCCCGTGAGGTCGTCCGCAGCGTCGTCGACCACTTCGGCGAGCAGGTGTTCCACACCGTCATCAGCCGCACGGTGAAGTTCCCCGACGCCACCCTGGCGGCGGAGCCGATCACCACGTACGCCTCCACCCACGGTGCGGCCGCCTCGTACCGCCAGCTCGCCCGCGAGCTCATCGCTCGGGGCGGTTCGGCCTGACCGTCGTGACCCAGGACCCGGTGGCGGCCGCCGAGCAGCAGGTCACCACCCCTGAGCAGGCCTCCACCCCTGAGCAGGAGCCGATCACGCCGGGAGGCGTCATCACCCGGCGGGGCGCCGTCACGCCCTTCGAGGTGCACCTCGACGTGTTCTCCGGCCCGTTCGACCTGTTGCTCGGCCTGATCAGCAAGCACAAGCTCGACATCACCGAGATCGCCCTGGCCAAGGTCACCGACGAGTTCATCGCCCACATCAAGGCCGCTCGCGAGGCAGACCGGGACTGGGACCTGTCGCAGGCGTCCGAGTTCCTGCTCATCGCGGCGACCCTGCTCGACCTCAAGGCCTCACGGCTGCTGCCGCAGACCGGACCGCAGGACGAGGAGGACCTGGCGCTCATCGAGGCGCGGGACCTGCTGTTCGCCCGGCTCCTGCAGTACCGCGCGTTCAAGGACATCGCCTTCACCTTCGCGGACCGCATGGCCACGGCTGGGCGGATGACGCCCCGCCAGGCCGGCCTCGAGCCGCAGTTCGCCAAGCTCCTGCCCGAGCTCGTCATGGGCATCACGCCGGAGCAGCTGGCGATGATCGCGGCCAAGGCGATGACCCCCAGGGTGGCCCCCTCGGTGGGGCTGGACCACCTCCACACCCCCCAGGTGAGCGTGCGCGAGCAGGCGGGCATCATCGGCACGCGACTGCGGTCCGAGCGGGTCTGCTCGTTCCGGGCGCTCGTCGCCGACGCGGACAGCACGCTGGTCATCGTGGCGCGGTTCCTGGCCCTGCTCGAGCTGTTCCGCGAGGCTGCGATCGCGTTCGAGCAGGCCGAGGCGCTGGGGGAGCTCACGGTGCGCTGGACCGGCACCGACGAGGGCGAGATCGACGTCAGCGACGAGTTCGACGAGGGCGACGAGGCCGACGAGTCCGACGAGGGCGACGAGTCCGACGAGGGCGACGAGGCCGACGAACGCGAGCAGCCCGAGCGGCCCGAGCAGGATGACCCCACGACGCAGGAGAGCGCCGACGATGAGTGAGCAGCAGGCCGAGAGCGAGCCGGTGGACTCGCCCGCCGTCGCGGAGCCCGTGGTCGAGGAGCCGGCCGTCGAGGAGTCGGCCGTCGCGGAGCCCGTGGTCGAGGAGCAGATCGCCTTCGACGTCAGCGACTTCCCCGGCGGCGCCCGGTCCGCGATCGAGGCCGTGCTCATGGTGGTCGACGAGCCGGTCACCGACCTGGCGCTGGCCTCCGCCCTGGAGCTGCCCGTCGACGACGTCCGCGACCACCTCGAGGGCCTCGAGCGCGAGTACGCCGAGCAGCAGCGCGGCTTCACCCTGCGCAGCGTCGCCGGTGGCTGGCGGATCTACAGCCGCAGCGACTACGCCCCCGTCGTGGAGAAGTTCCTCCTCGACGGCCAGCAGGCCAAGCTCACCCAGGCCTCGCTGGAGACCCTCGCCGTCATCGCCTACCGCCAGCCGATCTCCCGCTCGCGGGTCAGTGCGGTCCGCGGCGTCAACGTCGACGGGGTCGTCCGCACCCTGCTCAACCGCGGGCTCATCGAGGAGCTGGGTGCCGAGGGCGACTCGGGCGCGGTCCTCTACGGCACCACTGCCTACTTCCTGCAACGCCTCGGCCTCGGCTCGCTCGACGAGCTGCCTGCCCTGGCCCCCTACCTCCCGGAGGTCGACATGCTCGACGAGATCGCAGAGCAGGGTCGGGCATGACCCCGCCCAAGGACCGCGGCGGCGCGGGGGGCGGCCGCCCCCAGCGGCCCTCCCGTGGCGGACGGCCCACCGGCGGTGCTCGGCCCGGCTCCGGCGGTGGACGGTCCGGCTCCAGCGGTGGACGGTCCTCCTCCGGCGGCAGGTCCGCGTCCGGCGAAGGCCGCCCCGGAGCATCCGGCGGCGGGACGCGCGGCGGCGGTGCCGGGTTCCGCGGCGCCGGGGCCGGCAGCGGGGGAGGACCGGCAGCCAAGCGGTCCGAGCGCCCCCAGCGTGGGAGCTCCGGGACCACCAAGCGCAGCCAGCCGACCCGCGTTCCCCGCGAGACGGCCAGGCCCGACGTCGATGTCCACGACCCGGACGGCATCAGGCTGCAGAAGCTGCTCGCGGCGGCCGGCGTCGGCTCGCGCCGCGTGTGCGAGAACCTCATCTCCGAGGGGCGCGTCGAGGTCGACGGGCAGGTCGTGACCGAGCTCGGGGTGCGGATCCGTCCCGACCAGGTGGTCCACGTCGACGGGCTGCGGGTCCAGCTCGACGAGAACCGGCTCTACTTCGCGTTCAACAAGCCGCTCGGCGTCGTCACGACGATGAACGACGAGCTCGGCCGGATCAACATCGGCGACTACGTCGGCAACCGCGAGCAGCGGCTGTTCCACGTCGGACGCCTCGACGCCGACACCGAGGGCCTGCTCATCCTCACCAACGACGGCGACCTCGCCCACCGGCTGCAGCACCCCCAGTACGGCGTGCTCAAGACCTACCTCGCCCAGATCGCCGGGCCGGTCCCGCGCGACCTCGGACGGCGGCTGCGCGAGGGCGTCGAGCTCGACGACGGGCCGGCCACCGTGGACTCGTTCCGCGTCGTGGACTCCCAGCCGGGGAGGGCCCTCGTCGAGGTGGTGCTGCACGAGGGGCGCAAGCACATCGTGCGGCGCCTGCTCGACGCCGTCGGCCACCCGGTGCTCTCGCTCGTGCGCACCCAGGTGGGGCCGATCCACCTCGGTGACACCAAGCCCGGCAAGATGCGCAAGCTCAACAGCGACGAGGTCGGCAAGCTCTACGCGGCCGCCGGCCTCTGACCGCACGCCGCTCCCCGAGGCAGCTCGGGCCACGTGTTCGCGCTGCTACGTCACTGATCGGCCACGCTGATCAGTGACGTAGCACCGGAGACACGGGTCTGACCCCGGTGGGCAGCCGCCACGCTGGAGACAAGGTCGTCGGTAGCCTTCGCGTCGTGACCCCCTCCGTGCGGATCGTCGGCACCGGCCTCATCGGCACCAGCCTGGGCATCGCCCTGAGCAGGGCCGGGTATGCCGTGTCGCTGGCGGACCCGTCGCCCACCGCGGTGGCGCTGGCCCGTGACCTCGGGGCCGGAGCGGTCGCCGGAGCCGACACACCCGACCCGGACGTCGTCGTGGTCGCCGCGCCCCCGGACGTGGCGGGCGCGGTGGTCGCCCTCGAGCTCGCCTCGTGGCCGCACGCCGTGGTCACCGACGTCGCCTCGGTCAAGGTCGCCGTCCTCGACGGCGTCCGCGCCCGGGGTGGCGACGTCACGCGGTACGTCGGCTCCCACCCCATGGCGGGCCGCGAGCGGTCGGGTGCCGTGGCGGCACGCGGGGACCTCTTCGACGGCCGGGCCTGGGTCGTGGTGCCGCACGCCGAGTCCTCCGCCGGTGCCGTGGAGACGGTGCAGGAGCTCGCCCGGGCCGCCGGCGGGACCGTGTCCACCATGGACCCCGAGGCCCACGACGCGGCCGTCGCGGCGGTCTCGCACGTGCCGCAGGTCGCGGCCTCCCTGGTCGCGAGCCGGCTGCGCGACCTCGGCGAGGGCGCCGTCGCGCTCTCCGGCCCGGGCATCCGGGACGTCACCCGGATCGCGGCCAGCGACCCCCAGCTCTGGACCCAGATCCTCACCGGCAACGCGCCCGCCGTCCGGCACGTGCTCGCCGACCTCCGGGAGGAGCTCGACGAGGTCGTCACCGCGCTGGACCGGCTGACCGAGGGGGACGCCGTCGGCGCCCGTGAGGTCCTGGCCCGCGTCGTCGCGCACGGCAACGCCGGCCACGCGCGGATCCCCGGCAAGCATGGGGCGGCGCCGACGGCATACGGCGTCGTGGTGGTCCTGGTCCCGGACCGGCCGGGCGAGCTCGCCCGGCTGCTGCACGACGTCGGGGACGCGGGCGTCAACCTGGAGGACCTGCACCTCGAGCACGGGCTGGGCCAGCCGTTCGGGCTGGCGGAGATCTCGGTGCTGCCCGGCGTGGTCGAGCGCCTCGGCGAGGAGCTGCGGTCGCGGGGCTGGCGGCTGCACGGCTGAGGCCGGTCTTCGGGCGCCCGCCGGCCGGGGCGGCCACTAGGCTCGACCGCCATGAGCAGTGAGCACCTCGTCGTGGCCGTCGACGGCCCCTCCGGCTCCGGGAAGTCCAGCGTGTCGCGAGCCGCCGCCCGCAGGTTGGGTGTGGGCTACCTCGACACCGGTGCGATGTACCGGGCGGTGACGTGGTGGTGCCTCGAGGAGGGTGTCGACCTCGACGACCGCGCGGCCGTCGCCCAGGCGGCTCGTGACATCCCCCTGGAGATGGGCACCGACCCGGCGCGCCCGAGCGTGCGGGTGAGCGGCCGCGAGATCGAGGACGCCATCCGAACCACCCGGGTGTCGGAGGTCGTCTCGAAGGTCGCGACCAACACCGACGTCCGCCCCGTGCTGCAGCAGCTCCAGCGCGACCTCATCGAGGCCATCGCCACCCGCAACGGTGGCGTGGTGGCCGAGGGGCGCGACATCACCACCGTGGTCGCGCCGGACGCCGACGTGCGCGTCCTCCTCACGGCCAGCGTCGAGGCCCGCCTGCGCCGCCGGTCCAAGGAGCTCCACGGCGACGACCACGCCGCCGCGGTCGAGGCGACCCGCGACCAGATCGTCCGCCGCGACGAGGACGACTCCACCGTGTCGGACTTCATGGACGCGGCGGACGGCGTGACGCTGCTCGACACCTCCGACCTCGACTTCGAGCAGAGCGTCGCGGCCCTCGTGGACCTCGTGCACGCGGAGGCGCCCGCCAAGGTCCGCGGGTGACTGACCGGACCGGCCCGGCGCCCGTCCCCGCCCCCTGGCGGGTCCGGGTCAACATGGTCATCGGCTGGCCGCTCTTCCACGCGCTCTACCGGCTGCGGGTGATCGGCCGGGACCGGGTGCCGAAGCAGGGTCCGGTCGTCTTCGTCGGGAACCACGTCGGCTTCCTCGACGGGCCCATGCTCCCCGGCGTGGCTCCGCGGCCGACGTGCGTGCTCGTGAAGCGGGAGATGTTCCGCGGACCGCTCGGGCGGTTCCTCACCTTCATCGGGCACATCCCGGTGACCCGCGGCGCCGGTGACCGGGGCGCCCTCGGCGCCGCCGTGGCCATCCTGCAGTCCGGGGGAGCCGTCGGGATCTTCCCCGAGGGCACCCGCGGGCGAGGCGACGTCGCAGCGGTGCAGCAGGGGGCGGCATGGCTCGCCCAGCAGGGCGGTGCGGTCGTCGTGCCCGTGGCCTTCCTCGGCACCCGGATGGCGGGCGCGTCGAGGAACTCCGTCCCGCGACTGCGCAGCAGGGTGGTGGTCGAGTTCGGGCATCCGGTCCGCCTGGCCGCCGACCCGGCCCTGACCGGTCGGCAGCGGCTCGTCGCCGCGACCGAGCAGGTGCGCGACGCCCTGGCCTCCCACGTCCGGGAGTCCCAGGCCCGGCACCAGGTGTTCCTCCCGGGGGACGAGGGCTGACCGCCCCCCCTGCGCCCTCGTCCCCACCCAGCGCCGTGCCCGCGCGCCCCGTCCGGGCCGCGCTGTCCGGGACACCCCGCGAAGTGCGAGACAATGGACGCCGGCCCCACGGCATACCAGCGCCGCGGCGGCCTTCCCACGACTCCCCGAGGACCCGCCGTGACCGAGCACCTGACCGACGACTCCACCGTCGAGCGCGCCCTGCGCGCCGGCCTGGAGGAGTTCGACCTCAGCGAGGAGGACCGCGCCCTCGTCGACGGGGAGCTCGACGACGACGGGTACGCCCGTGAGGAGGGTCCGCGTCCGGTCGTCGCCGTCGTCGGCCGTCCGAACGTCGGCAAGTCCACCCTCGTCAACCGCATCCTCGGTCGCCGCGAGGCGGTCGTCGAGGACGTGCCCGGCGTGACCCGCGACCGCGTCGCCTACGACGCCGACTGGGCCGGCCGCCGGTTCACCCTCGTCGACACCGGCGGCTGGGAGATCGACGCCACGGGCATCCACCTGCGGGTCGCCGAGCAGGCCGAGGTCGCCGTCGAGCTGGCCGACGTGGTCATGTTCGTCGTCGACGCGACGGTCGGTGCCACCGACGACGACGAGGCCGTCGTGAAGCTGCTGCGCCGCTCCGGCAAGCCTGTCGTCCTCATCGCGAACAAGGTCGACGACCAGCGTACCGAGGCCGACGCCGCCGCTCTGTGGAACCTCGGACTGGGCCAGCCGTGGCCGGTCTCCGCGCTGCACGGCCGGGGGAGCGGCGACGCCCTCGACGCGGTCCTCGAGGTGCTGCCCGCGGTCTCGGGCGTCGGCGGCGCCTACGAGCGTGGTGGGCCCCGCCGCGTGGCCCTCATCGGCCGCCCCAACGTCGGCAAGTCCTCGCTGCTCAACAAGCTTGCGGGCTCCGAGCGCGTCGTCGTCGACAACGTCGCCGGCACCACGCGCGACCCGGTCGACGAGCTGATCGAGCTCGGCGGCAAGACCTGGCGCTTCGTCGACACCGCCGGCATCCGCCGTCGCGTTCACCAGACGCGCGGTGCCGACTTCTACGCCTCCCTGCGCACCCAAACCGCGCTGGAGAAGGCGGAGGTCGCGGTCGTCCTCATCGACGCCGAGCAGAGCATCGCCGAGCAGGACATCCGCGTCGTGCAGCAGGTCATCGACGCCGGGCGTGCCCTGGTCGTCGCCTACAACAAGTGGGACCTGCTCGACGAGGAGCGCCGCTACTACCTCGAGCGCGAGATCGAGCGCGAGCTGGTGCAGATCCCGTGGGCGCCGCGGGTCAACATCTCCGCCAAGACCGGCCGCGCCGTCGAGAAGCTCGTCCCCGCCCTGGAGAAGGCGCTCGACTCCTGGGACACCCGTGTCCCCACGGGGCGGCTCAACGCCTTCCTCGGCGAGATCGTGGCCTCGCACCCCCACCCCGTGCGCGGCGGCAAGCAGCCGCGGATCCTGTTCGCCACGCAGGCCTCGACCCGCCCGCCGAGGTTCGTGCTATTCGCGTCCGGGTTCATCGAGGCCGGCTACCGGCGGTTCGTCGAGCGCCGGCTGCGCGAGGAGTTCGGCTTCGAGGGCACGCCGATCGAGGTGTCCGTGCGGGTGCGCGAGAAGCGCAAGCGCCGGTAGCGACGGCTGCCCGGTGTGCCGCGCGGGACCGCGTCGGCCGGCATCGACAAGGCCGGCATCGACAAGGCCGGCATCGAGAGGGTGGCGAACGGCGGTTCCCGCCGTGGCGAGGAGCCAGATGCCACCCTGTCGGCGCGTGGCGGCCGACCTGCGGGCACCGATTTCAAGGCCCGGTATGCCGTGCGCTAAGGTTTCGTTCGCTCCGCGAGGGGCGAATGCCACGGGCTGTGGCGCAGCTTGGTAGCGCACTTGACTGGGGGTCAAGGGGTCGCAGGTTCAAATCCTGTCAGCCCGACCAACCGGGGCCTGACCTGTCACCACAGGTCAGGCCCTTTAATGCCCCGCCCAGACCGCCGTTGACGACACCGAGCGCGGCCTTGCCCTGACCAGCTCGGGACGACCGGGCCGAGAATTCGCGGAATATGCCTTCCTCGGAAGGCATTGAGGGTCCCGTGGAGTCGAACCTGCGCGTGGTCCTCACGACCGCCCTCGCCCCGATCGCCTGGGGCGCCAACTACTACGTCATCCGGCACACTCTGCCCGCCGACAGCCCCCTGTGGGGCTCGGCCCTGCGTGCCCTGCCGGCAGCGCTCGTCCTGCTGGTGGTGGCCCGCCGGCTGCCCCGAGGCGCCTGGTGGTGGCGATCCGCAGTCCTCGGCACCCTGACGGTGGGCGGCTTCTTCCTGCTCGTCTACCTCGCGGCGCAGATGCTCCCGAGCAGCGTCGCGGCCTCCATCATGGCCGCGTCACCGCTCGTCCTGGCCGGGTTCGCCTGGCTGCTCGCGTCAGAGCGGCCGACGGCTCGGGTTGTGGCCGGTTCCGTGGTGGGCATGCTCGGCGTGCTGCTCGTCGTGGCCGCCGGGACGGGTGCCGTCTCGGGGTGGGGCGTGGCCGCCTCGGCGTCCGCGATGGCGATGTCCTCGTTCGGGTTCGTCCTCGCCAAGCGCTGGTCCGACGACACCCCGGTCGTCGCCACGACCGCCTGGCAGATGCTCTTCGGCGGGGCGCTGCTCACCGTGGTGGCCGCCGTCGTCGAGGGAGCCCCGCCAGCCCTCGACGCCCGGGGCGTGGCGGGAGCCGCGTTCGTGAGCCTCGCGGGCACCGCCCTGGCCTTCGTCGTCTGGTACGACGGGCTGCGCCGCCTGTCGGCCGGCACTGTCGGCGTCATCGGGCTGCTCAACCCGGTGACCGGCGTCCTGCTCGGCGCCCTCGTGGCCGGTGAGCACCTGACCCCCTGGCAGCTGGCGGGCATTGCGCTGGTCCTGGGTGGCATCGTGGTGGGGCAGCAGCGCTCGGGCAGCCGCGCGAGCCGTACGACCGTCCGGCCGGCGGCCGCGAGGGAGCCGGAGCGCGTCGGGGCCTGAGGAGCCTCAAGCGGTTCCCACCGCGCACCACGCCTCGGCACGGACCTCGAACGGGGCCGGGGGACGGCGTTGCTCGGCCAGGGCGCGCAGCGCGGCCTGCTGGTCGTCGTCGAGCCCGACGAGGTAGGCGCCGGCGGGCCCGACGCCGTACGTGTACCCCTCCCACCAGTCCTCGAAGGAGTCGAACCGCGACGTGACCGCGATCGAGGACTCACGGACCTCCTCCAGGCCCGCGGCACGCATGAGCTCGCCGAGCTGTCCCCGCTCGGTCCCGGCCAGCAGCCCCTCGCCCTGCTCCCCTGGGTCGAACTCGCGCACCACGTCCCAGAACGCCGACACCGGGCCCTGCCTCCCGGCGTGGTCCCACACGCAGGCAGCCACGAACCCGCCGGGCCGGGTCACCCTGGCCATCTCGCGCAGCCCGGCCACCGGGTCGCGCATGAAGTGCACCACGAGCTGGGCCAGGGCGAGGTCGAACGCGTCGTCCTCGAAGGGCAGGTCCTCAGCCGTGGCGATTCGCACGTCCACCCCCGGCAACCGGTCGCGGGCCGCGGCCACGAACGACTGCGAGGGGTCGACGGCATGGACGCGGTCTGCCCCCAGCCGCTCGGCCAGCAAAGCGGTGAGGGCGCCCGGTCCGCACCCGACGTCGAGCACGCGCGGGGTGGTGCCGCCGGTCGCGCCCCCGGGTGGGACGCCGGCGGCGTCGGCGAACCCCGCCGCCAGCGGTTCGGAGAAGCGGCCCATGAACCGCCCGTACGCCTGCGCCGTCACCTCGAAGCCCACCCACCTGAGGGTCCGCCTCGGCCGGGGCGTCGTCAATGGGCGCTCCCCGACCTCCGGGGTGGGGCGCCGCGGCATCGACACAGGCTGCCTGCAAACGGGTGCAAACGGACTGAACCAGCACTGGGGGGCCGCTCGTGGCCGTGGAGTCCCGCAAACGGCCCCCATGCGCGGTCGTCCGGCGCTAGAGTTCGTCCGTCGGTCCGGGCTCGAGCAGGAGATCCCCCCATGCGTCCCACCATCATCGGCGTCAAGCTCGGCGCTGCCCTCGTCATCGCCCTCGGGGTCGCGGGGGGCGGCACCGTCGCCTACGCGCTGACGGCCGCACCCACGGACGCGACCTCGACGCCTGTTGCAGCCGCGACCACCGCCTCGACGGCCGACCCGACCGAGACCGAGACGGCCGACCCCACGGAGACCGAGACGGCCGACCCCACGGAGACCGAGACGGCCGACCCGACCGAGACCGAGACGGCCGACCCGACGGAGACCGAGACGGCCGACCCGACCGAGACCGGTGACCGGGGTCCGGACGCCAGCGGCCCGGCCGCCTTCGGCCTCTGCACCGCGTGGTCGCACCACCAGGGCCACACCACCGGCAAGTCCGCCGACTCCACGGCGTTCCGCGCCCTGGCGACGGCGGCCGGTGGAGCAGACCAGGTGGGCGCGTACTGCGCCCCGATCATGGCTGCCCACACCGAGCAGCCCGAGCCCTCCGAGACCGAGCAGCCGGAGCCGTCCGAGACCGAGCAGCCGAGCGCCACCTCGACCGGGACCGCCACGTCGTCCCGCGAGGGCACGTCCCGCCACGGCACGTCGGGCAAGGGTCACGGCAAGTCCACGGCCAAGGGGCACGGCAAGGGTCACCGCTCGCACTGAGACCGCACAGCGGCTAGCCCCGCCCCGCGAGGGCTAGAGCGCGGCGGCGATGCGGTCGACCGCCTCGCGCAGGATCTCGGGCGACGTCCCGAAGTTGAGGCGGGCGTGGCCGGCGCCACCGATCCCGAAGCCCGGCCCGGGGTGCAGCGCCACGCCCGCCCGCTCGCGCAGCACGGCGCTCGGGTCGTCCCCGAGCCCGACCTGCGTGAAGTCGAGCCAGGCCAGGAACGTGCCCTCCGGCACGCGGTAGCCGACGCCGGGCAGCCTGCTCTGCACGAGGTCGGCCAGCAGGCGCCGGTTCTCGTCGAGCCCGGCGAGCAGCGCGTCGAGCCACGACGCCCCCTCGAGGTAGGCCGCCCGGTGCGCGATGACGCCGACGTGGCTGGCCCCGTGCGACACCTCCTCGGGGATCCGCGCGAGCTCGGCCGCCGCGTCGGGCCCGGGTACGGCCAGTGCGGCCTTGAGCCCGGCGAGGTTGAACGCCTTCGAGGCCGACACCAGTGCCACCGCCCGCGACCCCTCCGGCAGGGAGGCGACGGGCGTGAAGCTCGCCCCCACCGGCACCAGGGGCGCGTGGATCTCGTCGGCGACGACCCTGGCTCCGTACCGCTCGGACAGCTCGATGGCCGCCGTGAGCTCGTCGGCGGTGTGCACCGTGCCGGTCGGGTTCTGCGGGTTGCACAGCAGGTATGCCGCGCGGGCGCCACCGCTCGTGGCGTCCGCCAGCGCGCGCTCCAGCGAGTGGAGGTCGATCCGCCCGGTCGCACCGAGCGGCGCCTGCACCACGCGCCGGCCCAGGTGCTCGACGAACTGGAAGAACGGCGGGTAGACGGGGGAGTTGACCACCACGGCGTCCCCGGAGCCGGTGAAGAGCTTGAGCACCTCCACGACGCCGAGCATCACGTCCGGCACGATCTGCATCGCGTCCGGGTCGGGATGCCACCCCCAGCGCTCCGCCGCGAAGGCCGCCAGCGCCTCGGCGTAGTCGGCCGCCCACGGGTATCCCGTGTCGCCGGACTCGAGCGCGTCGTGGACCGCACGCCGCACCGGCTCGGCCGGCACGACGTCCATCTCCGCGACCCACAGCGGCAGCACGTCCGGGCCGTAGAGCCGCCACTTGACGCTGCGCCGCTCGCGCAGCCGTTCCAGGCCCGGGCCCAGCAGCGGGTTGTCCATGCCTGCGACTCTACGCAGCAGCAGCCGGTTAGGCTTCGGACGTGGTCGAACGGGCGGAGCGGGGGAGTGCGGTCGAGGGTGCCGCACGCCCGGCGACCCGGACGGACCAGGTGGTCAACGTCCCCAACGCCCTGTCCGCCCTGCGCCTCGTGGGCGTGCCGGTCTTCCTGTGGGCCATCCTCGCCGGCCACGACGCCGTCGCGCTGCTGACCCTGATGGTGTCCGGGGTCAGCGACTACCTCGACGGCAAGATCGCGCGGCGGTTCGGCCTGGTTTCCCGGCTCGGCGAGCTGCTCGACCCGCTCGCGGACCGCCTCTACATCGCCACCACGCTGTTCGGCCTGGCCTGGCGCGACATCATCCCGTGGTGGCTGGTCGGCGCCCTGGTGGGTCGCGAGGTCCTGCTCGCAGTGGTCCTCTGGTGGATCCGCCGGTACGGCCAGGTGGGGCTGCCCGTCCACTTCGTCGGCAAGGCGGCGACCTTCAACCTCCTGTACGCCTTCCCGCTGCTGCTCCTCGGCGACGGCACCAGCGGCTTCGCCCACTGGGCACAGCCGATCGGCTGGGCCTTCGCGTGGTGGGGGACGGTCCTGTACTGGGTGGCCGGCGTCATGTACATCGTCCAGGCGCGGCAGGTGGCGGCCGCCCACCGCGTCGCGCTCGCCCGGTAGGGGCGCGCCGTGGTCCCCACCTCACACCGCTCGGACGCACCACCGGCCACCCCTGGTGGACGGCGCGTGGACGAGTCGATGACGCTGCTCACCTCGATGATGGAGCGCCCGCTCGACCCGGGGTATGCCGCGGCCGCCGAACGGCGCGTGGCCGCCGGCCTCCCGGCCGCCACTGGCTTCAGCACGCCGATCGTCGTCGTGGCGTCCGCGGTCGTGGGGCTGCTGCTGACCTTCGGCGCGATCGCCCTGCGCGCGCCCTCGACCGCCGCCGCCAGGGCGAAGGCCGACATCGTCTCCCAGATCGAGACCCGTCGGGCGGCAGCCGACCGGCAGGAGACGGCCCTGCGCACGACCCAGGCCGACATCGACCGGCTGCGCAAGGAGGCGCTCGGCTCCCAGCAGGCGGCGCTGCAGGCCGAGCTCGACACCCTCACCCTCGTGTCCGGGTCCGAGGCCGCCACCGGCAAGGGGATCACCCTCGTCCTGGACAACGCCCCGGGCAGCGAGTCGAACAGCGCCGACGGCAACCCGCGGACCACCTCGGGCACCGACGAGGGCAAGGTCTACTCCAAGGACCTGCAGATCGTCGTCAACGGGCTGTGGCAGGCAGGCGCCGAGGCGATCGCCGTGAACGGCCAGCGGCTCACCTCCCGGTCGGCGATCCGCTTCGCCGGTGAGGCGATCCTGGTCAACTACCGGCCGCTGACCCGCCCGTACCGGATCCAGGCCATCGGCGACCCCAGCACGTTGCAGACGAACTTCGCCGAGAACGCCGGCGGGTCCTACGCGCGTGCCCTGCACGACAACTACGGCATCCGTGTTTCCATGGACAGCGCCTCGTCGCTGACCCTGCCCGCTGCCGCGTCGCTGTCGGTCGACAAGGCCCGGGTCCTGCGGCCGGAGGCGACCGCCACGCCCACGCCCACCCGTTCCGGCAAGGGCTCCCCGACCACCACCCCGTCCGGCACACCGTCCACCTCGGAGACCTCACCGTGATCCCCCTGCTCGGCCTCATCGGCGGCGTCGTCATCGGCCTCGTCTGGGGCCCCGACGTGCCGGTCGCCCTCCAGCCGTACCTGCCCATCGCCGTCATCGCCGCCCTCGACGCGGTGTTCGGCGCGGTGCGTGCCGTGCTCGACGGGATCTTCAACGACAAGGTGTTCGTCGTCTCGTTCCTCGCGAACGTCGTCGTGGCCGCGTTCATCGTCTTCCTCGGCGACCAGCTCGGCGTGGGCTCGCAGCTGTCCACCGGCGTCGTGGTCGTCCTCGGTGTGCGGATCTTCTCCAACGTCGCCTCGATCCGGCGGCACCTGTTCAAGGCCTGACGATGACCACCACTCCGCCGGCCGCCCCGGACAGCCAGGGCACCCCGCCCCGCCCCCCGGGGCAGGACGGCTCCTGGCGGACCCTGCTGCGGATGGCCAGGCCGCGGGCCACCCGGGCCAACGCGTTCGCGGCGCTGCTCGCGATCGGGCTCGGCTTCGCGATCGCCACCCAGGTGCAGCAGACGAGCCAGAGCGGCCTGGAGCAGCTCCGCGAGGACGAGCTGGTCCGCATCCTCGACGACGTGAGCCAGGAGCAGGACCGGCTCTCGACGGACCTGCGCACGCTCGAGCTGCGACGGGACCGGCTGCTGTCCGGGGTGGACGGCAGCGAGGAGGCGCTGAAGTCCGCGCAGGAGCGGGTCGACACCCTGGGCATCCTCACCGGGACCGTCCCGGCGACCGGCCCCGGCGTCGTCATCACGATCAGCGACCCGGACCACAAGGTCACCGCGGCCCGGCTGCTCGACGCCCTGCAGGAGCTGCGGGACGCCGGCGCAGAGGCGGTCCAGATCAACGACGTGCGGGTCGTCGCCGACACCTGGTTCACCGACAGCGACGGCGCGGTCGAGGTGAGCGGGCACCAGATCCGCCCGCCGTACACGATCCGCGCGATCGGGGACAGCGCGACGATGGCGTCCGCGATGGACATCCCCGGCGGCGTCACCGAGTCGGTGCGGCGCGACGGCGCGACCTCCACGGTGCGGCAGGCCGACACGGTCGAGGTGACCGCGTTGCACACCCTGACGGAGCCTCGTTACGCTCGGCCCGTCCCGGCGCCCTCCACGTGACCCCACCCCGGACGACGGCGCCCGTCGACCTCCGCAACCCGAGCAAGGAGCAGCATGAGCGAGCTGGAGTACCCCGAGGACCTGCGCTACACCGCTGAGCACGAGTGGGTGCGCGCCGGGGACGACGGGACGGTCCGGATCGGCATCACCTCCTTCGCCCAGGACTCCCTCGGCGACGTCGTGTACGTCAGCCTCCCCGCCGTCGGCGACACGGTCGCCGCCGGTGACGCCTGCGGCGAGGTCGAGTCGACCAAGTCGGTCAGCGACCTCTACGCGCCGCTGGCCGGCGAGGTCACCGCCGTCAACCCGGCCCTGGACGCCACCCCAGAGCTGGTCAACACCGACCCCTACGGCGAGGGCTGGATGTACGAGCTGCGCCCGTCCGACGGTGGCGCCGTGGAGGCGCTCCTCGACCAGGCCGCGTACAAGGACCAGCTGGGCTGACCCTGCCCGCGCTCCGGGCGAATCCGCTGCGTGCTGTCTGCGGCGTCGCCTAGGGTGTGTGCTTTGCTAGGGCCGGGACAGTCGAACACGACGAGGGAGCGCGCAGTCATGAACGGCAGCGAGAGGGACGACCAGGCGTCGCAGCCGCACGAGCCGACGACCATGCGGCTGCCCGGCATCCACGACCTGGAGCAGGTCGACACGACCGCCGAGCCGGAGGTCGCGCTGAGCAAGGCCGACCAGGCCACCGTCGACGCGCTGCGCCCGGGCACGGCCCTGCTCGTCGTGCTGCGCGGGCCCAACACCGGAGCCCGGTTCCTGCTCGACGACGACGAGGTCCACTCCGGGCGCCACCCCGACAGCGACATCTTCCTCGACGACGTCACTGTGTCCCGCAAGCACGCCACCTTCCGCCGCGAGGGCGAGACCTTCGTCGTCCGTGACGTCGGCTCGCTCAACGGCACCTACGTCAACCGCGCGCGGATCGACGAGGTCGCGCTGCACACCGGCGACGAGGTGCAGATCGGCAAGTTCCGCCTCGTCTTCTACGCCGGCAAGGCCTGACACCGCACGGTGTCCGCCCGTCCTCCACACCGGTCGATGACGATCGGGGCCGTGCTGGCGACCCTCCGGCAGGACTTCCCGGACGTCACGATCTCCAAGATCCGCTTCCTCGAGGCCGAGGGGCTGGTCACGCCCGCGCGGACCGCATCGGGCTACCGCACCTACACCGACGCCGACGTCGAGCGGCTGCACTACGTCCTCACCGCCCAGCGCGACCACTTCTGGCCGCTCAAGGTGATCCGTGAGGCGCTCGACGCGCTCGACCGTGGCCTGACCCCGCCCCGCCAGGACCGGGCCGGTATGTCGCGGCCCGAGGTCCCGGCGGCCGCCCCCGACCCCGACGTCCCCACCGCGGCGGCGCTCACCGCCGCCCCGACCCTCCGGCTGACCCGCGCGGAGCTGCTGGCGGCCAGCGGGGCGGGCGAGTCCCTCCTGGCCGACCTCGAGACGTTCGGCCTGGTGCGCCCGGACGACGGTGGCCACTACGGCGACGCCGCCCTGGCGGTCGCCACGAGCGCCGCCGGCCTCGCGGCCTACGGCATCGAGGCCCGGCACCTGCGACCGTTCCGGACGGCCGCCGATCGCGAGGTCGGGCTCGTGCAGCAGGTCGCGACCGGGCGGGCCGACGACCCCACCGGCGAGGTGCTGCGGCTGTGTGTCGCACTGCACACCGCCCTGGTCAAGGACGGATTGCGAAGGGCCTGAGCCGTTGCCGGGAGGCCGGGGGTACGGTGGAACCGTGAAGGTCCTCGATGTCCTCGGCGTGCGGGTGGAGATGCCCACCAACCACCCGATCGTGCTGCTGCGGGAGCGCGACGGCGACCGCTACCTGCCCATCTGGATCGGTGCCGCGGAGGCGACGGCCATCGCGTACGCCCAGCAGGGCATCGAGCCTCCGCGCCCGCTCACCCACGACCTGATGAAGAACATCATCGAGGACCTGGGGCACCGCCTCACCGAGGTGCGGATCGTCGAGATCAAGGACGGCGTCTTCCACGCCGCCCTCGTCTTCGACGGCACGGTCGAGATCTCCTCGCGGTCCTCGGACGCCATCGCCCTGGCCCTGCGCACCGGCACCACGATCGTGACGGGGGAGAGCCTGCTCGAGGAGGCAGGCGTGTCGATGTCGGCCGAGGAGGACAAGGACGACGAGGTGGAGCGGTTCAAGGAGTTCCTCGACCACGTCTCGGCCGAGGACTTCGAGACCGAGCCGGGGGAGAGCGGCCCCGAGGCCTAGCGCCCGACCCTGACCCTCAACTTCACATCGAGAGATGGCCTTCGCCGGGCGACACGCCGACGCGCGAAGGTCCAGTGGTTGTTGACCTGCCGTGACGCCCCGCCGTACCGTCGGGGCAAGACCCGTAATGCGACCGATGTAGTTACACCCGGGAGGTGAGCGCTGTGACCCCGAGCGAAGAGGCTCAGCACGGCCACAGGAGCGTGCCGGCAGCGGCCCAGGGGCTCCTGTTCACGGACGACCTTCCGGAGCTGAGCGAGGACATCGGCTACCGCGGACCGACGGCCTGCAAGGCGGCCGGCATCACCTACCGCCAGCTCGACTACTGGGCCCGCACCGGGCTCGTCGAGCCGTCCGTGCGCGGCGCCACCGGCTCGGGCACCCAGCGGCTCTACGGCTTCCGCGACATCCTCGTGCTCAAGGTGGTCAAGCGGCTGCTCGACACGGGGGTCTCGCTGCAGCAGATCCGGGTCGCGATCCAGCACCTGCGCGAGCGCGGTGTCGAGGACCTGGCGCAGATCACCCTGATGAGCGACGGCGCCTCGGTCTACGAGTGCACGTCCGCCGACGAGGTCATCGACCTCGTGCAGGGCGGCCAGGGCGTCTTCGGCATCGCAGTCGGCCGCGTGTGGCGCGAGGTCGAGGGCACTCTCGCCGAGCTGCCGAGCGAGCGGACCGAGGACGAGGCCCCCGCCGCGCACCCGGACGACGAGCTCAGCGCGCGTCGCGCGGCGCGCCTGGCCTGAACCCCCGGCGCAGGCCACCCGGCACGCGCCCCACCCACCCACCTGTCCCGCACGGCCCGTCGTCCCTTCGGGGAGGCGGGCCGCGGTGTTAGATTGGGTCCGCTGAACATCCCGTGCGGGAGAGTCCCCGCGTGCGCCGGCCGGCGTGCGGCGGGGCGCCGAAGGGGCAAACTCCCCGGAACCTCTCAGGCGCCAGGACTGCACGGGACAGGCACCTCTGGAGCGGTCCGCCCGTGACAGATGGGGAGGCGATCCGAGCACCGAACCGTTCAGGAGCCTCATTGTCCGCGCAGCCCGCCGCCGACCTGCCCGCCTTCGCCGGCCGCCACATCGGCCCCTCGCCCGACGACGTCGCCACGATGCTCGCGGCCGTCGGCCACGACTCGCTCGACGCGCTCGTCGACCACGCGATCCCGGGGGCCATCCGCGCCCAGGGACCGCTGCGGGTCGACGCCGCCGCGTCCGAGGCCGCCGTGGTCGAGGAGCTGCGGGGCCTGGCCCGGCGCAACCACGTGCTGACGTCGATGATCGGCCTGGGGTACTACGGCACCCTCACGCCGGCCGTGATCCAGCGCAACGTCCTGGAGAACCCTGCCTGGTACACCGCCTACACGCCGTACCAGCCCGAGATCTCCCAGGGCCGGCTCGAGGCGCTGCTCAACTTCCAGACCGTGGTGAGCGACCTCACCGGGCTCACGACGTCGGGCGCCTCGCTGCTCGACGAGGGCACGGCCGCCGCCGAGGCGATGACGCTCATGCGCCGCTCCAGCAAGGCCACCCACGACGCGGTCCTGCTCGTGGACCGGCACGCCTTCCCGCAGACCATCGCGGTCATGCAGACCCGGGCGCGGCCGCTCGGGATCGACCTCGTCGTGGCCGACCTGGCCGGGGTCGACTCGGTCGAGTCGCTGCGGGCGGCCGCCGGTGACCGCGACGTGTTCGGGGTGCTCGTGCAGTACCCCGGTGCCGACGGGGAGCTGCGTGACTGGGCCGCCCTGGCAGCTGCGGCCCACGAGGCCGGCGCGCTGGTGACCGCCGCCGCCGACCTGCTCGCGCTCACCCTGGCCACGGCGCCGGGGGAGTGGGGCGCCGACGTGGCTGTCGGCACGAGCCAGCGCTTCGGCGTGCCCATGGGCTTCGGCGGCCCGCACGCCGGGTACATGTCGGTGCGCTCCGGGCTCGAGCGGTCCCTCCCGGGCCGGCTGGTCGGGGTGAGCGTCGACACCGAGGGCGCCCCCGCCTACCGGCTCGCGCTGCAGACGCGCGAGCAGCACATCCGCCGCGAGAAGGCCACCTCGAACATCTGCACCGCCCAGGTGCTGCTCGCGGTCATGGCGTCGATGTACGCCGTGTACCACGGCCCGAAGGGCCTGGCCGCGATCGCGACGCGCGTCCACTCGCACGCGCGGACGCTGGCCGAGGGTCTGGCGGCCGGCGGACTCGAGGTGGTCACCGGGACGTACTTCGACACCCTGACCGTGGCCGTGCCGGGACGCGCCGACGAGGTTCTGCAGGAGGCTGCGCAGCGTGGGGTCAACCTCTGGCGGGTGGACGCCGACCACCTGTCGCTGAGCGTCGACGAGACGACCGACCTGCGTGACCTCGAGGCCGTCTGGGGCGCCTTCGGCGTGGCCGGGACGACGTCGGTGGACGTGGCGGCGCCGCAGTGGCCGGCCGCCCTCACCCGCGAGAGCGGCTACCTCGAGCACCCGGTGTTCAACACCCACCACAGCGAGACGTCGATGCTGCGCTACCTGCGCCGGCTCTCCGACCGCGACTTCGCCCTCGACCGCGGCATGATCCCGCTCGGCTCGTGCACGATGAAGCTCAACGCCACGACCGAGATGGTCTCCATCACCTGGCCGGAGTTCTCGGACCTGCACCCGTTCGCCCCCGCCGTGCAGACGACCGGGATCCGCGAGCTCATCGACGACCTGTCGGCGTGGCTGTGCGAGATCACGGGCTACGACGCCGTCTCGCTCCAGCCGAACGCCGGCTCGCAGGGGGAGTTCGCCGGCCTCCTCGCGATCTCCGCCTTCCACGAGGCGAACGGCCAGTCACAGCGCCGGATCTGCCTGATCCCCGCCAGCGCCCACGGCACCAACGCCGCCAGCGCGGTCATGGCCGGGATGAAGGTCGTCGTCGTCAGGACCGCCGCCGGCGGCGATGTCGACATGGACGACCTTCGCGCGAAGGTCGAGCAGTACCGCGACGAGCTCGCCGCCATCATGGTCACCTACCCGTCCACCCACGGCGTCTTCGAGGACACCATCACCGAGCTGTGCGGGCTGGTCCACGACGCGGGCGGCCAGGTCTATGTCGACGGCGCCAACCTCAACGCCCTGGTCGGGCTGGCCCGGCCCGGCAAGTTCGGCGCCGACGTGTCGCACCTCAACCTGCACAAGACGTTCTGCATCCCGCACGGCGGTGGCGGCCCCGGCGTCGGCCCGGTCGCGGTGCGCGCCCACCTCGCGCCGCACCTGCCGAACCACCCGCTGGCGGCGGAAGCGGGCCCCGAGAGCGGGGTCGGCCCCATCTCGGCCGCGCCGTACGGCTCGGCGAGCATCCTGCCGATCTCCTGGGCGTACGTGCGCCTCATGGGTGGGGCGGGACTGACCCGGGCGACCCAGGTGGCTGTCCTCAACGCGAACTACATCGCGGCACGGCTGCGCGAGCACTACCCGGTCCTGTATGCCGGTCACGACGGCATCGTGGCCCACGAGTGCATCCTCGACCTGCGCGAGCTGACCAAGCGCAGCGGGGTGACCGTCGACGACGTGGCCAAGCGCCTCATCGACTACGGGTTCCACGCGCCGACGATGTCGTTCCCGGTGGCCGGCACCCTCATGGTGGAGCCCACGGAGAGCGAGGACCGGTACGAGATCGACCGGTTCTGCGACGCCATGATCGCCATCCGGCACGAGATCGCCGCCGTCGAGTCCGGGGAGGTCGCGGTGGCCGACAGCATGCTGCGCAACGCCCCGCACACCGCGAAGGCGCTGGCCGGCAAGTGGGAGTACCCGTACGAGCGCTCGGAGGCCGCCTTCCCGGTGGGCATCGAGGCGGCCGACAAGTACTGGCCGCCGGTCGCTCGCATCGACGGCGCCTACGGCGACCGCCACCTCGTGTGCAGCTGCCCGCCGCCGGAGTCGTTCGAGGACTGACCTGTCCGGGCCGGACGAAGCCACGCAGCGTGCCCACGCCACCTCGGTGGGGTGGGCACACTGCGTCTCCCCGTGGCGGGGCAACGGCGCGCCGCCTCGGCCGGGTGACGGCCTCGGGCGCGCGGGAGGGGTCAGGCGACGGCCGCCGAGTCGGCGGTGCCGCGCAGCCGGACGGTCGACCCGCGCTCCGTCTTGACCACCTCGACCTGGCTCGGGATGCGGGTGCGCAGCTCGGCGACGTGGCTCACGACGCCCACCGCTCGTCCACCCTCGCGCAGTCCGTCGAGCACCTCCATGACCTGCTCGAGGCTGTCGTCGTCGAGGGTGCCGAACCCCTCGTCCACGAACAGGGTCTGCAGCTCGAACCCGCCGGACTCCTCGCGGACCGCGTCGGCCAGTCCCAGCGCCAGGGCGAGTGAGGCCATGAAGGACTCACCCCCCGACAGGGACGTGGTGGCCCGGCTCTGGCCGGTCCACTGGTCGAGCACCTCGAGCCCCAGGCCGCTGCGGGCACCCCTCGCGGCGAGCCCGTCGGTGTGGCGCAGCAGGTAGCGCCCGTCGCCCATCGACCGCAGCCGCTCGTTGGCGAGGGCAGCGACCTTCTCGAGCCGGGCGGCGAGGACGAAGGCCGACAGGCGCATCCGCAGCGCGTTGTGGGGGCCGGTCCCCGCGACGGTGTCCGCGAGGTCACGCAGGACCTCGTGGCGGTGGGCGGCCTCGCCCAGCCGTTCGGCGGTCGCGCTGACGGCAGCCCGGGCCCGGCGGACGTTGACGAGCATGGCCCGGGCCAGGGTATCGGCCGACGTGGCCGCAGACAGGGCCTCCCCGGCCGCGGACCGCGTGGCGGCGAGGGCGTCCAGGTCGGGGGCCGCCTGCTCGAGGGCCGCGGCCACGTCCGACTCGGCCAGCGTGGCCGTGGCGATCGCGCGCCGGCGATCGTGCTCCCGCGTGCTCTCGGTCAGCAGCCGCACCGTCTCGGGCGCCAGCGTCGCGGCGACGGCCTCGTCCGGGTCGGCGAACCCGTGCTCTTCCAGCGCCGCGGTGGTGGACAGCTCGACCTGCCGGTGCTCGGCGGACCGTTCGCGCAACCGGGTCACTGCGTCGAGGTGGGCGACCAGGCCGTCGACAGCGGCGCGGTGGCGAGTCGCCCTGTCCCGGACACCGGAGCGGGCGACGGCCACCTCGTCGTCGTCCGCGACGGCTGCTTCGCCTCCAGGGGCCTGCGCCGAGCAGGGGCACAGCGCGTCGTGGTCGCGGACCGTGTCGGCGAACCGCACCCGACCCTCCGCCAGGCGCCGGTCCAGGTCCGCCAGGGACGCCGTCGCGGCCGAGACGGTCTCCCGCAGCCACGCCTCCTGGTCCGCCAGCGAGGAGCAGCGATCGTCCAGCGCCGCGACCTGGTCGCGGGCTGGGTCGAGCTGGGCGGCGCGAGCCTGCAGCGTGACCACCGCCTGCTGCGCGGCGGTGACGTCGGCGGTGAGCTCGCCGGCGTCCCGGTCGACGTCCACCAGCAGCTCGGCGAGCTGGTCGGCCGTCGCCTCGACCGCAGCGATCCGGACCCGCACGGCGGTGGAGTCCTGCTCGGCCTCGCGCCACCGCCTCTCGGCGACGGCGACGTCGTCGGCGCTGACCGGGTCGGCCGAGGTCGCGGGAGCCGGGTGCTCGGGGGAGCCGCAGACGGGGCACGGGGAGTCCTCCGCCAGGTGGGCGGCGAGCTCGGCCGCCATGCCCTCCAGCCGGGCCTCGCGCAGCTGCTGGTAGGTGTCGCGCAGCGACTGCTCGTGGTCGCGGGCGGCCCTGAGCTCGTCGCGCAGCTCGGTCAGCTGTCGGGTCGCGGCGTCCAGCGCCTCCCGGTGGCGCAGCGTGGCAGCGGCGGCCTCGGCCCGGGAGATCGCCGGCGCGAGCGCCTGGTGCGCCTGCTCCGCGTCGACCACGCGCTGCTGGGCGAGGATCCGCTCCTCGGCCGCACGGGACCGCTCGGTGGCGAGGACGGGCAGCCGCTCGGTGCTGCGCGCGAGGCGGGACGCCACCTCGGCGCGCTCCGCGAGCGCCTGCTCGACGCCGTCGGCATGGTGCACTGCCTGGACGAGGTGCTCCCCGGAGGTCGCGAGCTGCTCGAGGGCGGTCCGCAACGCCCCCTCCGACCGGTCCGCCAGGCCGAGAGCGGCGACGGGGCCCGAGGTCGCCTCCACCGTGGTACGCGCACCGGCGACAGCCGCGGTCGCCCGTGCCAGCGCGCTGAGGTCCCCGGAGACGGAGCGCGCGCGCACGGCTCGCTCGAGCGCGGCGGTGGCCTCGACGTGGTCCGGGCCGGCGAGGTCGAGCTCGGCCAGCTCGCGCCGGGCGGTGGTGCCGCGGCGCCGGCGGGCTGCCAGCTCCTGGCCGGAGACGTGTGCGGTGACGGCCCGCGACTCCTCGAGGCGCGCCGCGTCGAGGTCGGCCATCGAGACGGCCACCCAGGCCTCGACCGCCGCCTCGAGGCCCTGCAGGGCCTCGTCGAGCGACTCCGGGGCCAGGTCGTGCCACTCGGGCAGGTCGGCGGTGAGCTCGGGCGGCGCGCCGACGAGGTGCTCGCCGAGGACCGTGAGGGCGGCGGACAGCCCGGCGCGCTCGGTCTCGACCGTGCTCCCGGCGGCCTTGCGCTGCTCGGCGAACCAGTCCTCGATGCCGACGTACCCACCCACGTCGAAGAGCCGCTCGAGCAGGGCGCGTCGCTCCTCGGGGGTGGCACGCAGGAAGGCCGCGAAGTCACCCTGGGGGAGCAGCACCACCTTGCTGAACTGCTCCAGACCCATGCCGAGCACGTCGGCGACGACGTCGGCGATCTCGTCGTGCCGGGAGCTGAGTGCCTCCCAGGCGCCGTCCCTCAGCTCGGACAGGGTGGCCTTGGCGGGCACCGACACCTCGCCGCGCCCCCGCGCCTTGGGCCGCCTGAACTCCGGGGAACGGTCGATCCGCAGCCGCCGCCCCGCCGCGGTCAGCTCCAGCGACACCAGGGGCACGGCGCCGCGCTCGGCGTGGTCGCTGTGCAGCCCCTTCTTCGTGCGCGCACCGGGCACGTCGGCGTACAAGGCGAACGCGATGGCGTCCAGCAGGCTGGTCTTGCCCGCCCCGGTGGCCCCGCGGATGAGGAACAGGCCACCCTCGGCGACCGCGTCGAGATCCACCTCGACGGTGCCCGCGAACGGCCCGAACGCCGTGACGGACAGCCGGTGCAGCCTCATGCCGCCCCTACGTCGTGTCGGGCGGCAGCCGCGTCGGCAGCGTCGCTCCCCGGTGAGGTGCCAGCAGTACCGCGGCCGCCGGTGTCGGCCCGGCCCTCGTCCTCGCGCACGCCACGGTCGAGGCGCACGGCCTCCACGGCCTGGGCCAGCAGCGCCCGCTCGGCCCCGCTCGCGACGGCACCGGCACGCACGTGCCCGAGGAAGTCGCAGCAGACGTCGACAGGGTCCTCGGCGGCGGTCCGCTCGGTGTAGCTGCGGACCGGCACCGCTGCCCCCTGCGGGTCGAACTGCAGGACGAGGGTGTGGGGGAAGCGTCGCCGGAGCTGCTCCATCGCGCCCAGCGGCCGGACCGGGTCGGTCAGGGTGACCTGGCACCACGCGCGCTCGGCCGGCGTGAGCCGGGGGTCGAGCAACAGGTCGTCGAGGTCACCCCGCAGGACCGCCAGCTCGCGGTGCACGGGCGCCTCGACCTGCTCGACGGCCACGGCGCCCGTGGCGGCGTCGAGGTCGACGAGCCACGAGCCCTTGGTGTGCCCCGACTCGCTGAACGACAGGGCGACGGGGGAGCCGCTGTAGCGCACCGTCTCGCCCACCTGCTGGCGCCCGTGGAGGTGGCCCAGCGCGGCATACGCGAACCCGTCGAAGACCGAGGGGTGCACGGCACTGACGCCACCCACGGAGATGTCGCGTTCGGAGTCGCTCGTCGCACCACCGGTGACGAACGCGTGCGCCATCACGACCCCCCGCAGCCCGCGCGCGGCCAGGTCGTCACGCACCCGCGCCATCGCCGCACCGAGCACACCCGCGTGGGTGCGGTCGGACACGCCCAGCGGCTCGGCCGCGACCGAGGGCTCGAGGTACGGCAGGGGGTAGACGGCGACGCCGCCGACCACGACCGGGGTGCCGACGGAGGCCAGCGAGGAGCGGATGTGCAGGCCGGCGCGCGCCAGGAGGTCGCTGGCGAACCCGAGCCGGATGGCGGAGTCGTGGTTGCCGCTGGACAGGACCACCTGGGCGCCCGCGTCGACGAGACGGGTGACCGACTCCGACAGCAGCCGCACCGTGTCGGGGGACGGCATCGCCCGGTCGTAGACGTCGCCGGAGACCAGCACGGCGTCGACCGACTCGGTGCGCACGACCTCGACGAGGTGGTCCAGGAACTGCGACTGGGCGGCGAGCAGCCCCACCTGGTGGAACGAGCGCCCCAGGTGCCAGTCGGAGGTGTGGAGGAACCGCACACGAGCAGGGTAGGAGCGCGCACCGACACGATCGGTGAGGCGCCTCGGCGTGCCTCTCGCGGGCATCGTCGAGCGCTGGTGGCAGGGGCGCGTCCGCTGTGGTTGGGTCGTCCCAGGACGAGGCGACACGCCGACCCGCACGGGGCATCCGCCGACCGAACGCCGCACCCGCACACCGCACGCACCGCGTGCCGCACCGCACAGGAGGCCGTCAGTGGGCGAAGAGGTGACCGCGCAGAGCTACAGCCGCGAGCAGCGCCAGCGGTACCGCGAGAAGGTCCGCCAGAACCTCGACGTCTTCGAGCGCATGCTGGCCCAGAGCGTCTTCGAGTTCGAGCGGCCGATGACCGGCATGGAGATCGAGCTCAACCTCGTCGACGCCGACTACCGGCCCAAGTTCGCGAACGCCGAGGTGCTGGAGGAGATCGCCGACCCCGGCTACCAGACCGAGCTGGCCCGCTACAACATCGAGCTCAACGTGCCGCCGCGGCCCCTGCCGGGCGACGCGGCCATCGAGCTCGAGGACGAGATGCGCGCCTCGCTCAACGCCGCGAGCGCCGCCGCCGAGAAGCGCGGCGCCCACATCGTCGCCGTCGGCATCCTCCCCACGATCATGCCCGAGCACTTCGAGGGTGAGTGGATCAGCGCCAACAACCGCTACACCGCCCTCAACGACTCGATCTTCTACGCCCGCGGCGAGGACATCTACCTCGACATCGAGGGACCGACGGGGGAGCGGGTCGCGACCTACTGCGACTCCATCGCGCCGGAGTCGGCGTGCACGAGCGTGCAGCTGCACCTGCAGGTGTCGCCGCAGGACTTCGCGGCCCACTGGAACGCCGCGCAGGCGCTGGTCGCCCCCCAGATCGCCCTCGCGGCCAACAGCCCGTTCTTCTTCGGCCAGCGGCTGCACGCCGAGACCCGGATCGAGCTGTTCAGCCAGGCCACCGACACCCGCAGCATCGAGCTCAAGAACCAGGGCGTCCGCCCGCGGGTGTTCTTCGGGGAGCGCTGGATCACCTCGATCTTCGACCTGTTCGAGGAGAACGTCCGCTACTTCCCGGCGCTGCTCGCGGAGGTCTCCGACGAGGACCCGGTCGCCAGGCTGGAGGCCGGGGAGGCGCCGGCGCTGTCCGAGCTGCGGCTGCACAACGGGACCGTCTACCGCTGGAACCGCCCGATCTACGACATCGTCGGCGGGACCCCTCACCTGCGGGTCGAGAACCGGGTGCTGCCGGCCGGCCCCACGTTGATCGACGTCCTCGCCAACGCGGCGTTCTACTACGGCGTCATGCGCAGGCTCGCGGCCGACGACCGGCCGGTCTGGACCAAGATGAGCTTCGCCGCGGCCGAGCAGAACTTCCACAGCGCGGCGCGTGACGGCATCGAGTCGCGGCTCTACTGGCCCGGGTTCGGCGAGGTCCGGGCCGAGGAGCTGGTGCTGCGCCACCTGCTCCCGATGGCGCACGAGGGCCTCACCGAGTGGGGCGTCTCGGAGAAGGTGCGCGACCGGTACCTGTCCGTGATCGAGGGCCGGTGCACCACCTCGACCAACGGCGCGACGTGGCAGACCGAGGCGGTGGCCCGGCTCCAGTCCCGGGGCCTGGACCGGCAGAGCGCGCTGGCCGAGATGCTGCGGGTGTATGCCGGGCACATGCACAGCAACGACCCGGTGCACACCTGGCCGCTGCCCTGACCATGCCTCGATCGGCCGTCGTGGTAGCGACGTCGGCGCCGCGGGGTAGGCTCTGCCACAGGCCTTGACACCCTTGACGCAGGAGGCGAACGCCATGGCCCGGACGACGACCCGGCCGACCCCGGCCACCGAGGCGACGGGCAGCCCTGCGACGGGCGGCCCTGCGCAGGGCCGCCCCGCGACGGACGTCACGGGTGCGGACGCCGTCGCGGTCGACCCCGAGGCCGTGGACGCCCTGGTGGCCGAGGTCCGTCGCCGGGTGGAGGAGCGTGCCCGGGGCCTGGTGGCCCACGGGCGCCGCCTCGACCTGGCGCAGGTCGAGGACCTCGCCGACCGCATGGTCGCCGCCCTGCCGACGGTGCACCCGCTGGACCAGCCGCTGGCGCCGTTCTACGACACCACCGGGCTCGCGGCCTGGCTGGGCATCTCGCGGCAGGCGCTGTTCGACCGTGTCCGGCGCGGCACGGTGCTCGCCTGCCGCACCGACGACGGGCACCTCGTGTACCCGTCCCTGCAGTTCGGCCGCACGGGCCAGGTGCGTCCTGGCGTGCTCGAGGCGGTCGGGGCCTTCACCAAGGCCGGTGTCGACGGCTGGGTCACCGGCACGTGGCTCACCACGCCGAGCGAGGTCTTCGACGGCGAGAGCGCGGTGGACTACCTCGTCGTCCACCGGTCCTCGGCCGCCGCGGTCACCCGGGTCGCGACGGCGGCAGCGGCCGACGCCGCCCGGTGGGCCGCCTGACGTGGTGGACCGACAGCGCCCGGCCCAGGGGCGACCGCCGGCGTCCCTCGACGGCTTCCCGACCCGCCGCCTGACCCGCACCACGGACCTCTTCCGCGCCCACCGCAGCGACCGGGGCCCGTGGTGGTTCGGGCACGACGGGGGAGGCCGGTTCGACCTCACCGCCCCGCGGGGCACCTGCTACGCGGCGCTCGACCGGTGCAGCGCGGTGCGCGAGCGTCTCGGCCCCGTCCTGGGTGGGCGGCGCGAGGTGCCGGCGTCCCTGCTCGAGGAGGTGCTGGTGTCCCGCCTGCGACTGCCCGGCCTCCGGGAGGTGGCGGACGTGCAGTCGCGGTCGGCGGGGGACTTCGGGGTGACCCGCGAGCTCGAGAGCATGGTGCCGTATGCCGTGCCGCAGGCCTGGGCGAGCGCGTTCGACGACGCCGGGCTGGGCGGGGTGGCCTACGGTCCGCGCTTCACCCCCGGTGACGCCACCGCCGTGGCGCTGTTCGGCCGGGCCGGGCAGCCCGACTGGCCGGTGGACCCCACGCCGGTGGAGGCGGCGGCCGTCGAGGGCGTGCCCGTCCCGCTCGCGCCGCCCCGCCTCGCGGACCTCACGGTCGTCCGGCCGCCCCGGACCCGCACGACCCGGCCGGGCGCGACGGAGTAGCGACCCGGGACCGGTCAGGTGGCGTGGGCGGCCGTCACGGCCGGTCCGTGGTTCCACACCCGGACCGCCGGTCGCTCCCGCTCGTACTGCAGGACGCTCACCGACCCGGCATCGAGCAGCAGCTGGGCCCCCATCCGCGGCTCCTGGCGCAGGAAGACCGTCGCGAGCACGCGCAGGCAGTGGCCGTGGCCGACCAGCGCGACGTCGCCCTCGTGCAGCGCGGGCAGCACCCGGCGCAGCACGCGGGACGCCCGGGCCGCGACCTCCTCGACCGTCTCGCCCGGGGTGTCCCCGGGCACGACGCCGTTCTCGAAGACGCTCCAGTCGTAGCCCAGCTGCTCGCGGATCTGCGGTGTGGTGAGCCCCTCGTAGCCGCCGTAGTCCCACTCGAGCAGGTCGTCGTCGACCTCGGGCGCGAGCCCGGCGAGCTGCGCCGTCCGGCGGGCCCGCTGCAGCGGCGAGGTCAGCGCGAGCACGAACCGGTACCCCGTCAGCAGTCGCCCGGAGGCCCGGGCCAGCTCCTCGCCGTGCCCGGAGAGGGGGACGTCGGTCCGGCCGGTGTGCCGGCCCGACCTCGACCACTCCGTCTCGCCGTGCCTGAGCAGGACCAGCCGGCCGTCGGGGGTGGACGGGCTGGAGGGTGTGGGGCTCACACGGCGCAGTCTCTCTGACACAGTGGCGTCATGCGACTGCGGTACCGGCTGCTCAACGTCTTCGCCCGCGAGGGCGACCCGTTCTCGGGGAACCCCCTGTGCGTCTTCGAGGACGGCTCGGCGCTGTCGGACGAGCAGATGCTCGGCCTGGCGCGCCAGTTCAACCTGTCCGAGACGACCTTCCTGGTGCCGCCCGGCGAGGGCGCCGACGCGGGGGTGCGGATCTTCACCACCGCCTACGAGATGCCCTTCGCCGGGCACCCGACGCTCGGCACGGCTCACGTGGCCCGGGCCCTCGGCCTCGGCGGCGACCGCCTCGGCCTCTCGATGCCGGCCGGCGTGATCCCCGTCGAGGCGGCCGGCGACACCTGGACGCTGACCGCCAACCCCGGACGGGTCGAGGCGGACCTCGACGTGGACGACCTCGCGGCCGCCCTGTCGCTGGACGCCGGAGCAGTCGTGGCCCCGGCGCAGCAGGTGTCCGTCGGCACGCCGCAGGTCATCGCGCACGCGGTCGACGCCGACGCCGTGCGCAGCGCGCGGGTGGTCCCGACCGCCTTCCCCGCGTATGCCGGGATGGGCCGCAGCGGGGAGGCGCTGGTCTACGTGTGGGCCGAGACGGAGCCGGGGGACATCCTCGCCCGGGCGCTGCTCAGCGACGGCTCCTCGGTCGCGGAGGACCCGGCCACCGGCTCGGCGTGCTCCAACCTCGGCGCCTGGTTCGCCGCCCAGGGCACCTCGGGGACGTGGCAGGTGAGCCAGGGCGAGCAGGTGTCCCGCCCATCGACGCTGCGGCTGCGCGTCGACGACGACGGCACGGTCCGCGTGGGCGGGCTCGTGCGCGAGGTCGGTGGGGGAGAGGTCGTCCTCTGATGCCCGAGTTCATCGTCTTCCTGCGCGCGGTCAACGTCGGCAAGCGCAAGCTCACCATGGCGGAGGCGCGGGACGCGTTGTCGCGCAGCGGCTTCGCCGACGTGGAGTCGCACATCCAGACCGGCAACTTCCTGCTCGGCACGGCGATGCGCAGCGCGGCGAAGGTCGAGGCGGCGGTCAGCGAGTGCCTCAGCGCGCACGCCGGCTTCGACATCGTCTCGATGGCCCGCACCCGCAAGCAGGTCCGCGCCCTCGTCGAGGAGGTCGACGGCATACCGGCGGTGTGGGAGGGCGCCTCGCGCTACGTCTCGTTCCTCGCCGCAGAGCCGGCCGCAGCGGCGCGCACCCGGCTGGAGGAGTGGGACGAGAGCCAGGAGAGGGCGTTCGTCCTCGGGAAGCACGTGCTGCTCGAGATCGGTGGCCCCTTCCACGAGGCCAGGCTCGGGAATGCCCTGCTGGAGAAGATCGCTGGAGTGGACGGAACGGCCCGCAACATGACCGTGGTGCGGGCCATCGCTGAGAAATGGGGTGCCTGATGGCGCAGGAGACGAGTGAGAAGACCGGCGGCACCGGTCTGGGCCACCGCAGCGTGAGCATGGAGCGGGTGTCCAAGGGCGTGTTCGACGTGACGAACGTGCGCGGCGGCACGATGCGGATCGGCGGTGGCGACACCGCGGACTTCACCCCGGTCGAGCTGCTCCTGACGGCCATCGCCGGCTGCTCGGCCGTCGACGTCGACTTCATCACGGCCAAGCGGGCCGAGCCGGTCACCTTCACCGTGACGTCCGAGGGCGACAAGATCCGCGACGAGCAGGGCACCAACCGGATGGAGGGCCTGACGGTCCGCTTCGCCGTGACGTTCCCCGAGGGGCCGGACGGCGACCGCGCTCGCGAGATGCTGCCCAAGGCGATCCAGATGTCCGAGGAGCGGCTGTGCACCGTGAGCCGCACCGTCGCGCACGGCACGCCCATCGACGCCGGGCTGGCCGACTCCTAGGCGGTCGGTGCGGTCGTCAGGGCCGCACCCGGTGGCGGGTGAAGACCACGCCACTGCCGAACGTGCGCACCTCGGCGAGCTCGAGGTCGATGCGCTGTCCAGCCGGGAGGGCCGGGGTGCCACCACCCACGGACACCGGGTGCCGGTACAGACGCACCTCGTCCACCAGCCCGGCAGCGAACGCCTCCGCGGCCAGGGTCGGCCCGCCGACGCTGACATCGGCCGCGGACAGCTCGACGAGGGGGCGGACCGCCGCGCCGTCGAAGGACCGCTCCACCGCGGTCCCCGGCGTCGACGGCGCGGCCAGGGTCGTGGAGTACACGACCTTCTTGGCCGCCTGCCAGACCCGGCGGTAGTCCCGGATGACGGGCTCGCGGTCGGCCTGCTCGTCGGGACCGTCCCAGTAGCGCAGGACCTCGTACATGCGGCGGCCGAGCAGGTAGGTGCCGATGCCGCGCGCCTCGTCGTTGACGTGCGCGTGGACCTCGGCGTCCGGCGCCGCCCAGCGGAAGCTGCCGTCCGCGTCGACGACGTACCCGTCGAGCGAGCAGATGGCGGTGAACACCAGCCGGCCCATGGTCCCCCCGGCCTCAGCCGATCCCGTCGACTTCGTCGCGAGCGGCGGTGAAGGCCTGGACGCAGGCGCGGACGTCGTCCTCGCTGTGGCCGGCGGAGAGCTGGACGCGGATGCGGGCCTTGCCCTGGGGGACGACGGGGTAGGAGAAGGCGATGACGTAGACGCCGCGGGCGAGCATCGCGTCGGCGACCTGGGCGGCGCGGCGGGCGCCGTCCTCGCCGGGGAACATCACCGGGGTGATGGGGTGCTCGCCGGGCAGCAGCTCGAACCCCGCCTCGGTCATGAGGTCTCGGAACAGGGCGGTGTTGGTGCGCAGCCGCTCGCGGGCGTCGGTGGAGGCGGCGGCGAGCTGCAGGGCCTGCAGGGACCCGGCCGCCACCGAGGGGGCCACGGCGTTGGAGAACAGGTACGGGCGCGAGCGCTGGCGCAGCAGGTCGACGATCTCCTGGTGGGCGGCGACGTACCCGCCGGACGCGCCGCCGAGGGCCTTGCCCAGGGTGCCGGTGAGGATGTCGACGCGGTCCATGACGCCGAACCGTTCGGGGGTGCCGCGGCCGCCGTCGCCGATGAACCCCACGGCGTGGGAGTCGTCGACCAGGACCATCGCGCCGAACTCGTCGGCGAGGTCGCAGATCTGGTCCAGCGGGGCGAGGTACCCGTCCATGGAGAACACGCCGTCGGTCACGACGACGGTGCGGCGGGCGCCGGCGTCGCGGGCGGCTTGCAGCTGGGCGCGCAGGTCGGCCATGTCGGCGTTCCTGTACCGGTACCGCTGGGCCTTGGACAGGCGGATGCCGTCGATGATCGAGGCGTGGTTGAGCTCGTCGGACACGATCGCGTCCTGCTCGCCGAACAGGACCTCGAACACGCCGCCGTTGGCGTCGAAGCAGGAGGAGTACAGGATCGTGTCGTCGGTGCCCAGGAAGTCCGACAGGGCGCGCTCCAGCTGCTTGTGCAGGACCTGCGTGCCACAGATGAACCGCACGCTGGCCATGCCGAAGCCCCACTCGCGCAGCGCGGCCGCGGCGGCGTCCTCGACCTGCGGGTCGTCGGCCAGGCCGAGGTAGTTGTTCGCGCAGAAGTTCAGCGACTCCGCCTGGCCCGGCGCCTCGCCGTCCCCACCCGTGCGGGTGCGGATGTGGGCGGACTGGGGTGAGGCCAGCTGCCGCTCGTGCTTGTACAGGCCGGCCTGCTCGATCTCGCGCAGCGTTGCGGCCAGCTCGTCCTTGACGGTGCCGTACACGGGTGCCCCTCTCAGCTCCAGTCCATGATGACCTTGCCGCACTGCCCGGACCGGGCCGCGGCGAACGCGTCCTGCCACTGCTCGGCAGGGAAGCGGTGGGTGATCACCGACGCCACCCGCTCGCGCAGCAGCTCGCTGCTGCCGAGCATCGAGCTCATCGCGTACCAGGTGTCGTACATCTCCCGGCCATAGATGCCCTTGATGGTGATCATGTGCGTGATGACCCGCCCCCAGTCGATCGCGAACGGGTCCTTCGGCAGGCCCAGCATCGCCACCCGGCCGCCGTGGTTCATGTTGCGCAGCATGTCCTCGACGGCCGAGGGCACACCGGACATCTCCAGACCCACGTCGAAGCCCTCACGCATCCCGAGCTCGGCCATCGCCTCACCCAGGTTGCTCGTCGCGGCGTTCACGACCAGGTCGGCCCCGGCGTTGCTCGCCAGGTCCAGGCGGTAGTCGCTCACGTCCGTCACGACCACGTGCCGTGCCCCCACGTGCCGGGCGAGCGCGGCGGCCATCACCCCGATCGGCCCCGCCCCGGTGATCACCACGTCCTCACCGGCCATCGGGAACTGCAGCGCGGTGTGGGTGGCGTTGCCGAACGGGTCGAACACCGCAGCGAGGTCGGGGTCCAGGTCGTCCGGCTGCACCCACACGTTCGACGCGGGGATGACCACGAAGTCCGCGAACGCGCCGTCGCGGTTCACCCCGACACCCTGGGTGTGGATGCACATGTGCCGGCGGCCGGCCCGGCAGTTGCGGCACGTGCCGCACACGATGTGCCCCTCACCCGAGGCGCGCTGACCCACCCGCACCGACTCGACGTCCTCACCGACCTCGACGACCTCGCCGTAGAACTCGTGGCCGATCGTCATCGGGGGGTGCACCGTCGAGGCGGCCCAGTCGTCCCACTGCTCCAGGTGCAGGTCCGTGCCGCACAGCCCGGCCCGCAGCACCCGGATCTTCACGTCCAACGGCCCCACCCGCGGCTCGGGAACGTCCAACAGCTCAAGGCCAGGACCCGCATGGGTCTTCACGAGTGCGCGCACGCGACCACCCTAGTGACCCCCGCGGGAGCGGCCGTATGCCGCGGTGCCCCGCCACCGCGGCATACAGTCTGGGCATGGCCCGCTACCTCGACGTCCACCCGGTCGACCCCCAGCCGCGGGCCATCGGGCAGGCGGTGGCCCTGATCCGGGACGGGGGCCTGGTGGCGTACCCCACCGACTCCGGCTACGCCCTCGGCTGCGCCCTGGGCAACCAGGAGGGCAAGGAGCGGATCCTGCGCATCCGCCACCTCGACGACCGGCACCACTTCACCCTCGTGTGCCGTGACTTCGCCCAGCTGGGGCAGCTCGTGCACATCGACAACGCGGTGTTCCGGGCCGTCAAGGCCGCGACGCCGGGGCCGTACACGTTCATCCTGCCCGGCACCAAGGAGGTACCCCGCCGCCTGCTGCACCCGAAGAAGAAGACGGTCGGGGTGCGGATCCCCGGCTCCCGCGTCGTACAGGCGCTCCTCGACGAGCTCGGGGAGCCGCTGCTGTCGAGCACGCTGATCCTGCCCGGGCACGAGGAGCCGATGACCGAGGGCTGGGTCGTCAAGGACGAGCTGGACCACCTCGTCGACGCCGTCATCGACTCGGGGGAGTGCGGCACCGAGCCGACGACCGTCGTGGACTACTCCGACGGCACGCCGGTCGTCACCCGGGTCGGCGCCGGGGACCCCATCCCGTTCGAGTGAGCCGGCCGTGGCCACGCGACGCGGCCAGGTCCTCGCCGGAGGTGCCGAGGAGCTGTTCGCCCGTCATCCCGAGTCCCTCGAGGTGTACCGCGCCGTGCGCCGGGTCGTGGACGGGCTCGGGGGAGCGCGCGAGCGGGTGACCCGCAGCCAGGTGGCGTGGTCGCGCCGCCGCGGCTTTGCGTACGTGTGGCGGCCCGGGCAGTACGTCGGGAGCGCCGTCCCCGCGGTGCTCTCGGTCGCGCTGCCCCGCGAGGTCCCGGGCCCCCGCGTGAAGGAGGTGGTTCATCCCTCGCCGGGCACCTGGATGCACCACCTGGAGCTGGCCGGTCCCGGGGACGTCGACGAGGAGGTGGTCGACCTGCTGCGGCAGGCGGCCGCCGCAGCCGGGCCGCCCGACCCGCCCTCACCCTGAGCCGGCACGGTCGCCGAGCAGGCCGATCAGCCGCACCGCGTCGTACGGTGCGCGGCCGTCGGCGTCGTTGTCGAAGTAGACATACGCGTCCTCGCCCGCGGACGTCCACCCGGCCAGCTGTTCCGCCCACGACGCGAGCGTGCCCTCGGAGTAGCCACCCCCGTAGAGCCGCTGCTCGCCGTGGAGCCGGACGTAGTGGAACGAGGCCGTGCCGTCGCCCATGGTCGGGAACCGACCGGCGGTGTCGGCGTGCACCATGGCGACGTCCTTGTCCCGCAGGAGGGCTCGCGCCTCGTCGGTGTCGAAGGAGGCGTGACGGGGCTCGAGGGCGTGCCGCACGGGGCGGTGCGTCCCGGGCTTGGTGAGGACCCGGTCGTCGGACAGCTTGTCGTCGTGCCGGCGGGCGAGGGCGGCCATCGCCGTCGTGGTGCGGGGGAGCAGGTCGAGGAAGTCGGACACGACGGCAGCGTCGAACTCGACCCGCTCGGGCAGCTGCCACAGGATCGGTCCCAGGCTGGGCCCGAGGGCCAACGGCCCCGACGCGAAGAAGTTAGCCAGGCCCGCCTCCACCCCGCGCAGCCGTTTGAGGTGGGTGATGAAGCGCCCGCCCTTGAGCGCCAGGGGGTAGCAGTCAGGCACCGCCCCGCGCCACCCGGCATACGTGCTGGGGCGGCGCAGCGAGTAGAACGAGGCGTTGACCTCGATCGAGGTGACCCGGTCCGCGAGGTAGCTGAGCTCGTCCCGTTGCCGCAGGCCCTTCGGGTAGAACTCACCGCGCCACCGCGGGTACAGCCACCCGGACGTCCCCACCCACGCGCGGCCCTGCCGGCTCACCGGCGCTACATCTCCTCGTGGGTGTCGGGATCGCCGCCGAACCGCCGTCCGTCCGCCCGTTCGAGGGCGCTGATGGCGCTCACCTCGTCCTCGGTGAGCTCGAAGCCCAGGACGTCGAGGTTCTCGGCCTGGCGCGCGGGCGTGCCGGACTTCGGCAGCGGCATCGAGCCGAGCTGGACGTGCCACCGCAGCACGACCTGGGCCGGGCTGACGCCGTGGGCCTGCGCTGCGTCGGCCACGGCCGGCTCGTGGAACGGGGTGGGGTTCTTGCCCAGCGGGCTCCACGCCTGGGTGCGGATGCCGAGCTCCTCGTGCGTCGCCCGCAGCTGCTGCTGGGGGAAGTAGGGATGCAGCTCGACCTGGTTGAGGGCAGGCGTGACACCGGTGTCCTCGATGATCCGCTCGAGGTGCTCGCGGGTGAAGTTGCTGACCCCGATGGTGCGGACCAGGCCGTCCTGCTGCGCCTGGACCAGGGCCTGCCACGCCTGCGGGTAGAGGTCCCGGCTGGGGTTCGGCCAGTGGATCAGGGCGACGTCGATCTGGTCGACCCCCAGGCGCTGGGCGGACTCCGCGAGCGAGCGCAGGGCCAGGTCCCTGGCGTGGAAGCGACCGGGGACCTTGGTCGCCAACCGGACCTCGCCACGAGGGATGCCGCTGCGACGCAGGGCCTCGCCGACCTCGTGCTCGTTCTCGTAGTTCACCGCGCTGTCGAGGTAGCGGTAGCCCGCCTCGAGCGCGGTCGTCATCGCGGCGACGCCCTCCTCGCCGCGCAGCGGGTAGGTGCCGAAACCGATGAAGGGCACCGAGGTGCCGTCGTTGAGCCGGTACGTGAGGTCCTGGGTCGCCATGGACACACCGTACGAGGACGGGTCAGGAACGCGACCCGGGAGGGTGCATCAGCAGGTTCGCGGCGCTGGCGAGGTCGTTCGCGCGAGCCACGGTCACGCGCGGCGACACCGGGGGAGTCGTGTCCGGCCAGCCCGGTCCGCCGATGACGAGGAGCATCGGGTGGTCGATGATGTTCAGGGTCTGCCAGATCGGCTCGTTGCTCGCCCGCTCGAGCGAGGCCCACAGGAACACGCGGTCGGGTCGGCGCGTGCGCATGACGTTGCTCAGCGCGTGCGTGGGCATCCGGGGCCCGAGGTAGGAGACACCGAGTCCCTGCCGGGCGAGCTCGGCCTGGAGCGCGAGCAGGGGAAGGTAGTGCTGCTCCTCGTCCGCGCTGGCCAGGATCACCTCTGCCTGGACCCGCTGCGGCCGGCTGGCCTGGATCACGGCGCGGAGCTCGGTCACGAGCATCTCGCTGGCCAGGTGCTCCGACTCCACCCCGAGCGCGCCCCGGCCCCACTGGTCGCCGATCTCGCGCATCGCGGGGGCGAACACGTCGGTCCACGCGCCGACGAGGTCTCGCTCGCGCAGGGTGGCCTGGTAGAGGCGGGAGAGGGACTCGGGGTCGAGGGCCAGGGCGGCGCTGGTGATGGCGGCCACGCGACCGCGGTCACCCTGGGCCTGGACCGGGTGGTCCTCTGCCGTCTCGACCTGCAGCCTGGTGGTGTCCATGGCCGAGGCCACCCGCGCCGCTGACTGGGCTGGGACGCCCTTGTCGATGAAGCGGGACATGACGCGCACGCGGCGGATGTCCTCCTCGGAGTAGCGCCGGTGACCGCCGGGCGTGCGCTGGGACGGCCCGACGCCGTACCGGCGGTCCCAGGTGCGCAGCGTGGCGGTGGGGATGCCCAACCGATCCGCCACCCGGCCGACCGACCAGTCCAGGTCCGCGGGATCCGCGGCGAGGGTCGGCTCCGACACCGAGCGGCGGACGGGGGCGTCCGGATTGCGTTCGGGCCCGGAGGTCACTGGGTACCACTCCTCACAGTTAGCGCCCGGGACACCTGCCGTCGGGGGTTTCGATCGATCACCGCCGCCACGGTCTTCCGGGCATGAACAACTATAGAACTTATTCGAGGGTGTTGCATAGTGAAGCGTTTCTGCATAAGTTGTTGACACACGTTTGAAGAGGTTGTGCAGAATTTGGCAGCCTCGCCGACGCAGTTCTCCACCAGCGAACAGGACGGGACACCCAATGGACGTGGGCAACATCAAGCGGCTGCCGAAGCCCCTCATGGACAACTACGACTGGCAGCTGGAGGGGGCCTGCCGCAGCAGCAGCCCGGACCAGTTCTTCTTCGGTGAGGCCGAGCGGGGGAAGCGGCGGATGGCCCGGGAGGCAGCGGCCAAGGCGCTCTGCGCCACCTGTCCCGTCGTGCAGGCGTGCCTGGCCCACGCGCTCAAGGTGCGCGAGCCCTACGGCGTCTGGGGTGGCACGACGCCCGAGGAGCGCGAGGTCATGGTGCGTCGGGCTGCGGCGGTCTGAGCGGTCCACCACGACATCACCCCCGTTCCAGCAGGACCGCCACCTCGTGGTGGGAGGTCTGGGGGAACATGTCGAACAGCCGTGCTTCGCGGACGCGCAGCGACGGCATGGCGGCAAGATCGCGCGAGAGTGTCGTGACGTTGCAGCTGGAGTAGATCACGTGGCGCAGGCCGGAGAAGCGCTCGATGCGGCCGGCCAGGTCGGACCCCAGGCCACGACGCGGGGGGTTCACGACGACGACGTCGGGCGAGTCCGGTCCGGCGCCCTCGGGGCCGGGGGCCCCACCTTCCTGCAGGGTCGTGCCGAGTGGATGCGCGGTGGCGTCGACGGCCTCGAAGACGGCTGATCCCGGTGCGGCGCCGAGCTCCCGCGCGCTGCGCTCGGCGCTGGCGACGGCGGCAGGGGAGACCTCCAGCCCCCGCACGGCCGCAGCTGCTCCTGACCGCAGGGCGTGCAGGGCGAAGCCGCCCACCCCGCAGTAGAGGTCCCACAGCAGGCCGGGACGCGACCTCGCCACCCACTGGGTCGCCTGGGCGTACAGCGCCGCCGCGACCGTGGTGTTCGTCTGGAAGAAGCTCTGCGGTCGCAGGTACAGGGTGAGGTCGTTGACCCGCATCGACAGCGAGTCGGTCCGGCTGAGGACGACCTCCTCCCTGCCCTCGAGGACGGCCCTGTGCTCGGGGAGCAGGTTGGCGGTCACCACGGCGGCTCGGGGCAGGGTGGTGGCGAGGTCGGAGAGGGCCTCGCGCAGCCGAGGGAGCTGGCCGGGGGACCGCAGGACGAACCGGACCATGAGCTCGCCGTCGGGGGAGTGGGTGACCAGGACGTGCTTGAGCTCTCCCGACCGGCGGGCGACGTCATACGGAGTCAGGCCGCTGCGGGCGACCAGTCCAGGCAGGGCCAGGACCGCCTCGCGCAGGCCGGGCTCGTAGAGCCCGCACCCGGTGAGGTCGACCGCACCGCCGTGGCTGTCGAGGATGCCGAGGACGGGGGCGCCGCGCCGACCGCCCACGACGAGCTTGGCCTTGTTCCGGAAGCCCGACTCCGGGCCGGCGTACGGCTCCAGCCACTGCGAGTCCGCGACGTGGTCGGCGAGGGCGGTCCGGACCGAGGCGTCCTTGTCGGCCAGCTGCACGGCATACGGGACGTTCATCAGCGAGCACGAGCGGCACACGCCGGCGTCGAAGTAGTCGCACTGCACGCGAGCAGGGTAAGGGGCGCGCACCCGCACGACCGGCGGGGGACACCACGGCGCGGCACCGGGGCGACCATCGGTTGCCACGCCCGGGACGTCCGGCCCTGCCCGCCGGTGGTGCGGCGGCCGACGGGAGGCGAGGGCGCCGTACCTGGGGCTGCTGGCCGGGTCGGCACTCGGCCTCGTCGCCCGCTGCTCCACCTCGGCGTGACCCACGCGGACCGGATCCATCCCGAATGGCAGGACCTGGGGGTGGGCGACGTCATCGCCTTCACCCCGGCGGGCTATCCCGGCGGGCGCAGCGGGCCCCGGGTCGTCCAGCTGGCGGCCGGTCACCACCTCGTGCTCGACTCCAGCCCCGGCGCGCCCGGCGGGGCGGTCACGGGCACGTGGCAGTTCGTCCTGCACGAGGACCGTGCGGGTGGCACCAGGCTGGTGTTCCGGACCAGGTCGGGTCCGGGGCGTCCGGCTGCGCTGCGCGCGGTCGACCGGCTGCTCACGCCGGGCTACCTGGTGATGAACCGCGCCATGCTGCTGGGGTTGAAGGCTCGGGCGGAGGGGGAGTCGCAGCCCGCGGAGGGACCCGCGGAGGGGCCCAGGCCGGGAGAGGGGTCTCACCCGGTCCGCGCTGGCGCTCGGAGCACCTAGGGTCGACGCCATGCGCCGCGGCACCCTGATCTCGTTCACGACGGCTGCCGGACTCGGCGTGGTGCATGCAGCCGCCAGTCTGTACTGGGCGTTCGGCGGCGACGCGCTCGCCGACACCGTCGGGGAGTGGGCCGTGGCCTGGCGGGCGGGTTCTCCCGTGGCTGCCGGCCTTGCCCTGGCCGGCATCGGGCTGGGGAAGCTGGCCGCCGCGTGCGTGCCCTGGGCGGCGGCCCGGGCAGGAGGACCCCACGGGGCCCTTCGTCGGTGGTGCTGGGCCGGCTCGGCGCTGTTGGTGGTCTACGGCCTGGCCAACACGGCCGCCGCGAATCTCGCCCTCGCCGGCGTCGGCGGTGCGGTGGACGACCTCGCAGCCACGCGCGGCCACGCCTGGCTGTGGGACCCGCTGTTCCTGGCGTGGGGGGTCGCGCTCGGGACGGGCCTGTGGCAAACCCGGGCGAGGGAGCGGGGTCGCCTGCTCACGGAGCCGTTGGAATGACATAATGTGGATTATCGGCGTTGTACCGTGGCGCGTGGGAAGGACTGAAGGGTCCGGGTCAACCGGCCGATGCACGCCCTCGATGACTCGCTCCGCCGGTCGGAGCAGCCGACACGGTCCCGGAGGCTCGTCGCGACCGCCGGTCCGTCCCGCCCTGGCTGCGGACCCGGTGCAGGGTCACCGCCTCGACCTCGTACCGGCTCGCCGCACCCGCGCCGGTGTGGAAGAACCGGCGCCGCAGCGAACCCTCCACCTGGACCACGTCGCCGTCGGCGAGTCCACGTGCCGTCCGGCGCAGCCGGGTCGTCCAGCACGCGACGTCGATCGTGTCGACGCTCGCCGTCGTCCTGCGTGGCGACCGGCCTGTCCTCGGGACGACGATGCGCAGCGACACCACCTCGTCCCCGCTGGGCAGCTCGCGCTCCTGGCCGCTGCCGCTCACCCTGCCGACGAGGCGCACCTCGTTGGCCCACTCCCCTGTGTCGATCATGTGTTCGATGGTGCTGCCCGGGCCGGGAAGCACACCAGCCGCGACCGGCGCCCCTGTGGACGGGGGCCGGCCGCGGCCGGGTCTGTGGACGACTGCCTCACGGCAGGCGGCTGCGGTCAGGGCAGGTAGTACATCGGGTTCGGCAGCTTGACCGTCCGGTCGGCGTGGCCGCCGATGAGGTCGCTGAACTGGTCGCCGAAGTTCGCCACGACGTCGTACCCGAGGTCGTCCTCGACGTGCTTGCGGACGGTCGACTTGTACTCGATCGTCGTGCAGGACGGGTAGGCCACGCAGTCGGACGCCGTCACCCAGGCCGGCGGGGTCGAGCCGCTGACCCACTTGGTGAAGTACGTCTGCGGCGTGAAGCCCTGGTACCCGACCTTGGCCAGGTTGGCCAGGGTCGCGTCCTTCTGGGTGTCGTTGCGACCCGTGAGGCCCACCAGCGTGCACCCGGCCTGCGCGGCGGAGTTGACGAGGTCGACCATGCCCGGCGTCGCCGGGAACTTGCCCTCGTTCACCCACGGGGCCTGCGCCTGCGGGGTGAACACGAAGTGCATGGCACCGACCTCCATGTTGTAGCCCCACAGGGTGGTGTCGTCGGCGTCGAGCACGATGGCCGGCTTCCGGCCCTGGCCGGCCCTGGTCGCGCAGGCCTGCAGCAGGCGCGTGCGCTGCTGCTTCTGGATCGTGGCCATCTCCGAGATGTAGCGGGACGAGGTGGTCGCGGCCGTGCCGGTGCCCTTGGGGTCGCCGTAGTAGGCGTACACGGTCTTCTTCACGGAGTCGATGTTGGGGATGCCCTCGCCGCCCTGGGTCAGGCCGCTCGAGCCGTCCGGCGCCATGGTGAAGTGGGTGCGCGGCGCGAGCCACGGCTCCTTGACGCCGGGCAGGTCCGGCGACGGGAGGTAGTACGTCGGGTTCGGCAGCTTGAGCCAGTGGTCGGCGTACCCGCCCTGCAGGTCGGAGAACTGGTCGCCGACGTTGAGGGCGATGTCGTACCCGAGGTCCTGCTCGATGTGCTTGCGGGTGCCCGCCTTGTACTCGACCGTCGTGCACGTGGTCACGGCGGCGCAGCTGAGGTATGCCGGCGGCGTCGTCCCCGAGTTGAACTTGGTGAAGTAGTTGTCCGGGGTGAAGGCCGTGTAGCCGACCTTGGCGAGGTTGCCGAGGGTGTGCGCCTTCTGGCTGTCGCTGCGGCCGGTGAGGCCGAACACCGTGAAGCCCATCGCCTGGGCGTCGTTGACGAAGTCGACCATGCCGGGGACGGCCGGGAACTTCTCGCCGTCGACCCACGGCGCCTGCGCCTGGGGGGTGAAGACGAACTTCATGTCCCCCACCTCCATCTGGTAGGTCCACAGCGTCGTGTCGTCGGCGTCGAAGACGATCGCCGGCTTCTCGTGGTGGCGCTTCGCGTCGGCGAGCAGGCGCGGCAGCTGCTGGCGCTCCCGGGCGAGGATCCCGGCCATCTCGCGGACGTACGGCGAGTCGGTCGGGTTCGCGGCACCCGTGCCCTTGGGGTCGCCGTAGTAGGCGTAGATCGTCTTCTTGACCGAGTCGATGTTGGGGATGCCCTCGCCGCTGGTCGTGTAGCCGCTGGAGCCGTCGTCCTTCATCGTGAAGTGGGTACGCGGCGCCAGCCGCTGGTCGCGCCGGTCCTGGCGGCCGTGGTGGTCGTCGTTGCCGTGGGCGCTCGCCGGGGCCGCGACCGTGACGCCGGCTGCGGCCAGGGTCAGGGTCGCCAGCCCGGCGACCACCGCCCCTCGCCTGGTGCGGGGTGCGGTCGAGCCGCCCCCTTGGTGCTGGCTGGGTCGACTCATGTGACGAGCTCCTGACGGTCGCGCGGTAGGTGACCGCGGGAGGCTATGCAACGCGCTGACGTGGGCGGAAGTGACATTTGTCATGGGTGGCAGACTCGGTTCATGGTCTCCGGCACCGCCCTCCACTCCCCCGCCGACGACGCCGTCCTGCGCCCGCTCGCCGAGGCCGACGTCCCCGGCGTGCTGGAGCTCAACGCCACCCACGTCGAGCTGCTCTCCCCGCTGGACGAGGACCGGTTGTGGCGGCTGGTGGGGTGGAGCGAGCGTGCCGACGTCATCACCGCCGATGGTGAGGTCGCGGGGTTCGTGCTCACCTTCGCGCCGGGCAGTGGCTACGACTCGGAGAACTACCGGTGGTTCTGCGAGCGCTACGGCTCCGGGTTCCTCTACCTCGACCGGATCGTCCTGCACGACCGGTTCCGTCGCCGCGGTCTGGCCTCCAGGGTCTACGACCTCGTCGAGGCGCGCGCCCGGCGCGCCGGCCGGCTGGCCTTGGAGGTCAACGTCGACCCCCCGAACGAGCCGTCCCTCGCGTTCCACCGGGCGCGCGGCTTCGTGGAGGTCGGGACCCTGGGTCCCCGGGGCCACCGGGTCGGGCTCATGGTCAAGGAGCTGCCGGCCGGTGCGGGCCCGGTGCCCGGCCGACCGGCGGTGGGTGGGTAGTCCGCTCGGTCGGCAGAAGTCCACCGAAAGCAGGAGATGCCGCGTGACCCTTCCGGGTTAGGGTTCGTCGAGGTGGAGACAGCAGGTCGTCGCGCCTCGGGGGCGGCGGCAGGGGTGGATGACAGGACGACATGGTGGGGTTCGGACGACGAGCCGGCCTCGCGGCAGCAGCACTCGCGGCCGTGACGCTGGCAGGGGCGGCACCGGCGCTCGCCTCGTCCTCGACCCCGTCCGTCACATCGACCACACCGGCCCCACGCTCCCCCGGCACCGGCCCGGCGACCGGCGGACCCGGCGCGTCCCCCACGGGCGTCGGGACCGCCACCGACCCGGCCACGGGCGGGACCGGTGAGGTGACCGGAAGGGCCACGGCCACGCCGGGCGCGGCGGGCGAGCGCACGCTCAGCCCGGCCGACCTCGCGGCCCAGATCGCCAAGGCCGACGCCCTGACGGCCGACCTCGCCCGGTCCAACGCCGGCATCGCGGCGGCCGCCGAGAAGCTGTCGCGCCTGGCCGTCCAGGCCAACGCGCTGCTCCAGCAGTACTCCGAGGCGAGCACCCAGGAGCGCGCCGCCCGCGACGAGGCCGTTCGGGACGTCGCGGTGTACCAGCGGCTCAGCAGCCAGATGGGGCAGGACCGGCGCGCCCTCGCGCAGTGGGCCTACCTGGCGTATGCCGGGACCGGCGGCACCATCACGGACGTCGGCGCGCTGCTCGACACGTTGGCCAAGCCGCCCGCCGAGGCCAGCGACAGCGCCGCCCAGCTGTCCTACCTCAGCGACCTGCGTGCGGGTGCGTTCGAGCGGGTCCAGAACCAGACCGAGCTGCAGCGGTCCGTCGCGGTCCGTGCGGTCGAGGCGAGCACCCGGGCCACCGAGGCAGCCGCGGCCGCCAAGGCCGCGAAGGACGAGCTCGACGTCGTCATCGCCGAGCAGAAGTCACAGCTCGAGACCACGAGGTCGCTGCACGCGGCCCAGGTGCAGAAGGCCGGCCCGGTCGCGGGGCTGCTGCTCGGCAGCGAGGACGCCGCTGCCCTCGAGGCGTCCAAGCGGCTCCGCAAGGCCCTGGTCATCCCCGGGGTGTCGGCCGACGGGTCGGTCAAGCCCTGCAGCACCAACGAGAACGACTATCCCAACGGCCAGATCCCGGCTGCCGGCCTGTGCCCGCTCGTCGGCGACCCCAGCCAGAGCCTGCGCCCCGGGGCGGCAGCCGCGTTCAACGCGATGAGCCTCGCCTACCAGAAGGACAGCGGGAAGCCGCTGTGCATCACCGACTCCTACCGCTCGTACGCCGAGCAGGTGTCGGTCAAGGCCAGCCGCGGCAAGTGGGCCGCCGAACCGGGAAGGAGCGAGCACGGCCTGGGTCGTGCGGTCGACCTGTGCGGCGGCGTCGAGGACTTCGGCAACCCGGCCCACCTCTGGATGACGCAGAACGCCCCGTTGTACGGCTGGTTCCACCCTGACTGGGCCGAGCCGCAGGGTTCGCTGCCCGAGCCGTGGCACTGGGAGTTCGCGGGCTGACCGACGCCACTCCCCCGGCCGGGACGCCTCCGGCAGGTCGGCGTGGAGCGGCGAGAACGCGCCCGTGGTCTGGGTAGCAATACGCATTCGGCCGCAGACCCGCTGTGCCACCCTTCACGCATGACGACACAGGCGTCCGCCCCGGACGCGCTCTACGCCGACACCGACCGGTACAAGCGGCCGTGGTACTGGTACGACTGGGCCAACTCCGCGTTCGTCACGACCGTCGGCACCGTCCTGTTCGGTCCCTACCTCACGACCGTCGCCAAGCAGGCGGCCTGCCCGGGCCAGGCCTCCGACCTGCGCTGCGCCGTCAACCTGCACGTCGTCCCTGCCGCGGCCCACCTGCCCGGCTGGGTCTGGAAGGCCGCCCTCGTCGTCACGGTCCTGGCCCTGCTCGTGCTCGTCGGCGGCGTCGTGCAGCTCGTGCGCGACCGCCCGACCCCGGTGCCCTTCGCGCTGCCGCTGGGTGCCGCGGGCGCCGGGGCCGTCGCCCTCGTCCTGACCGCGCCCCTCGACCCGGGCTCGGTGGCGTCCTACACGATCACGCTGTCGACCATCCTGTCCGCCGTCCTGCTCGTCTTCGTGGGCGCCATCGCGGACCGGACGCCCCGGCCGGCGCGGCTGCTGGGCGCCTTCGCCTGGACCGGGGCCCTGGCTGCCTCGCTGCTGTTCTTCCTGCACGGGCAGAACTGGCGCTTCGGGGCGGGGATGATGATCCTGGCGACGATCGCGCTCGGCTCCTCGCTCGTGGTCTACGACGCCATCCTGTGCCGGATCGCCAGCCCGGACGACCGGGACGCGGTGTCCTCCAAGGGCTGGGCCCTGGGCTACCTCGGCGGTGGCCTGCTGCTCGCCCTCAACCTGGTCATCGTGTCCGCGCCCGGGCTGGTCGGCCTCGACAAGGCGACAGCGGTCCGGGTCAGCCTGCTGTCGGCGGGGTTGTGGTGGGGGGTGTTCACCGTCATCCCCGTCAAGGGGCTGTGGGACCTGCGCCAGGCGGGGGTCCGGGGAGTCGACGCCCCGGCGGCCGGGATCGTGCGTGGGAGCTGGACGCAGCTCGGCCACACGTTCCGGGACCTGCGCAGGTTCCCGCAGACGCTGACCTTCCTGGCCGCGTACCTGTTCTTCAACGACGGCATCCAGACCGTCATCACCTCGAGCAGCCTGTACGGCGCCGAGCAGCTGAAGTTCGAGCAGAGCCAGCTCGTCGCGCTGATCCTGCTGGTCCAGTTCGTGGCGTTCGGGGGCGCGCTGCTGTTCGGGCGGCTGGCCCGCAGCTACGGCGCGTGGCGCACCGTCCTCGGCTCGCTCGTCGCGTGGTCGGCCATCGTGGTGGCTGCCTTCTTCCTGCCGGCGAGGGCGTTCGTGCCCTTCATCGCCCTCGGCGTCCTCATCGGCATCGTCCTCGGCGGGAGCCAGGCCCTGAGCCGCTCGCTCTTCAGCCAGCTGGTGCCCAAGGCGCGGGAGGCCGAGTTCTTCTCGTTCTACCAGGCCATGGAGCGTGGGACGTCGTGGTTCGGGACGCTCTTGTTCGGCCTGGTCCACCAGGTCACCGGCTCCTACCGCCCGGCGATCGTCGCCCTCATCGTCTTCTTCGTGGCGGGCTTTGCCCTGCTCCGCCGGGTGGACCTGCGCCAGGGCATCCTCGACGCGGGGAACGAGCTTCCCCGTGACGTGTGACGCCCGGGGCCTGCCATGCCGAGGTCGTGTGATGTGTGTCACACCGGCCAACGTGCAGGCGTCCTGCACCGTCTCCAGGGGTAGGTACCGACGGAACACAATGCCGATCCGCCGCGTTGACCACAACGAATCCCTGAGCCCCGCCAGAACCGAGCGGGCAGGGACACCATACGTTGGGAGAACCCCTCATGGCAGAACGCACCCTCCGCGGCAGCCGAATGGTCTCGCACAGCCTGGAGACCGACGAGCACGTCGTCCCGAGTGAACGGCAGATCACCGCGTACGTGTGCCCGCAGGGGCACCGCACCGAGCTCCCCTTCTCGATCGAGGCCGAGATCCCGCCCACCTGGGAGTGCCGGTGCGGCGAGGAGGCTCGTCTCGTCGACGGTCCGGAGCCCGAGCACAAGCCGGTCAAGCACCAGCGCACGCACTGGGACATGCTGCTCGAGCGGCGCAGCATCCCCGAGCTCGAGGAGCTCCTCGAGGAGCGCCTGACCCTCCTGCGCGAGTCGCGGGGCGAGAAGCCCCGCCGCAAGCGCACCGCCTGACCACGCCGGTCGACGACGAAGGCCACGTCCCCTGGGACGTGGCCTTCGTCATGCCGCCGCGGGACCCCGCACTGGGCCCTCGGGTGCGACGGCTCAGAGCACCTCGCCCTCGATGACGTCCGGGCCGGACGGTGGCCCTCCCCCACGGCCTCCTCCCCCGAACACGCCCCCGAGCAGGCGGCGCGCCACCACGGTCTCGAGCAGAGTCCGCGCGATGGGGCGGGTCACCGGCAGGATGAGGAAGAAGCCCACCACGTCGGTGAGGAAGCCGGGTGCGAGCAACAGGGTGCCGCCGATGAGCACCAGTGCCGCGTCGGCGAGCTGGCGGCTGGGCATCTGCCCGGTGTTGAGGGCCGTGACCAGGGCCTGCCACGCGCGGGCTCCCTCGCGGCGCACGAGCCACGCACCGAGCGCGGACTCCACCAGCAGGAGCACGAGCGTCTGCCAGCCGCCGATGACCTTGCCGACGGCGATGATCGTCGCGATCTCCAGGATCGGGACGACCAGGAGCAGGACGAACACGACGGCCAGCCACCGGGGACGGCGGCGACGGCCGGCGGACGTCCGCCCTACAGCTGGTGCCACGTGGCCTCCCTGCGCGCGGGGCGGCCCAGGCGGCGCAGCTGGTCGGCGCGGTGGTGCAGCCCCCAGACGGTGATCCGCTGGAGCGACTCGCGCATGATGGCCCCGCTCATCTTGGAGTCCCCCACCTCGCGCTCCACGAAGGTGATGGGCACCTCGACCACCGTCATGCCCAACGAGACGGCGCGTCGGGTGAGGTCGGTCTGGAAGGAGTACCCCTGCGACGCCACGTCGTGCAGCCCGATCCGGCGAAGCGCGTCCGCCGTGTAGACGCGGTAGCCGGCCGTGGCGTCGTGCACGGGCATGCCGAGCAGGACGCGGATGTACAGGTTGCCGCCCACCGAGAGCGCCTTGCGGTGCACCGGCCAGTTGACCACCGAACCGCCCCGGACCCACCGGGAACCGATGACGAGGTCCGCGCCGGCGTGCACCGCGTCCAGCAGGGCGGGCAGCTGCTCGGGCTGGTGGGACCCGTCGGCGTCCATCTCGACGACGGCGTCGTACCCCCGCTCCAGCGCCCAGGCGAAGCCGGCCAGGTAGGCCCGGCCCAGGCCCTCCTTGCCGGCCCGGTGCAGGACGTGCAGCCGGGGGTCCTGCGCGGCGAGGTCGTCGGCCACCGCGCCGGTCCCGTCCGGCGAGTTGTCGTCGAGCACGAGGATGTCGGCCGAGGGCACCGAGTCCCGCACCCGGCGGACCACCGCCGGCAGGTTCTCGCGCTCGTTGTAGGTGGGGATGCACACCAGCACCCGCTCGATCGTGCGGTCAGACAACGACGCGTTCCCTCTCCTGGTCGGCCGGCTCCGTCGGTCCGGCGGTGCGCCCGACCCTAGCGTTCCGGCGGCCCAGCCACCGTCCCAACCCCAGGAGCAGGAGCATTCCCAGGGCCGCGGCATACTCCGGCAGTGGTCCGATCCGGTCCGAGGGGGTGACCTCCGTCCGGACCACCGGGGAGCCGTAGCGGGCCGCCTGGGTGAACAACGAGGTCTTGTCCACGTAGGTTCCGTCCGGCGCGATGAAGCCGCTCACCCCCACGGTCGAGACGTGGACGATGGAGCGGCCGTGCTCGATCGCGCGGATCCGGCTGATCGCGAACTGCTGCTCGGACTCGGCCGTGAACCCGAACGTCGCGTTGTTGGTCTGCACGGCCAGGATGCTGTCGCGCTTCCCGGGCTGCAGCGTCGAGTCCCGCATGAGGCCGTCGTAGGCCACCTCGAAGCAGATGGTGGGGACGATCCAGTACGGCCGGCTGCCGGGCACCGGCACCTCGAAGGCTCCCGGCCGGTCACCCCTGGTGAAGTCGCGGGCGACGAGGTCGACCTTGTCGCTGAAGTTCCGGAAGAAGGAGCGGTAGGGGATGTACTCGGCGAACGGGACCGGGTGCTGCTTGACGTAGCGCTGCGGCGGCCCGCCGCCGGGACGGTAGAACAGGCTGGCGTTGGAGACGTAGCGCCCCGGGCCGTCGAGGACGGCGCCGACGAGGACCGGCGCCCGGGCCGTCTCGACGGCGAGGCGGATGTCGGCGGCCGCGTCGAGGTTCTCCAGCGGGTCGATGTCGGAGGAGTTCTCCGGCCACACGACCAGGGTGGGCGGCGTCGACCGGTGGGCGGTCGCCCTGACGGTCGCCTGGACGTGGTTGTCCAGGACCTTGCGACGCTCGGCGTTGAAGTCCAGGCCCGGCTTGGGGACGTTGCCCTGCACGAACAGCACCGAGACCCGGCGGCCGTCGGTCGGCGGGGTGGTGGCCAGGGCGGCCGCCGCCGGAGCCAGGGCCGCCAGCACCAGCACGGCCCCGAGGGCGGGGGCGACCCGGGGACCCCGGGGGCGCGGGCGGCCCAGGCGGTGGGTCAGCTCGCGGCCCAGCAGGTGCAGGAGCACGCCCGTGCAGGCCACGGCGAACGTCAGGCCCGGCGCCCCGGCATACCGCGCGAACGGCGCGAGCGGGCTGTCCGCCTGGCTGAACGCGAGCCGCGCCCACGGGAAGCCGCCGAAGGGAGTGGCCCCGCGCGCCCACTCCTGGAGCACCCAGGCCAGCGGCACGACGGCGTACGCCAGGGGTCGCCAGCGGGTGCGCAGCAGGGGGCGCTGCACGGCGGCGGTGACGACGCACATGGCGACGACGTACAGCGCCTCCAGAACCGAGAGCGCGGCCCAGGGCAGGTTGCCGACGTAGACGCCCGTCCACGACAGGGTGGGCAGGAAGAAGCCGAGCCCGTGGCCCAGGCCGACCAGGGCGGCGAGGCGCCAGCGGGCACCCAGGACGGCAGCCGAGAGCAGCGCCACACCCACGACGGCGAGCCACCAGTGGTTCGAGGTCGGGAACGCCTGTGCCGTGAGCAGGCCCGAGACCACGGCGGTGAGGACCCGGGTGAGATCACGGGTGCGACGGGCTGGCGACGGCACGGCTCCACGGTAGGACACGACACGACCCGCGCCGCCGTTGGGACCAGCAGGGGGCCGGCTGGATGCCACCCCCCGGCTGTTGTCTACTGAGCACGCGGGCCGTGTCGTCGTCCACCACCGCGGCGGGGCGGGGTGTCAGCCGGGGTGGGACGGCGGTGCTGGCAGGCGGTGACTGCGCGCGCTCGTCACCGTGCATCGCCGTCTGGGTCCCCTGTGCTGCCTCCCCCTGTCGCGGTCGTTGTGGTGAAACAACCGGGAGCCAACATACCGTCGCGAACACCGGTGTCAACCCGCGTGACGGATCCCCGTCACGTCATCGGCGCAGGTCATGCGTCTGCGCCAATTCCGTTGTGCTCCAGAGGATTCTTCGTAAATTCTCGGCAGGTCGGCGTGTCGCGCCACGACACGCCGACGCCCCCTCCGGTGGCCGGCTCAGCGCTCTCTCGGGGAGACCACGACGACGCCGCGGGCGGTCGTGGCGGTCACCGGCGGGTCGAGCAGGTCGGCCGCGGACTCGCCCCGCTCCGGCGCGCCGCGGCCCACGACGCGGAGCTCGAAGTCCATCTCCCGGCTGCGCGTGCCCGCCCGGACGAGCCGGGCCTCGATCTCGATGACGTCGCCGGCGCGGACGGGTGCCTTGAACTGGACGTCGGAGTAGCTGGCGAACAGGCCCTCGTCACCGTCGGTGCGGATGCACATCTCGGTGGCGACGTCCCCGAAGGCGGCCAGCGAGTAGGCGCCGTCCACGAGGTTGCCGGCGTAGTGGGCGTGCGAGTAGGGGACGTAGCGGCGGTGGGTGACGGTGGTGCCGAGCTCGGGGCCGGTCATCGCTTCTCCTTGGGCTGGGCGAGGGCGTGGACGAGGTAGCTCGCGACCTCGCCGGGGGTGGTGCCGCGGCCGAAGATGCGGTCGACGCCGAGCCGCTCGGCCGACCCCTCCTCGAACCGCGGGCCGCCGACGACGAGCAGCGGCACCTGACCGGCGGGGTAGGCCTCCCGGAACGCAGCGCTCATCGCCGTCGTGTTGTGGATGTGGGCGTCCCTCTGGGTGACGACCTGGCTCACCATGACGGCGTCGGCCTTCTCGGCCCGGGCCCGTTCCACGAGCTCGGGCACGAGGACCTGGGCGCCGAGGTTCACGACCTTGATCTCGCGGTAGTACTCCAGGCCCTTCTCGCCGGCGAACCCCTTGATGTTGAGGATCGCGTCGATGCCGACCGTGTGGGCGTCCGTGCCGATGCAGGCGCCGACGACGACCAGCTTGCGGCGCAGGCGTGCCTTGATCGCGGCGTTGACGTCCTTGGGGCTCAGCAGGGGGAACTCCCGCTCCACGACCGTCACCTCGCGCAGGTCCACGAGGTGCTTCACGCTGCCGTAGACCACGAAGAAGGTGAAGTCCGGCCCCATCGCCTTGGCGTGGACGAGCAGGGCTGGCTCCAGGCCCATCTTCGCCGCGAGCTGCAGGGCCGCGCCCTCGGCCCGCTTGTCGTGCGGGACAGGCAGCGTGAAGGACACCTGCACCATGCCGTCGCCGGTGGTGTCGCCGTAGGGCCGGACGATGTCCGGGGTCGGTCGGCCGCCGTCCGCGGCAGACGCCGGGGTGCGGGTCGGCGAGGGGTCGAGCGGCATGGCGCTGTCGGTGGTGGAGGCGCTCACTTCGTCTCCCCCGTCTCGAGCAGCGTGACGGCCGGGTTGTCGTACCCGTCCGCCCGCCGCACCACGCCGTCGAGGCCCTTGCCGGCGTCGGCCGGCCGCTTCATCAGGCCGAACGTGCCGTCGGCGATGGCCGCCAGCAGCGGTGGGTCCCCCGCCGTGTCGCTGTCGTGGACGATGCTGTCGAGCAGGTCGACCGCCTCGCCCAGCACTTGGCGGGCACGCGTCTGGATGAACCCGTCGCGCGGTGGGTGGAAGTCCTCGCGCAGGCCACCTGCGGCGTTCATGACGTAGCGGACGTTCTGCAGCGCGAGGTCGCGGTCGGACAGGAACGGCGTCACGACGGCCTCGGTCATCATCCCGACGAGCAGGATGCCCTGGCCGGTCATGGCGCCGACGAGGTTGAAGAACCCGTCGAGCAGGTAGCCGCGGAAGACGTCGCCGGTCATGTGCTTGGTCGGCGGCATCCACTTCAGTGGCGCGTCGGGGAACAGCTGCCTGGCGAGCAGCGCGTGCGCGAGCTCCATCCGGAAGCTGTCCGGCAGGTCGGGGTTGATCTCGAACGCGTGCCCGAGGCCGAGCTGCCAGTCCTGCAGCCCGGCCTCCTTGGCGAAGTACTCGTTGAGCAGCTGGCTCACGGTGACCGTGTGCGCCGCCTCGACCGCGTCGGCCGTGGTGAGGTAGTTGTCCTCACCGGTGTTGATGATGATCCCGGCCCGGGCGTGGATCTGGCGGCTGAACCGCTGGTCGACGAAGGTGCGCACGGGGTTGATGTCGCGGAAGAGGATCCCGTACATCGAGTCGTTGAGCATCATGTCGAGCCGCTCGAGGCCGGCTAGGGTGGCGATCTCGGGCATGCACAGCCCGGAGGCGTAGTTGGTCAGCCGGATGTACCGCCCCAGCTCCTTGGACGTCTCGTCCAGGGCCGCCCGCATGAGCCGGAAGTTCTCCTGGGTGGCGTACGTGCCGGCATACCCCTCGCGGGTCGCGCCTTCCGGGACGTAGTCGAGCAGCGACTGCCCGGTCGAGCGGATGACGGCGATGATGTCCGCGCCCTCGCGCGCGGCCGCCTGCGCCTGCGGGATGTCCTCGTAGATGTCACCCGTGGCGACGATGAGGTAGATCCACGGCCGCTGCTGCGGGTCGCCGTGGCGCCTGACCAGCCGGTCGCGCGTGGCCCGCTGCCGGTCGATGGTGCGTATGCCGCGGGCGACCGCGGTGCGCGCGGCCCTCTGCGCGGCCGTGGCGTCGCGCCCCTCCGGCAGGCGGAAGGTCACCGAGCCGCCCGCCGACTTCTGCGCGAGGGTCAGCAGGTCCTCCGCCTCACCGCGTCGCAGCGCGTCGAAGACCGGGGTGGTGACACCGTGCTCGAGCCCGACCTCGGCCCGGACGCGGTCGACGAGGTGGTTGACCCACGGGATCCGTTCGTGGTCGGCGCCCGCGAGGCCGGCCAGCCGCAGGGTGGCCCGCTCCATCGACACGGTCGTGTGGTCCTGGGCCATCCGGACGACCGGGCGGCCTGCCTTGCGGGCCAGGGCGCGGGCCTGGCGCACGGTGGCGGGGTCGAGCTCGAGCAGGGGCTTGGCGCGGGAGGACACACGCTGAATCTAGCAGTGGAGCACAGGATTTCCGGCGTACGGGCGCTGGGACGGGAAGATCCGCTGCAGTCGGCCGCCGGGCTCGCCTCCCGGCGCGGTGCGGACGATGCTGGGGACGACGCCGCACCGCGCGGCGGGACGGGAGGTGGTCGTGCCGAAGACGACGAGGTCCGGCAAGGCGAAGGAGAGCGAGCTGCCCAGCACGCTGCAGCGCTCGGACCAGAAGGCCAAGGACACCTACGCGCAGACGTACGACTCGGCGGCCGAGTCCTACGACAGCGAGGAGCGGGCGCAGCGTACGGCCTACGCCTCGCTCAAGCACACCCACGAGAAGGTCGGCGACCACTGGGAGCCCAAGGACGAGAAGGGTCCGTCGGACCCCCACGCCGAGCGGGGGTACGGCTCGCGCGAGCCCACGGCGGGCGGCGTCGACGCCAACGCCAGCAAGGAGCACCTGCTGGAGCTGGCGAGGCGCCTGGACGTCCGCGGGCGCTCGCGGATGACCAAGGCCGAGCTCGTGGACGCGCTGCAGAAGGCCAACGACCGGGCCAGCGCGAAGGCGCGGGGCGACTAGGCCAGGAGGGCCTGGAGCACCCGCTCGGCCAGGGCCACGGCCGCGACGCCGTCGGCGGCACTCACCCGAGCCGGGGTGCCCGCCTCGACGTGGTCGAGCAGCTCACGGGCCTGGCGCAGGTAGGGGTCCTCCGCCGCTGGTGGGGCGCCGTCGGTCCGGACGCCGTCGGTCCGGGAGTCGTGGTGGGCGGACCCCTGTGAGCCGGTGACGGCGTACGTCGTCGCGAACGGCGTGCCGGGCGGTCCCCACACCGCCTCGACGGTGGACGTGACGCCCGAGTCGTGGGACAGGACCGCCCGGACCGAGCGCTTGCGGCCGTCGAGCGCCCGTGCCGTCACGTCGCGCACGGGACCCAAGTCCCACAGCGCCTGGTCGAGGTCGTGGAGCATCAGGTCGAGCACCACTCCCCCGGAGCGGTCGAGGTCGTGGAACCAGCTGTCGTCCGGCGGCGTCTGGACCTGGCGGGTGAACGACGCCTCCGCGACGGCTCCGAGAGACCCGGCCAGCAGCCGCTCGTGCAGCTCCTCGTGGGCCGGGAACCACCGGACGACGTGGGCGGGCAGCAGCGCGACGCCGGCCCGGTCGGCCGCGTCGGCGAGCGACTGGGCGGCCCGCGCCGTGCGGGCCAGCGGCTTCTCGCAGACCACCGGGAGCCCGGCCGACACCGCGGCCAGGACCACCTGCTCGTGCGTGTCGGTCGGGGAGCAGACGTCGACGAGGTCGCTCGCGGCGAGCAGCTCCTCGAGGGTGTCGGCGACGACGGCGCCGTGGCGCCCCGCGAACTCGGTGGGACGCCGCCGGGAGTGCACCACCACGTCGGCACCGAGCGCTCGCCACGCCTGCACGTGCGGCACGGCGATCGAGCCCGCGCCCACCAGCCCGACCCGCACGCCCGTCAGCCCGCCGTCGTGGGCACCAGCGCCCCGGTGTCGTGCACGACCCGACCACGGACGGAGGTGCGCAGGCACACCGGCAGCGGGGCACCGGGCGACAGGTCCGGCAGCCCGGGCGTGCCGGACCGGGGGTCGGTGGACCAGGTCTGGATCCGGTCGTCTGGGGCCTGGACGACGAGGTCGCCCACCTGCCAGACCGCGAACGTCGCCGGCAGGCCCAGGTCGAGGTAGCCGCGGTCGTCGAACCCCGCGGCGCGCCAGCCGCCCCGGGTGTGGGCCAGGAACGCCGAGCGGGCCGACACCCGCTGCGACTCGTCGTGGTGGTTGACGCAGGCGCGCACGGCCTCCCACGGCGCGAACGGCGTGACCGGGGAGTCCGAGCCGAGGGCCACCGTCATGCCGGCCGCCATCATCCAGGCGAACGGGTTCATCGGGCCGGCGTCGCCCTCACCCCGGCCGTGGACGCGGTCGGCGCCCAGCCGCGAGGCATACATGCCCGACTCCCCGCCCCAGAAGGCGTCGAAGGCGGGTTGGACGGAGGCCGAGACGCCGAGCCGGGCCAACCGCTCGATGCCGTCGCGGGAGACCATCTCGAGGTGCTCGAGCCGGTGCCGGGCGCGGGTGACGACCGGCGAGCCCACCAGCTCTGCGGCCGCCTCGAAGCCGGCCACGGCGGTGTCGACCCCCGCGTCGCCGATGACGTGGAAGCCGGCCTGGACGCCGGCGAGGGAGCAGGCGGCGACGTGGTCGCGGACCTGCTCGACGGTGAGGTAGGCGTTGCCGGAGTGGCCCTCGCGGTCGGTGTAGGGGCGGCGCAGGTGCGCGGTGCGCGACCCGATCGAGCCGTCGATGTTGAGGTCGCCCGCGAGGCCACGCGCGCCGCGCAGCGTGGCGACGTCACGGGCCTCCTGCTCGTCGGAGACGAGCTGGGCCCAGTACCCGATCGTCTGCGGCCCGTCGCCGCGGTCCCCGGCGGCGAGGACCTCGGCGAAGTCGTCCGTGCCGGACAGCGTGCGGCCACCGTTCTCGTGGACCAGGCCGATGCCGGCGGCGGCCGCGGTGGACAGCGCGAGGTCGATGTCGGCCTTGCGCTGGGCGGGGGTGACCGCGGCGTTGAAGGCCTCCCGGGCGGCGTGGTGCGCCTCGCGCGTGACGAGGCCGTCGCCCTCCCAGCCGGGCAGCTCCCGGGCGCCGCTCGCGGCGGCGAGCGCCGAGGAGATGACCGCCGAGTGGCCGTCGACCCGGGGGCTGTAGACCACTCCCCCGTACGTCGCCCGGTCGAGCTCGGCAGCGGTGTGGGGACGCTTGTCGGGCCAGGTCCCCTGGTCCCAGTTGGGGGCGTAGACGGGGCGGCCGCGCTCGCGTCGGGCGGCGTCCTCGACGCGGCTCAGCGCCTCGGCCGTGCTGCGTGCGGTGCCCAGGTCGACGCCGCGCAGGCCCGCACCCGTCTGCGACACGTGGGCATGGGCGTCGACGAAGGCAGGCGTGACCAGGGCCCCGTCCAGCTCGACGACCCGGTCCACCGCGTCGGCGTGCACCGCTGCCGCGTCGTCGCCGCCGATCCACGCGATCGTCCCCGTAGCGTCGTCGACCACCATCGCGTTCGCGAAGGGATCGATGGGGGTGTACACGAAGCCGCCGCGGTACAGAGTGCTCACGGTCCGCACCCTATGCGGCTGTCGCTACCCGCCGCTGCGCTCCCCCACGACGGCCAGGCAGGCGCGGGCGATCTCGAGCTCCTCGTTGGTGGGCACGACCAGCCCCACCACGCGGCTGGCGGCGGTGGTCACCACCCGCTCGGGCGGGCCGTCGTCGTTGGCGTCCGCGTCGAGCTCCACGCCCAGGAGCCCGAGGTCGCCGAGGACGGCGGCCCGCACCTCGGCGCTGTGCTCGCCGATGCCGCCGGTGAAGACGATGGCGTCGACGCGCCCGAGGGCCACGGCGTACGCGCCGACGTACTTGCGCAGCCGGTAGGTCATGACGTCGAAGGCGAGCCGTGCGTCGGGATCGCCCGCCGCCCGTCGCTGCTGCACCTCGCGCAGGTCGGCGATCCCCGCCAGACCCAGCAGCCCGCTCGCGGTGTTGAGGGCCTTGTCGTAGGCCGCGGGGTCGAGGCCGGCGGCGCGGGAGAGGTAGGCGCCGAGGGCCGGGTCGAGGTCACCGGGCCGGGTGCCCATGACCAGCCCCTCGAGCGGGGACAGACCCATGGACGTGTCGACGCTGCGGCCCCCCGCGACGGCGCACGCGCTGGCGCCGTTGCCGAGGTGGAGCACGACGAGGTTGGTCTCCCCCGGCACTCGTCCGAGCACCTCGCACGCCCGGCGGGAGACGTAGGCGAAGGACGTCCCGTGGAAGCCGTAGCGCCGGACGCGGTGCCGGTCGCGCCACTCGCGCGGCACGGCATACGTGTAGGCGTGCTCCGGCAGCGTCTGGTGGAAGGCGGTGTCGAACACCGCCACCTGCGGCACGCCGGGGAAGGCGCGCAGCGCTGTCTCGATGCCCTCGAGGTTGGCCGGGTTGTGCAGCGGCGCCAGCGGCCCGAGGTCGCGCACGGCGTCGAGCACCCGGTCGTCGACCAGGACCGGCGCGCTGAACCGGGCACCACCGTGGACGACCCGGTGTCCGACGGCGACCGGCGGCTCGGCGTCGAGGTCCGGCCCGTGCTCGCGCAGCGCCTGCTGGGCCGCCCCGAGAGCGGCGGCGTGGTCGGGGACCGGGACGTCGCGCTCGTGCGTCCGGCCACCGGACGTGTGCCGGAGGTGGCCCTCCCCGCCGATCCGCTCGACGAGGCCGGTGGCCGAGGTCTGCCCGGTGCGGCCGTCGACGACCTGGTACTTCAGCGACGAGGAGCCCGCGTTGACGACCAGGACGTGCTGAGGGCTCATCGGCCGGCCGCCTGGATGGCGGTGATGGCGATGGTGTTGACGATGTCGCGCACGAGGGCTCCTCGGGACAGGTCGTTGACGGGGCGGTTGAGGCCCTGCAGGACCGGACCGATCGCCACCGCGGCCGCGCTGCGCTGGACGGCCTTGTAGGTGTTGTTGCCGGTGTTGAGGTCCGGGAACACCAGGACCGTGGCCCGACCGGCGACGGGGCTGCCCTTGAGCTTGGTGGCGGCGACGTGGGGGTCGACGGCGGCGTCGTACTGGATGGGCCCCTCGACGAGCAGCTCCGGCGAGCGCTGGCGGACGAGGGCGGTGGCGGCACGGACCTTCTCGACGTCGGCCCCCGCACCGGACCCGCCGGTCGAGTACGACAGCATCGCCACCCGGGGCTCGATGCCGAAGCGCTGCGCCGTCGCGGCGGAGGAGACGGCGATGTCCGCGAGCTGCTCGGCGGTCGGGTCCGGGTTCACCGCGCAGTCGCCGTAGACGAGCACCCGGTCCGCGAGGCACATGAGGAACACGCTCGAGACGATGTCCACGCCGGGCGCCGTGCGCACGATCTCGAGGGCCGGCCGGATGGTGTGGGCCGTCGTCGTCACCGACCCCGAGACCATGCCGTCGGCGAGGCCGTCGTGGACCATCATCGTGCCGAAGTAGGCACCGTCCGCGACGAGGTCGAGGGCCTGGTCGAGCGTGACCCCCTTGTGGGCCCGCAGCGCCGCGTACTCCTCGGCGAACCGGCGGCGCCAGGGGCTGGTGAGCGGGTCGACGACGTCGACCCCGGCCAGGTCCACCCCCGCGGCAGCGGCAGCCTCGCGCACCTCGTCGAGGTCGCCGAGCAGGGTCAGGCGGGCGATGCCCGACGCCCTGACCTGGTCGGCGGCCGCCAGGATCCGGGGCTCGGTGCCCTCGGGGAGCACGATGTGGGACCCGGCTGCCCGGGCGCGCTCGACGAGCAGGTGCTCGAACATCAGGGGGGTGACGGCGCCGGGACCGGCGGCCGAGGGCAGCCCGGGCCAGTCCTCGCCACCTGGGGCGTCGGGGCCGAGGCCCTGGTCGACCAGCGTGATGGCGGCCTGCACCTTGCGGCCGGCGTCGGGAGTGATCCGCCCCCGCGCGGCGCCGAGCCGGCTCGCGGTCGCCATCGTGCCGCCGTCGCTGGCGACGATGGGCAGCCGCACGTCGAGGCCCTCGATGAGGCGGTGGACCTGCGGCCCCAGGTCGAACCCACCGTTGAGCACCACCCCCGACAGCGAGGGGAAGGTGCTCGACCGGTGCGCGAGGAGCACGCCCAGCACGACGTCCTCGCGGTCCCCGGGGACGATGACGACGCCGCCCTCGATCAGCCGGTCCAGGACGTGCGGCAGGGTCATCGCCGCCACGACGAGGCCCAGGCACTCGCGGTCGAGCAGCGAGGGGTCACCGTGGACCAGTCGACCCCGGCACGCGTCCAGCAGGTCACGGACCGTCGGAGCCCGCAGGATCGGGGTCTCCGGCAGCACGTGCGCGGGGACCGGGGCGACCCGCCGGCGCAGCAGCTCCAGGGTCGCGTCGAGGTGGTCCACGGCCACCTGGTTGGCGACGACGCCGGCCACGTGGGCGTGCTGCTCGCGGGCGGCCGTGATGGCGAGCTCAGCCGTGGTGGCGACGTCGTCCGGGGTGCGGCCCACGGCCGGCTCGACGAGCAGCATCCGGGCACCGAGGTTGGCGGCGATGCGCGCGTTGACCGCGAACTCGGTCGGGGCGGCGACGTCGGTGAAGTCGGACCCGACGACCAGGACGGCGTCGTGGTCACGCGCGGCCTCGTGGAAGCGGTCGACGATGGTGCCCATCGCCCGGTCCGGGTCGGCGTGCACCTCGTCGTAGGTGACGCCGCAGGCGCGCTCCGCCGTCGTCGTCGTGGCCGGCAGCAGGGACAGCAGCGTCTCCACGAGCACGTCGGGCTCCCCTGCTCGGACCACCGGACGGAAGACGGTCACTCGGCCGGCGCGGCGCGCGAGCCGGTGCAGGAGTCCGACGGCCACGGCGGACTTGCCCGACCTCGCCTCGGTCCCGGCCAGGTAGATGCTGCTCGGCATGCGCCGAACCTAGCGGTCGGTGACCAGGTGCCGCCCCTGCCAGGTCCAGTCCGCGATGTCCGGCAGGTCCGCGAGGTTCTCCCGGATGTACGACTCGTGCTCGGCGAGCCGCCGGTCGCACAGGTCCTTGAGCTCGCGCCACCCGGGCGGCCGGGTCCGTGCCCGGCGCAGCACCTCCTTGGCGAGGTGGAACCGGCTCATCCGGTTGAGCACGACCATGTCGAACGGCGTGGTGGTGGTCCCCTGCTCGCTGAACCCGCGCACGTGGAACCGCCCGGGGTTGGCCCGGCCGTGGATGAGCTGGTGGACGGCGCGCGGGTAGCCGTGGAAGGCGAACACGACGTGCCGCTCGGGGGTGAAGACGTCCTCGAAGTGGCTGTCGGAGAAGCCGTTCGGGTGGTCGGCCTCGGGGATCAGGGTCATCAGGTCGATGACGTTGACGAACCGCACCTTGAGGTCGGGCACGTGGTCGCGCAGCAGCTCCGCGGCGGCGAGGGCCTCCTGCGTCGGGACGTCGCCCGCGCAGGCCAGGACGATGTCGGGGTCGTCGTCCGGGCCGCAGGTGCTGGCCCACTCCCACATCGACGCCCCCGCCGAGCAGGCCCTGGCCGCCTCCTCGAGCGAGAGGTACTGCAGGTGCTTCTGCTTGTCCACGACGATGAGGTTGACGTGGTCGGTCCCCGAGAGGCAGTGCTCGGCGATCCACAGCGCGGTGTTGGCGTCCGGTGGCAGCCAGACCCGGACCACGCCGGGGGCCAGCGGCAGGAGGCAGTCGATGAGGCCGGGGCCCTGGTGGGAGAACCCGTTGTGGTCGTTGCGCCAGCAGGTGGACGTCAGCAGGATGTTGAGCGAGGACACCGACTCGCGCCACGGGAGCTCCTGCGCGTGCTGCAGCCACTTGACGTGCTGCACCGCCATCGACGCCGAGACCATCGCGAAGGCCTCGTAGGTCGCGAACATCCCGTGCCGCCCGGTCAGCAGGTAACCCTCGAGCCAGCCCTGGCACAGGTGCTCGCTCAGCACCTCCATGACGCGGCCGTCGGGGCCGAGGTGGTCGTCGGTGTCCCGCAGCGGCCCCATGAAGCACCGGTCGGTGACCTCGAAGACGGGCTGCAGCCGGTTGCTCGCCGTCTCGTCCGGCGAGAACAGGCGGAAGGTGCCGCCGCCGTCGGGGCGGACCGTCGCGGCATACAGGTCGCGCAGGAGGCGACCCGTCGTGATGGTGTTCTCGACCATCTCCCGCCCCCGGCCGTCTGGGCTGACCTCCACCTCGTAGGCCGACAGCTCCGGCATCGGCAACGGCGTCCGCAGCCGGCCCCCGTTGGCGTACGGCGTGGCGGACATCCGGAGGTCGCCCTCGGGGACCAGGGCCCGCAGCTCGGCCACGAGCCGGCCGTCCGCGTCGAAGAGCTCCTCGGGGCGGTACCCGCGCATCCACTCCTCGAGCATCCGCAGGTGCTCCGGGTTCTCGGCCAGGCCGGCCAGCGGCACCTGGTGGGCGAGGTTGGTGCCCTCGACCTGCTTGCCGTCGACGACCGCCGGGCCGGTCCACCCCTTGGGCGTGCGCAGCACGATCGCCGGCCACGAGGCCCGGTGGTCGGCCAGGTCGCTCCCATGGGCGTCCTCGTCTGAGCCCGCCCGGGCGTCCGCCTGGATCTCCCGGATCCGGTCGTGCGCCCGCGCGAGGGCCGCGTGGAACGCCGGGAAGACCTCTCGCGGGTCGTCGCCGGAGACGAGGACGGGGTCCCAGCCCTGGCTGCGCAGGTAGGCCTCGACGTGGGCGTCGTCGGTGCGTCCCAGGACGGTCGGGCCCGCGATCTTGTACCCGTTGAGGTGCAGGATCGGCAGCACGGCGCCGTCGCGGCGCGGGTTGAGGAAGTGCGGCAGCCGCCACGACGCAGCCAGCGGACCGGTCTCGGCCTCGCCGTCACCGACGACGCAGGCCACGACCAGGTCGGGGTGGTCGAACGCCGCGCCGGCGGCGTGCACGAGCGCGTAGCCGAGCTCGCCGCCCTCGTGGATGCTGCCGGGCGTCTGGACGCTGACGTGGCTGGGGACCCCGCCCGGGGAGGAGAACTGCCGGAAGAGCCGCAGCACGCCCGCGGCGTCGTCACCCACCTTCGGGTAGACCTCGGAGTACGTCCCCTCCAGCCAGGCGGCGGCCACGAGGGCGGGTCCGCCGTGGCCGGGCCCGGTCACGTAGAGCCAGCTCGACCCGGTCTCGCGGATCCGCCGGTTCACCAGGGCGTAGACCATCGACAGCCCCGGGCTGGTCCCCCAGTGCCCGAGCAGGCGCGGCTTGGTGTGCTCGACCCGCAGCGGCTCGGTGAGCAGGGCGTTGTCGCGCAGGTAGATCTGCCCCACCGTCAGGTAGTTGGCCGCAGCCCACCACCGCAGGTCGAGCTCGAGGTCGGCGGTGGCGTATCCCGGCGTCACGTCAGCAGGCATACCCCGCATCCGACCACGGGACGGCCTGCGCGTCCACGGGCCCGAGGGCCTTGCCGGCAGGGGCGGGGATGTGCCTCAGTCGTGCAGGCGGGACTCGAACAGCCGGCGGACGGCCTCGTTGCCGCGCACCAGGTCGAGGGCGTATGCCGCGTGGCCCGGCGTGTACCCGTTGCCCACCAGCATGCGGACGTCGGCGGCGACACCCTCGGCGCCGAGCGCGGCGGCCGCGAAGTTCGTGGCCATGGAGAAGAAGATGATCGTGCCGCCCTGGGCGGTCGAGAGGATGGCCGGCTGCTCGCAGCCCGGCACGTCGACGCAGACGACGGTGACGTCCGCCGGTCCCCCGGCGGCGGCCACGGCCTGGGAGAGCCCGAGCGGGCTGCGAGCGTCCGCGACGACGACCTCCTGGGCGAGGCCGGTGCCCTCGAGCAGGTCGGCCTCGCGCTGCACCGGGACCACGGCGATGCGCCGGCCGGCTCCCGCATCGGCGGCCGCGGCGAGCGACAGCGAGCCGGACTTGCCGGCGCCACCGAGGACGGCCACGGTCGGCGCGTGGCCGCGCACGACGTACTCCCCCACCACCCGCGAGACCAGCGCCGGCGCGCCGCACACGTCCATGACCATGAGCGCGAGGTCCGGGCTCAGGTCGTCGGGCAGCTTCGCGGCGATGGACCGGCCGAACAGGATCGCGTGCCCGGCGGCCGGCACGCGCTCGGACCGGCCGTCCCAGCGCTCGAGGCCGTCGGTGAGGACCAGCGGGGTGAGCGACAGGGAGACGAGCGTCGCCACGTGGTCGCCCGGAGCGAGGCCGAGCGTCGACTTCGGGCCGACCTCCTCCACGGTGCCGATGAGCATGCCGCCGGAGCCGGTCACGGGGTTCTGCATCTTGCCGCGGGTGGCGACGATGTCGAGGACCTCGGCGCGGACGGCTGCCCCGTCACCCGCGTGCTTGTCGTGCAGCTGCCGGTAGGAGGCGGCGTCGAGGTTGAGGGTCTCCACCGCGATCCGCACCTCGTCGGGCCACAGCTCGGGACGGGCGTCCAGGCGTCGGGCCGCCTGCGGCAGGGCCGCCCCGGCGGGCTCGAGCACGCGGTGCAGGCCGACCGGGGACGAGGGGGTGTCCGGCACAGGATCTCCCATCTGGAGCGACACGCAGCGCAAATACTGCGGCATCAGGTCGTGTTCGGTGGAACTTCTCCCGTATCCTGCCATGTATGAGCACGACGATCGAGCAGCCCTACGCGTACCGCCACCGCGAGCTGGTGGAGCCGGACTGGACCCGCCTGCCGGGGTGGAAGGACGTCACCGCCGACGACTGGGCCAGCGCCCAGTGGCAGCGCGCTCACTGCGTCAAGAACGTCAGGCAGCTGCGCGAGCTCATGGGCGACCTGCTCACCGACGCCTTCTACGCCGACCTCGAGCGCGACCAGGCCGAGCGGGCCACGATGTCGATGCTCGTGCCGCCGCAGATGATGAACACCATGGTCCCGGCGACCGAGGGCGCCCTGCCCGCCGCCGGGCAGGAGTTCACCCGGGCGTTCTACGCGGACCCGGTGCGCCGCTACATGCTGCCGGTGTTCAGCGACCGCCGCACCGACTGGCCGTCGCACCCGCACGCGACGCGTGACAGCCTGCACGAGCACGACATGTGGGTCGCCGAGGGACTGACCCACCGATACCCGACCAAGGTGCTCGCCGAGCTGCTGCCGACCTGCCCGCAGTACTGCGGCCACTGCACCCGGATGGACCTCGTCGGCAACTCCACGCCCGTGGTCGACAAGCTCAAGCTCGTGGGCAAGCCCGCGGACCGGTATGCCGCGATGCTCGCCTACCTGCAGCAGACGCCGCAGGTGCGCGACGTCGTCGTCTCCGGCGGCGACGTGGCGAACATGCCGTGGAAGAACCTCGAGGGCTTCCTCGACAAGCTGCTCGAGATCGAGAACATCCGCGACATCCGCCTCGCCACCAAGGCGCTCATGGGCCTGCCGCAGCACTGGCTGCAGCCGGACGTGGTCGAGGGTGTCGGCCGCGTCGCCAGGAAGGCGCACGACCGCGGCGTCTCGCTCGCGATCCACACCCACGTCAACAACGCCCAGTCGGTGACCCCGCTGGTCGCCGAGGCCGCCCGCACCATGCTCGAGGTCGGCGTCCGCGACGTGCGGAACCAGGGCGTCCTCATGCGGGGCGTCAACGACACCCCCGAGCAGCTGCTCGACCTGTGCTTCGCCCTCGCCGACGACGCGATGATCACGCCGTACTACTTCTACATGTGCGACATGATCCCGTTCGCCGAGCACTGGCGGCTGTCGCTGGCCGAGGCCCAGCACCTGCAGCACTCGATCATGGGCTACCTGCCCGGGTTCTCGACGCCACGCATCGTCTGCGACGTGCCGTTCGTCGGCAAGCGCTGGGTGCACCAGGTCGACGAGTACGACACCGAGAAGGGCATGTCGTTCTGGCGCAAGAACTACCGGACCTCGATCGAGGGCGCGGACACCGAGGCGCTGTCGCGCGACTACGTCTACTACGACCCGATCTACACGCTGCCCGAGTCCGGCCAGCAGTGGTGGCTCGAGCAGGGCGGCCACGAGGCGGCGCACGAGGCGGCGGTCGTCGCCGCGGCGGCGAGCCGCGAGGCCTCGCTGGTCTGACGACCGGAATCCGCAACACGGCAATTGCTGGCACGAAACGGCAGTTCTGAAGCCACGTTTCACGTCAGCAACTGCCGTTTTGCGTGGGCGCCCGCGGGGTGGGCGCGGTCGGTGTGACGTGGTCGACGTGAGACGTCGGTGTGCGCCGCGCGGGCCGTTCGCTAGGTTGCTCCCGTGACTGCCATCGCCCTCCCCCGCAAGCGTGTCCTGGCCGACGCCATCGCCGTGTCCGGCAAGGCGTCGCTCGTCCGTGACGCCGTCCTCGTCCTGGCCGGCACCGGGCTGGTCGCCCTGTCCGCGCAGGCCTCGATCCCGCTGCCGTGGACCCCGGTCCCGCTCAGCCTGCAGACATTCGCCGTCCTGCTCACCGGTGCCTCCCTCGGCCTCGTCCGCGGCGGCCTGAGCGTCCTGCTGTACCTGGGCGCCGGCATGGCCGGTGTCGGCTGGTTCGCCGAGGGCCGGTCGGGGTGGCAGTTCGCGTCGTTCGGCTACCTCATCGGCTTCGTGGTGGCTGCCGCGCTCGTCGGCAAGCTGGCCGAGCGCGGGGGTGACCGCACCGTGCTGCGCACCGCGGGCACCATGCTGCTCGGCAACGCCGTCATCTACGTCCTCGGCGTCGGCTGGCTGATGAGCTTCGCCCACGTGGGGCTGGCGCAGGGTCTCGCCCTGGGCCTCACCCCCTTCGTCGTCGGCGACCTGGTCAAGACCGCGGTGGCCGCAGGCGTCCTGCCGGCGACCTGGTCGCTGGTCAACCGCTTCGGCCGCGGCTGACCGCTACCCCGGCCAGCCCGACCGTGACGAAGCGTGAGGCGGCCGGCACCCCCGCGACGACGACCTTGACCCGGCTCGCCGTCGCGTACGAGCTGCACCCCTACGAGCACGACCCCGCCGCCCGGTCCTACGGGCTGGAGGCCGCCGAGGCGCTCGGCGTCCCACCTGCGCACGTCTTCAAGACGCTGCTGGTCCAGGGCGAGCGGGGTCTGGCCGTGGGAGTGGTGCCCGTCGACCGAAGCCTCGACCTCAAGGCGGTCGCCGCCGCCCTCGGCCTGAAGAAGGTCGCCATGGCCGACCCCGCGGCCGCCGAGCGGTCCACCGGGTACGTCGTCGGTGGCATCTCCCCCATCGGTCAGAAGCGCGCGCTGCCCACCGTCGTCGACCAGTCGGCGGCAGCCCTCGGCCGCGTGTACGTCTCCGGCGGCCGTCGCGGCCTCGACCTCTCGCTCGACCCCGCCGACCTGGTGCGGGTCACGGGCGGGTCGTTCGCCCCCATCGCCCGCTGACGCCGACCGCACCGATGCAAACCAACGGTTGCTCGGCATAGCTCGGGTTGTCGTCCCGCGGGTCACCGCGCAACCGTTGTTTTGCGCGCCGCTACTCCCAGGGGGTCGACAGCACGACGGTCGTCCGGGTGGAGACGTTGGCCGTGGCCCGGATCCGTGCCAGCAGCTCCTCGAGGTTCCCCGGGGCGCGCACCCGCGCCTTGAGGATGTAGTTCTCGTCGCCGGCCACCGAGTGGCACGCCTCGAGCTCCGGGAACCCGTGCAGACGCTCCGGGATGTCGTCCGGGGCAGCCGGGTCGAGGGGCGTGATCGAGATGAACGCGGTGAGCGACAGGTCGAGCGCGGTGGGGTCGACGACGGCGGCATACCCCGTGATGACGCCGCGCTCCTCCAGCCGTCGCACACGCTGGTGCACCGCGGAGGTGGACAGGCCCATGGCCTTGCCCAGGTCGGTGTAGCTCATCCGCCCGTCGGAGCGCAGCAGGTCGACGATGCGACGGTCGAGGTCTTCCACGCGCACAGCCTAGGGCCGCCCGTGGCAGCATGTGCGCCATGACCACGCCGGTCGGTGGAGACCGACTCCTGCTGCTCGACTCCGCCTCGTTGTACTTCCGCGCCTTCTTCGGCGTGCCGGACCAGCGCAAGGACCCCGGCCACCCGCCCACGAACGCCATCCGCGGGTTCCTCGACATGCTCGCCTCGCTCGTGACGCAGTTCGAGCCCACGCACCTCGTCGCCTGCTGGGACAACGACTGGCGCCCGCAGTTCCGGGTCGACGCCATCCCCACGTACAAGACGCACCGGCTCGCCGACGGCGGCATCGAGGCGGAGCAGGTCCCCGACGACCTCGCGCCCCAGGTGCCGGTCATCGTCGACGCGCTGGCCGCCGTCGGGATCGCCCGGCTCGGGGCGGACGGCTACGAGGCCGACGACGTCATCGGCACCCTCACGGCCCGCCACAAGGGGACCATGGCGGTGGACGTCGTGACCGGCGACCGGGACCTGTTCCAGCTCGTCGACGACGCAGCGCCGGTCCGGGTCGTCTACACCGCGCGGGGAGGGGTGCGTGACCCCGACCTGGTCGACCAGGCCTTCCTCATGGCCAGGTACGCGATCCCGGACGGCCCCTCCTACGCGGACATGGCCGTACTGCGGGGCGACACGAGCGACGGGCTGCCCGGCGTGGCCGGCATCGGGGAGAAGACCGCGGCGAAGCTCATCACCACGTACGGCTCGCTCGTCGCCCTGCGCCAGGCGGTCGACTCCGGGGACCCGGCCATCAAGGGGGCACAGCGCACCCGGCTCGAGGCCGGCGCCGCCTACCTCGACGTCGCCCCCAAGGTCGTGCAGGTGGCCCCGGACGCCCCCGTCCCGGACGTCGACACCACCCTGCCCGCGGAGGTCGCCGACCCGGTCCTGCTCAGCCGCGTGGCGAGCGAGTACGGCGTGACGAGCTCGGTGAACCGGCTCCTGTCAGCGCTGCGCCTCGGCTGACTGCGGCGCCCCCGAGTCGCCTCCACGGTGGTCCGAGCGTCGACGCGCGAGCAGGTCGGCGGTGCTCGCCAGCAGCGCCAGGACGGCCAGCGCCGTCGCCACCAGCAGTGCCCGGGACGCCGCGGATGCCGCCTGCCCGTCCCCCACGAGGGTGAAGAACACGGTGCCCACCAGCGCGATGCCCACCGCCGTGCCGATCCGCTGCCCCGTCTGCAGGACACCGCCCGCGGTCCCGGCGCGGTGCACGGGCACCTCGGCCAGCGTGAGGGTGACGTTCGGGGAGATGACCATCCCGCTGCCCAGCCCGGCCACGAGCAGCGGCCCCGCGAGGGACCACCCCGCGTGCTGGGTCGCGTGGTCGAGGACGTATGCCGTGGCCAGCAGCCCCGCCACGACCAGCAGGAGTCCCAGCGTGACCAGGGAGCGGCCGAACCGGGCCACGAGTCTCCCCCCGACGAAGGACGTCACCGCGGAGCCCAGCGCGAAGGGGGTGACGGCGAGGCCGGCCCCCAGGGCGGAGTAGTGCAGGGCGCGCTGGAAGTAGATCGTGAGCACGAAGAAGATCCCCGTGAACGCGGAGAAGTAGACCAGGGCCACGGCGGCGCCGGACGAGTAGCCGGGCAGGGCGAAGAGGCGCAGGTCCACCAGCGGCGTCCGGCCGCGCGCGGCGTACCGGCGTTCCCGGACCACGAACCCGGCGAGGAGCACCACGCCCACGGCAGCCCACCACGGCGCGACGCTGCGGCCGCCCGACTGCCCGTGGCCGGTCTCGACGAGCGGCAGCAGCAGGGCCAGCACGCCGGCTCCGAGGAGCAGGGTCCCGGGCAGGTCGAGGTCCTCGCGGCGGCGTTCGCGGGGGGTCGGTGCCGGGAGCCAGCGCATCGCCAGGAGCACGGCCGCGACGACCACCGGGAGGTTGACGAAGAAGACCCAGCGCCAGCCGGTGTCGGGCCCGACGGTCGAGATGATGACGCCGCCGACCACGGGGCCGACCGCGGTGGACAGCCCGATGGTGGCGCCGAGCAGGCCGAACGCCCGGCCCCGCTCGGCCCCCCGGAACAGCTCCTGGATGAGCCCGGAGACCTGCGGGTTGAGCATCCCGCCGCCCACCCCCTGCAGCAGGCGCGCGGCCACGAGCACCGTGCTGCCGGTGGCGAGGCCGCACAACAGGCTGGCCAGGCCGAACACGAGGACCCCGGCCACGAACATGCGACGGCGCCCGGTCGCGTCTCCGACCCGGCCCGACGGGACGAGGGCGAGGCCGAAGGCGAGGGCGTACCCGGACACCACCCACTGCAGGTCGCTCGTGGGCGCGTGCAGACCACGCTCGATCGAGGGCAGCGCGACGTTGACGATGCTGACGTCGAGCAGCGTCATGAAGCCGGCGACGAGGCAGACGGCCAGCGCCCGCCACCGTCGGGGGTCCGGCGCCTCGTCGCGCCCCCGGCTGCTGCCGCTGCCGGTCGCCCTGGGGGGATCCTGTGGTGTGGTGGCGGACCGTGCATCGTTCACCGTCCCACCCTCCGTTGCGGCCCCGCGGTCGGCAACCGGTGGACGACGGGTGGACGACGGGCGGGCGCCGGGCGGAGCCGGGTGGGCGACGGGACGCGACGCGGCTCAGTCGCGGAAGGTGTCGGCGGCCGCCTGGATCCGCCCGACGTACGCCTCCCACCACTGCGGCCCGCCCTGGTCGTCGTGGTCGCGGCCCGCCTGGCCGTCGATGGTCTCGCGCAGGATCTCGGCGTGGCCCGCGTGCTGCGCCGTCTCGGCGACCACCCGCACCACGAGGTGACCGAAGGTCGTGTGCCGCGTCTCCGGCCGCCACCAGTCCACCTCCGCCGGGGCGTCGAGCGGCACGGCGGCCAGCGACGCGTCGCTGAGGGCCCACGCCTGCCGGTACAGGCCCTCGAGGTGGTCCCTGGACTGGTCGGCGGTGGCCCACAGGTCGGCTGACTCCCACACCGAGCCGTCCTCGTTCCAGGGCAGCACCGGCGCCTCGCGGCCGACGGCCTCCACCAGGTAGCCGAGCTCGACCCCGGCGAGGTGCTTGACCAGCCCGAGCAGGTTCGTGCCGCTCGGCACCAGGGGTCTGCGCAGGTCGTACTCACCCAGCCCGTCGAGGGTGCGCAGGAGCGCGTCCCGTCCCTGCTGGAGGTAACGGTGCAGGTCGGCGGCATACCCGGACAGGGGCGGCGAGTCGCTCATCCGGGGAACCTACCCCTGTCCCCCGACACCCCGCCCTCTTGCCAACACGGCAGTTGCTGACGTGAGACGGCAGTTCCGCACCACCGTTTCATGCACGCAACTGCCGTTTTGCGAGCCCCTAGTCGAGGCGGTCGGCCGCCACGACACCCCGCATCACGGCGTCCACGGCCCTGCGCGCGGTGGTGCGCAGGTGGGGCTCGGGCGCGGCGTCGCCGATCTGGCCCAGCAGGTCCACGACCTGCTTGCACCGCCGCACGAAGTCGCCGGCCGCCATGTCCGAGCCGCGCAGCACCTCCTCGAGCCGTCGACCGCTCGCCCACCGGTGCATCATCCACGCCATCCCGGCGTCGGGGTCCCCGGTCAGCGGCAGCCCGAGCTCCCGCTCCCGGTCCTCGAGCTCGGACCACAGCCGCGTCATCTCGCGCACGGCCTCGGCCACCTCGTCGGTGGGCAGGCGCGGGCTCACGTCGGTCTCGTCGCGCCGCGGCTCGTGGATGAGGGCGGACACCACGGCAGCGAGGCCGGCAGGGTCGAGCCGCTTCCAGACGCCGAGGCGCAGGCACTCGGCGGCCAGCAGGTCCTTTTCTGTGTAGAGCCGGCGCAGGTGCTCGCCCTGCTCGGTGACCGCGGAGCCGTCCGTGGTCAGGTAGCCCATCTCGCCGAGCAGCGAGCAGATCCGGTCGAAGGTCCGCGCGACCGAGTTGGTGCGCCCCTCGACCTTGCGCTGGAGGCCGACGGTCTCGCGCTTGAGCCGCCACCACCGCTCGGCCCAGCGGGCGTGGTCCTCGCGGTCGGGGCACTGGTGACAGGGGTGGGCACGCAGCCGTCGGCGCAGGTCGGCGATCCGCTCGTCCTCGGAGGCGACGCGGGTGATGCCACCCCCTGCCCGCTTCGGGGGCGCGTCGTGCGGCACCGCGATGCGCAGGGTGGTGGCCAGGTCGCGCCGCGCCTTGGGGCTCTTGGCATTGAAGTGGGGCGGCACCTTCACCGTGGTCACCGCCTCGACGGGCACCGGCACGTCGGTGAGGGTCAGGCGCAGCAGGTGCTTGTCGTCGGTGACCACCGACGGGAGCGTCGTCTCGCCACGGTGGGTCCTGGCCGGCTCCACGACGACCGCCCACCCGGCGCGACGCCCCGCCGGGATCTTGACGACGTCGCCGATGCGCAGCGCCTCGAGCGAGATCGCCGCGTCCGCGCGCCTGCTCGCGGACCTCGCCCTGGCGCCTTCCTTCTCCAGCTGGGCGACCTCACGCCGCAGCGCGGCGTACTCGGAGAAGTCCCCGAGGTGGCACTGCATGGCCTCGGCGTACCCCTCGAGCCCCTCCTCGTTGCGGCGCACCGACCGCGCGATGCCGACCACGGCCCGGTCGGCCTGGAACTGCGCGAACGAGGTCTCGAGGATCTCCCTCGCCGTCTCCCGCCCCACCTGGGCGACGAGGTTGACCGCCATGTTGTAGGTCGGGCGGAAGGACGAGCGCAGCGGGTAGGTGCGCGTCGACGCCAGCCCCGCCACGGCCAGGGGGTCCATCCCCCGGTTCCACTGGACCAGCGCGTGGCCCTCGATGTCGATACCCCGTCGGCCGGCGCGCCCGGTGAGCTGGGTGTACTCCGCCGGCGTCACGTCGGCGTGCGTCTCACCGTTGAACTTCACCAGCTTCTCGATGACGACGGTCCGCGCGGGCATGTTGATGCCCAGGGCGAGGGTCTCGGTGGCGAAGACCATCCGGATGCGCCCCGCCGTGAAGAGCTCCTCGACGATCTCGCGGAACGTCGGCAGCATCCCGGCGTGGTGGGCGGCGAACCCGCGGGTGAGGCCGTCGGCGAAGTCCCAGTAGCCCAGCACGCCGAGGTCCTCGTCGGCGAGGGCGGACACACGCTCCTCCACGACCCGCCGGATGCGCTCCCCTTCGACCTCGGGGATCAGCCGGATGCCGTCGCGCAGGAGCTGACCCACGGCCGCCTCGCACCCCACCCGGCTGAAGATGAAGGTGATGGCGGGCAGCAGCCCGTCGCGCTCGAGCCGGCGCACGACCTCGGTCCGGGTCGCACCGCCACCGGGGCGGCCACCCGAGGCGCCGACGGGTCGCGCCGGGCCGGCGCCACCGCCTGCCCCGCCCGGGCCACCCGGCGCGCGCCGGCCGCCCCCACGCCCGTACCGGTCACCGCCCCGCCCGGACCGGTCACCGCCGCGCCCCCGGCCTCCGGGGCCGCCGGAGTCCCACCCGCTGCGCTGCTCGGTGGTGCGGATCGCCTGGAGCAGCTCGGGGTTCACCCTCGTGGCGGCGTCGGCGGTGGCGGGCGCGGACGCCTCGTCGACGAACAGGTCGTACAGGCCGGGCCCGACCATCATGTGCTGCCACAGGGGCACCGGCCGGTGCTCGGTGACGATGACGTCCACCCCGCCGCGGACCTCGGACAGCCAGGCGCCGAACTCCTCGGCGTTGCTCACCGTGGCCGAGAGCGACACCACCTGCACGTCCTGCGGCAGGTGGATGATGACCTCCTCCCACACGGCGCCGCGGAAGCGGTCGGCGAGGTAGTGCACCTCGTCCATGACCACGAACCCGAGCCCGTGCAGGGTGCTCGACCCGGCATACATCATGTTCCGCAGGACCTCGGTGGTCATGACGACGACCGGGGCCTCGCCGTTGACGGAGGAGTCGCCGGTGAGCAGGCCGACGTTCCGCGCACCGTGCTGGCGCACGAGGTCGTTGTACTTCTGGTTGGACAGCGCCTTGATCGGCGTGGTGTAGAAGGCCTTGCGGCCGGTCTCCAGGGCCAGGTGCACGGCGAACTCGCCCACGATCGTCTTGCCCGCCCCGGTGGGCGCCGCGACGAGGACTCCACGCCCGGCCTCGACCGCGGCGCACGCCTCCTCCTGGAAGGGGTCGAGCGGGAAGTCGAGCCCGCGGGCGAACGCGGTGAGCTGCGGTCCTCGACGGGCCGCCCGCTCGACGGACGCGGCATACCTCTCGGCGGGGGTGGCCATGCCCACGAGACTACGTGGCAGGGGGCGCCAGCACCGTCACGGCACCCGGGACGGTCTCGAGGGTCAGGGGCAGCGGGCCGAACCGCTCCCCGTCGGCGTACGCCACGATGCCGTCCGCCTCGAGCGTCACCTCGCGCCCGCGGAGCACCTCGACGGCCGGGTGGCCGAGGTGGCGCCCGGAGAAGACCTTGGGGAAGACCTTGAGGAACTCCAGGGTGCTGATCTCGTGCAGGACGACGACGTCGGCGAGCCCGTCGTCGAACCGGGCGTCCGGGGCGACCCGCATCCCGCCGCCGTAGGACGGGCCGTTCGCGACGACGACGAGCATGGCCCGGGTCTCGCGCCGCACGCCGTCGACCGTGACGGCGTACGGGATCGCGTGGAAGAGCGGCAGCTCGCGCAGGACGGCCAGGTTGTACCGCATCTGGCCCTTCGGCCACGGCCAGGTGTTGGCGCGCTCGTTGACCAGGGAGTCGAACCCGGCGCCGAGCACCCCGGCATACCACCGGCGGTCCCCGTGCGCGTCGACGTGGCGCACGGCGTCGATGCGACGCGGCACGCCGGTGGAGACGAGGTCCGCCGCCCGCACCGGGTCGTGCACCGGCAGGCCCAGGCCCCGGGCCACGTCGTTCCCGGTCCCGGCGGCGATGACGGCCAGCGGCGTCTTCGTCTCGGCGGCGAGGTTGACCCCGAGGTTCACCATGCCGTCACCGCCGACCACCGCCAGGACGTCCAGCCCCTGGGCGATGGCGCCGAGCGCGCGGTCGCGGGCCGCGCCGGACGTCTCGTCGGAGAGGTCGAGGACCTCGTGGCCGGCGGCGCGGAGCCTGTGCGCGACCTCGATCCCGAGGCTCATGCCGCGGTTCTTGCCCGAGGTCGGGTTGACGACCAGGCCGACCCGCCTGGCGCCGGCAGGGAGCGGTGCCACGGCCGGAGGCTACAGGCTGGAGGCCTGGTCGTCGGCCACGTCGGCCCACTCGGGCCGCGCCCGGCGACGACCTCGCTCGATGAGCTTGGCGACGCCGATGGCGGCGAAGTACAGGACGACCAGCGGGCCGGCCATGAGGAACATGGTGAACGCGTCCGGCGTGGGCGTCAGCGCCGCCGACAGCACGAAGATCCCGAACACCGCGGGGCGCCACGCCTTGATCATCGACGAGGACGGCAGGACGCCGATCGCGCTGAGGGCGACGAGGAACACCGGCATGAGGAAGGCCCCGCCGAACGCCAGGATGAACCGGGTGACGAACGAGAAGTAGTCGGCGACCTGCTGGATGTTCGAGGCGCCCGGCGGCGTGAAGCCGTACAGCACCGCGAGGACCTTCGGCAGCACCCAGTACGCCAGGGCGCAGCCGCCGAGGAACAGCGGGACGATGGCCGCGATGAAGGCCAGCGAGATCCGCTTCTCCTTCTTCGTCAGGCCCGGCACGATGAACGCCCAGAGCTGGTAGAGCCACACCGGGCTGGCGGCGATGACACCCGCGAAGATCGCGATGCTCAGCTGCTGGGAGAACGCCGCGGTGGCGTTGCCGAAGTTGAGGCTGATCGCGCTGCCGGGGTGGGCGTTCTTGTAGTCGTTGAACGGGGCGGCGAGCCGGTCGTAGATGTCGGGGTAGAAGATCCAGCCGAGCACCGCCAGCACCAGCACGGCGACCGCCGAGACCACGACCCGGCGGCGCAGCTCGCGCAGGTGGTCGCCCAGCGACATCCGCCCGTCGGGGTTTCGGGCACGGCGGAACGCCATGGGGGGCAGGGTGGGGATCGAGGTCAGGCTGCGCCGGTGGAGTTGTCCGTGCGCGGCGAGTTGTCCTCATGAACCGGCGTCGTGCCTGCCGCGTCGGACTCGGTCCCGGGCACCGTCTCGCCCTTGACGGTGTCCCGGCTCGCGGCGCTCTTGCCGCCCTTGCCGTCGTTCTTCATCTCCTCGACCTCGGACTTGAAGATCCGCATCGAGCGCCCGATCGACCGGGCGGCGTCCGGGAGGCGCCGGAAGCCGAAGAGCACGATGAGCAACACGATCAGGATGATCAGGTGCCATCCCTCGAACAGTCCGCGTCCCATGGTGGTCAAGTCCCTTCAGCCGGCTCCCCGGCGTGGTGTGGTGCGTGGTGCGGTCAGTCTAGGCGTCGCGGCTGTGCCGTGGTGACCGGTCCCACCGGGCGCGTCGCGCCGGTCGGGTCCGGTCTCGGTTCCGGTGTCGCTTCCGTGTCGGTCGGGTGGCGGTTCAGACGGTATGACGTGACGCCCTCGGTGTGAGGGTTGGTTGCGGGCCGGGGCCTCGCTGACACATGTTCGTGGGTTACCGGACGAGGAAGTGGCCTTGCCCGGCCTATCCGACAGGTGTGGAGGAG